>NC_008346.1:675000-988750 GCF_000014725.1 Syntrophomonas wolfei subsp. wolfei str. Goettingen G311
ACATGGCGTAGTGCGTGACCCGGTAGTTCATCGTGAGGTTTTACTTAATTGCATTAATTCTGCTCAGCAGGAGAATCTATACTGTACTGCGGTTAGCTTTTCCCCTATAACTGGTCCCAAGGGGAATATCGAATACTTTATCCAGTTGAAAAAAGAAGCTAAGCCTTGTGAAAGGATAGAGGAAGTGGTCGAAAAGGTAGTGGAAGAGGCTCAGCAAAAACTGGGAGGCAAAAAGTGAAGATTATTTTAGTAAACAATCGTTTCAAGGAAAATACGGAAAAAAAGGCTCAGGAGATAGCGGGGCAGCTTAGCGCTCTTAATGTTGAGGTAATTATTGACAATGGTTTGGATGAACCCTATGCCGGAACCGTAGATTTTATCATGGTTCTGGGCGGCGATGGAACCATGTTAAGGGCGGCCCGGCGTTATGGACAAAGAGCTATCCCGGTTTTAGGTGTGAATATGGGCACCGTTGGTTTCTTAAGCAATATTGAAATTAACGAATTGGCAGAATATTTACCGCTTATCTTACGAGAAGAATACTCACTGGAAGCGAGGATGATGCTCGAAGTGGCGGTTTTTCAACAACAATCACTTTTGACCCGGGTTTTTTGTCTAAATGAATTGCTTTTGCGCTCCAATAGTCCCCGGATGCTGAGCTTTGCCTTGGAAATATCGGGGCAAAAACTGGAGCCTTATAGGGGGGATGGCTTAATCGTCTCCACAACTACTGGTTCTACGGCTTATTCCCTATCCGCTGGAGGACCGATTGCCGACCCACAGCTTGATGCCTTCATTGTTACCCCGGTGGCTTCCCACATAATTAACAAGCGACCCCTGGTAGTATCTCCAGAACGGGAAATAAGCCTTCATCTTCTCGAAGAGCGGGAAGCAATTATAGGAATAGATGGCCAGATAAAGATGGATTTTGGTGCTGAAAACCGGGTTTTGATAAAACGAGCCCCTCACCCGTTGCTAATGGTTAATCTAAAGGCCAAGCCTTTCTTTACTTCTATTGACAGGAGTTTACAGCGCCAATGAGCTTGGTTCATTGAGCATAAGAGGTAAGGAAAATAAAGGAGGGCAAAGATGAAACTGCGCCGGCAGCTTTGCATAATTGATATTATCAATCAAAAAGAGGTAGCAACCCAGGAAGAATTATGTGAAACTCTCAAGAATCAGGGTTTTGATGTTACCCAGGCCACAGTATCGCGGGATATCAAGGAACTCAAGTTAATCAAAGTAGCGGATAAAGACGGTTACCATTATGCCCTGCCGGATACCCCGGGGGTGAAGGGCTCATTTGAGCGGATGAAGAGGGTTATTGAAGATTCGGTGCTGGGACTTGATTATAGTGAAAACCTGATTATTATTAAAACCCTTCCTGGTTCTGCTCATGCGGTAGCTTCGCTTATTGATTCCGCCGAATGGCCCACCATTATAGGCACGGTTGCGGGTGATGATACCATTTTGGCAGTGGTCAAGCCTAAAGAAGCTGCTCCCGGTATTGTGGAAGAGTTCGAGCAGCTTATGTTGAAAAGCAACCGCTAGCTGTGCTTGATGTATGAAATAGAAGTATGGCTCAACTGCAAAAATCCCTTTTGTTGCATAAGGGTTGCATAAATATACAAAGCGAGCGTTGGCGAAGCATGGATGCAACATCCGGCGAAGGCGAGCAGGCAAAAGGGGGCGAGCGACAGGATGTCGCGAGAGCGCTTCACCCTGCGGGTACTCCTGGTGTTCCACCCTGCGGGTGTCACTATTAAGGTTGCCGACAAGGATGGGAGATTAGCGCGGTACCCCTTGAGACGCGAGACAAGCCGCAGGTGTTGCCCATGCGAAGCGCCCTGTCGGGCACAACTGATGCTCCCTGCGGTCGCTATTAAGGACGCTGGAGCGGTATATTTATGCAAGCTAATGCATATTTATAATTTTTGTGCAGTGAAATAGAAGTATGAACTTTTGCATGACGACTTTTGATTTTGAATGAAGGGGATCAAATGCTGCAAGAGATATACATAAAAAACTTCGTACTTATCGAAGAACTGCGGCTTTCTTTTGAGCAGGGCTTGAATGTACTTACCGGCGAAACCGGAGCAGGTAAATCCATTATAATTGATGCCCTGGGCCTGGTTCTGGGTGAACGGGTAAGAAACGATCTCCTGCGGGACAGCCAGAAAAAGGCCATAGTTGAAGCAGTATTTGTCGTGGAGAATAATAGTGCAGCCCATTCAGTACTGCTGGAAAACGGACTACTGGAGGAAGAAGAGGATTGCATAGTAGTAAGCCGCGAAATCGCTACCAGCGGGCGTAGTTTGGCGCGCATAAACGGGCGTAATGTAAATGCCGGTTTCCTCAAAAGCCTGGCCCGGCATCTGATAGATATGCATCTGCAGGATGAAAGCAGCGGATTTTTAAACCCGCAAAACTACCTGCAATTCGTAGATGGTTTTATCGAGGAAGGCCAGGATATAGGGAAAGAGATTGAAAGCCTCTTCCTGCAGATAAGAGAGGAAGAACGGCAGCTGGAAAACTACAAGAACAACGAACAGAATCGTTTGCAGAAGATTGATTTTATCCGCTACCAAATAGAGGAAATAGAAAAAGCCGGCTTGCGCAGCGGAGAAGAAGAGGAACTTCTGGCTCTTAACCAAAGAATAAAGAATGCTCAAGCTCTGGAGGAAGGAACCGGGAGGATATTGGAACAGCTCTACCATCGCCAGCATGCTGGTGAAAGTGCCCTGGATTTAATTTCGGCGAGCCTGGAGAACCTGGGTCGCCTGAAAGAGGATGAATTTTTATCCCGCTTACAATCTCCGCTGGAAGAGATTTATTATTCCCTGCAGGATATTGCCTCTCAGCTCTCATCATTTCGGGATTCCCTGGATTTCGAACCAGGCCTGTTGGAGGAAAGTGAGGAACGACTATACCAGCTGCAGAGGCTTAAAGGCAAATATGGTCAGAGTATTGATGAAATCCTGGATTATCTGGGAAAGGCTCGCCTGGAATTGGAATATCTGGAGAACAGCGGAGAAAAACAGGAAGAGCTGGAAGAATCCATAACCGCATTAAAGTTAAGATACCATCACCTGGCAGCTCAACTGAGCCAATTGAGGCAAAGTGCCGCGCAAAAGCTGCAGGAAAATGTAGATATGGAACTAAGGGAGCTTAACATGCCCCAGGTGAAATTTGCCGTTCATATGGAGCTTCGGGAAACGCCAGGCATTAAAGGCATGGATCAGGTAGATTTCCTGTTTTCCCCCAATCCCGGGGAGGAGATGCATTCTTTATCCCGGATTGCTTCGGGAGGAGAGAGGTCTCGTTTTATCCTGGCCTTAAAAAAGGCCTTGGCCGGGATATATTTGATACCCACCCTGATTTTTGATGAAATTGATGTAGGGGTGGGCGGAACAGCATTGGTAGCCATGGCCAATAAACTATATGAATTATCCCTGGAGCATCAGCTTATACTGGTAACCCATTCCCCTCAGATAGCCAGTTTGGCTCACCAGCATTTCCTTATTGAAAAAGCCAGCAGTGAAGAATGCACCCTTACTACAGTGAGGGGATTGGCGGCCGAGGCTCGGGTAGAAGAGATTGCCCGTATGCTGGAGGGAGAAGATTTTTCCCCATTGGCCCGGGAGCATGCCCGCGAAATGCTCACCCGGAGAGATCTGACATAAGCAGCGGTGAAAAGAGAGTAAGTGGGCACTTGTGTGGTAAAAGGATATAGGACAAGCAGTGACAGCAAAAGCCCCCCTGGGGAAAGCAGGGGGGCTTAAATTTAGTCAATTTTAACTTGGTATTTGTCGGGAGGAGTTTCTTTTAGCTTGGGCAGCACGATCTTCAAAATACCGTCCTTATAGTCGGCTTTTACTCCCTCTTGGTCTACATTCTCCACATAGAAGCTCCGGCTTACACTACCTGTCCTCCGCTCTCTGCGCACATAGTTAATACCCTCGTCCTTGGTCTCTTCATCCTGTGTAGCGGCAATAGTCAGGGTATGCTCTTTTAATTCCACATTAATGTTTTCCTTTTTTACTCCCGGCAGTTCTGCTTCTACAATGTATTCCTTGTTGTTTTCCTTGATATCGGCTTTCATATTTAGAGCCGCGCCGTACCAGAAATCATTGAACTCCTTTAACATGTCCCCCCCCAACAGGCTGTTCATCATGTCCCTTCTCTTCCTGAATGGTGTTAGTTCAAACATAAGCATCCTCCTTTTCCACATTATTATTATATTTCTACAATGATATTATACAACAATGGTCAAATAAAGTCAAAGAATAGATGAATGAAACTGAAAGGAAAAACAGCAAGTATTTTTTTTTGATTTTATGTTATAATCATAAATAGAGGTTCCCAGCGGGAACTGAGAACCTCTTACTAGGCGGGAGGCCAACATGACTCCTGGCGTAAGAGTTATTATGATTTAGCTAATACATTATGTATTAGCTTTATTTTTTGGTTACGCCAATTATGGCAACTACCAGTGACAACAACATAAGCAATTCAATTATACTGATAAGCATTCCCCCTCTCCTGGGAGTGCCAGGAGTAGGAGGCATCCTGCATAGCTAATCAAATTATACGCCAAATTAATAGAAAAAACAGTAATTTTAGCCAGCCCTTCATGTCTTAGAATACATGCACTTATGAAAAGTGAATCCGATTCTGTGCTTGAATGATGAGATATTCTAGTATATTAACCCTCACCCCTTACTTTTCTTTTACCACATTATCTTTTTTATTAGAGTTTTCCAAGTCATTAATAGCAATTCTTTGCTTTGCGTATATTCACCCGCAACCAGGGGAAAAATATTTGATATTAATTGGAGCGGGAGGATACAGATTTTGCAGAGAATTCGCCCCTGGCTGGGAATAGTATTATCGTTGCTGCTTATCGCCCTTTGTATTACCCCACAGGCCCAAAGCCTGTTAAACCTTCCTCAATATCAGAGATTAGTAGTGGGTGAATCCAGTACCATATCCCTGCCTCTACCGGAAAAACTCAAAGATAAAATTGAGATGCAGGTTATAAGCCCGTCGCGAAGCGTTTTTGCCGCACCTCAGGAGCCCCCGGTAACTATAAGCTCGAATTCATCGGGTTACGAAATTCTTGCTTTAAAACCGGGAAAGGTGAACGTCGAACTAAAACTCTTGGGCTACATACCTTTAAAATCCATGGCGGTCGAAACCTTACCCACCAAACGAGTTGTGGCAGGTGGTCATTCCATTGGTGTTATATTGCAGTCCAAGGGCATAATGGTCGTAGGCTATGCACCGGTAAGTGACAGTGAGGGAAAGAAAGCCTATCCGGCCCGGGATCAGGGGGTGGAAATCGGGGATATTATTTACCAGGTTGATGGCCAGCCTTTGCATAGCGAAAGTGAGTTAGCCAGAATAATTGACGAAAAAAAGAGTGTGCTTCTAGGCGTTAAACGCGGCAGCAAAAAACTTTCCATTACGGTTCGCAGTACTTACTGTCCGGAAACCAATCGCTGCCGGATTGGCCTCTATGTGCGGGATGGGGTAGTAGGTGTCGGCACTCTGACTTTTTGGGAACCGGATAGCAAAATCTTTGCAGCTTTGGGACATGTGATTATTGATGCAGATACCAAGCAGCAGATTGATGTTTTGCAGGGCAAAATTGTCAGTGCTTCTATTCAAGGGATAAAGCCGGGCAAACCAGGACAGCCGGGGGAAAAGATTGGTGTTTTCAATGGCGAGGGAGAGATTGAAGGAAAAATTATAAAAAACAGCTATTCCGGTATTTTTGGAAAAACCGGAGATGAGATTACTAATCCGCTGGCTCATTATACTATGGAAGTAGCTTATGCTCACCAGGTTAATGAAGGTCAGGCCCAGATCTTGACGGTGGTAAATGGCGATGATATTGAAGCGTTCGATGTAGTGGTGGAGAAAGTCTTTCCAGAACGCCAGGATGGAAAAAGTATGATAATTAGAGTTGCGGACCATCGCCTTTTAAACCTTACGGGAGGAATTATACAGGGCATGAGCGGTAGTCCGATTATTCAGAACGGCAAGATAATCGGGGCCATTACTCATGTCTTTCTCAATGATCCAACCCGGGGGTATGGCATCTTTATGGATAATATGCTTTCTGAAATTCCCAGCAATCTAAACCCCTGGTCCAAGGTTTCGACAAATTCCTGGGATGCTTAGAAAATCATAGCATATTAAAGATTAATATTAATAATTAGTGTTCTATTATGGTAGCAACTGCTGGAATATGCATTAATTTTGTGGAAAAAGAAAGCAGGAAGTTTATGGAGCATGGTCGAAAAGCATTAAACAATAGATATTAAGAGATGAGGAGGAATTAATCTGTATGTTTAGTGAAGCAAATCGGATAAAGATTCTCATTGCCGATGATAACCGTGAATTTTGTGGAATACTCAGGGACTATTTTAATAACGATTCTGATTTTGAAATAGTGGGCATCTGTAATAATGGCACTGAGGTATTGGAGATTATTGAAAAGACTCCGATTGAAGTTTTGATTCTGGATCTCATAATGCCTTATATGGACGGCATCGGGGTTTTGGAGAGAATCAATGAATTGAATATCGAACCGCGCCCCCGGATAATCATACTGACTGCTTTTGGCCAGGAGAACATAACCCAGAAAGCAGTTCAACTGGGAGCTGATTATTACATACTAAAGCCCTTCAATTTACAGGTTTTGGGAGACCGGGTTAAACAGTTGGTCCGTGATGTACCGCCCCGGGTTGAGAATAGGAGTACGGGAAGCTCGGTAGTTAGTAGTAGACCGGGAGCAGGCAAAGATATGGAAATCGAGGTAACCAAAGTAATCCATGAAATCGGGGTGCCTGCCCATGTAAAAGGTTATCAGTATTTGCGCGATGCTATTATGCTGGTGGTTGCGGAAATCAATTATCTGGGAGCAGTTACCAAGGAATTATATCCTACTATTGCCCAGAAATATGATACTACCCCCAGCCGGGTGGAAAGAGCTATTCGCCATGCTATAGAGCTGGCCTGGGATCGTGGTGATCTGGATAAAATAAACAAGTTCTTTGGCTACACGGTAAGTGGAGAGAAAGGGAAACCGACCAATTCAGAGTTTATTGCCATAATCGCTGATCGCTTACGGCTGGAAAACAAAGTGAGCTAAAGAAAGTTGCCTGAAAGAAATGCCTCTCATTTATGCTAAATACTAAATGAGAGGCATTTTCTTTGGGGTGCTGCTTTTCGTCCTCTTATTAGCCGGGAGGAGTATTTTTAATTAATTACACTATATGATAATATAGTTTTCGTAGGATTCTTTAACTGATATGTGAAAACCCTATATTACAGGCTTTCAAGCCTGGTAAAACCTGAGGTGAAGAATGTTAGCCAAAGGACGCGCCCGGATGGACCGGCGTACCAAAAACCTGGTAAAACGACTTAAAAAAAGCGATATTGCTATTATCGACCACGATGATATAGATGAAGTGGCCGCTAATTCCCTTATCGATGCCCGGCCGCAGGCTATTATAAATACCCAGGCTTCCATTACGGGGCGTTACCCGGCCAAAGGAGTCTACAAGATTTTGAAAGCGGGCATACCGGTATTAGATGAGGTAGGGGAGAATATTTTTTCCCAGCTCCGCGAAGGTGTTCTCATAGAGGTCAGAGGAAACCAGGTATTTTGGGGAAAAACCGTAATTGCCGAAGGAAAAGAACTTAGCCTGGAAGATGTAAGGCTGAAGCTCAAAGAAGCTCACCAGAACATCCAGCTGGAGCTGGATCATTTTGTTGATAACACCATGGAATATGCCAAAAAAGAAAAGGATCTCTTGATTGGTAATATCGATGTGCCGGTTCTGGATACCTATATGCTTAACCGACATGTCCTGATAGTGGTGCGGGGAAGCAGTTATAAAGAAGACCTGAGAACGATAAGCCCCTATATTCAAGAGGAACAGCCGGTGTTAATCGGTGTAGATGGAGGAGCTGATGCGCTCCTGGAGTTTGGGCTTAAGCCGGATTTGATTGTAGGTGATATGGATAGTGTCTCGGACACGGCATTAAGCAGCGGGGCGGAAATAGTGGTACATGCCTATGCTGATGGAACTGCTCCCGGCTTGGATAGGATTGAATCCATGGGCCTTAAGGCCAAAACCTTTCCTATGCCCGGCACCAGTGAAGATGTAGCCATGATACTGGCCTGGGAGTATGGTGCCAGCCTTATTGTGGCTGTGGGCAGCCACTCCAATATGATTGATTTTCTGGAAAAAGGGCGCAAAGGTATGGGCAGTACTTTTTTGGTTCGTTTAAAAGTAGGTTCCATACTGGTTGATGCTCGAGGAGTAAGCCAGTTATACAAGCAACACCTGCCCAGCAAATACCTGCTGCAATTGCTGGTGGCCGCACTAATTCCAATCACGGTAATACTGGCCGTTTCCCCGGCAACCAGGCCATTTTTCCGTCTCATCCTCTTGCAACTTAAGATTATTTTTAATATATGATAGCTCGACTGCAAAAACCTCTTTTGATACAGAAGGGTTATATAAATTTTTGCAATGGAACCCCTTGTGGCCGCAACCTTAATAGCGACCACAGAGAGCATCAGGTGTACCCGAGAGGGTGAAGGGTGCAGGGTGAGAGCCACAACCACTGATGAAAAGTGAGTTAGTAGGGGCTTGAATAGTAAGATGTAGTTAGGAAATACATTAACCCTCACCCCTTACTTCTCACTTTAATAATCATAGATTTAATAATACTGTTTAATGGGGTGTGTGAGCATTGATTGATCTGAGATATCATATTGCTTCTATTGTAGCCGTTTTTTTAGCATTAGGACTGGGCATACTCATAGGCAGTACCATAGTGGGGGATAACCTGCTCGTGGATCAGCAAAAGAAAATGATTGATCGCCTGGAGGGACAGTTTTATTCCCTGCGGGAAAGAGAAAGCGAGCTGTCGGCTTCCAACCAGTATAAAGACCAGATCATCTCCAATTATGAGAACTACAGCCAGGCCTTGCTTCCTCCTCTGGTGAAGGAACACCTGACCGGATACCAAGTGGCATTGGTAGTCACCGGGGGCAGTGATATACCGGCCGGTATGCTGAATGCCCTGTCTATTGCCGGAGCAAATGTGGTTTCCAAATCCGTCATTTTGTCCAATATCAGCCTGGATGAAGCGAGCTTACGCCAGCGGGTACAGGAGTTTTATGGCCTGGATAAAGAGGTTTCTCCCGATGTCTTAAGGCAGTATGTAGCCGCCAGTGTGGCCGCAGTTATAACGAATAAAGCCGATCCCGGGGTAATAAGCTTTTTACAGGAAAATGATTTATTGAAGTTCAGCGGTAGTAATACCATGCCCCTTAACGGGATAATATTATTGGGAGGTACCAATAATCTGGCCGGATTTTTTGCGGCTAGTTTTGACCATACCTTGATTGAGTCGCTGGCTCAGCAAGGTTTAAAAATATTTGGGGTAGAAAACTCCAAAGTAACCTATTCCTATATGGAAGAATACCAGAAAGATAAAATCAGCACTATTGACAATGTTGATTTGAGTCCAGGGCAGATATCTCTGGTTTATGCCATGGAGGGTGAACCCGGTGATTATGGCATTAAAGTCACCGCCAAGAAGTTTATGCCCTCACTACCGGTAGAATCAGTGAATAAACAACAGAGGTAGTAGTATCGGAAGACGGAAGGCGGAAATCGGAGGACGGAAATCGGAAGATGCCGGAGCAGGCATGAGGACGGTTCTTTTGCCTGGCAAATAGCCGCATTATGGGGGGCATAAGAAAATAAGCTTACATCGCCTGATAATACCCTAAAGTATTTCCGTCAGTGGTTGTAGCCCTCACCCTGCGGGTACTCCTGGTGTTCCACCCTGCGGGTGTCACTATTAAGGTTGCGGCCATGGGGGGGTTAGTAAGAAAATTGAGGAGTCAGGGGTAAGGTAGGGGTTGCGGTGTCAAAAGGACCGTCCCCTTGACACCTCGTTTAACCATCGATTCGATATGAGGTAGTTCTGATGAAAAATATCACGGTAGTGATTCCTGCTTATAATGAAGAAGAACGGATCGGGGAAACCCTGCAGGCGGTGAAGTCTATTCCCGGAATTAGCCGGGTTATTGTAGTCAGTGATGGCTCAACCGATGCTACCGCTTCCCGGGCACGTGAAGAAGGAGTAGAAGTTCTGGAGCTATACCCCAACCGGGGAAAAGGCGGGGCCATGAATGCGGTCTTGCCTTTTTTGAACCTTGAACAGCGGGAGCCGTCACTATCCGCCGAAGCAACGGAGTTGGGATTTGTACCCCAGCTTTCCACCCGCGAGCATTATACGGCAGATTCTTCTGCCAATCTTCTGCTCCCCCAGCTAGAGGGAAAGGCTGCAGATATTGTGATTTTTCTGGATGCCGACCTGGGGGCCTCAGCCAGCCAGGCCAGTCGGCTAATAGAACCAGTGGCTAAAGGAATGGCTGACCTCAGTATTGCTTCATTTCCTCCACCGCAGAAAAAAGGAGGCTTTGGCCTGGTTAAAGGAACGGCAGCCTGGCTAATAAGGAAGGTTGGGAAAATGGAGGCCAGAGCACCGCTTAGCGGGCAAAGGGCTATGACCCGGGAAGTGCTGCAGGCGGTTACTCCATTTAACGAAGGTTATGGGGTAGAGCTGGGAATGAGTGTAAATGCTCTCTTGCAGGGCTTTAAATTGATTGAGGTTCCGACTACCATGAGCCACAATGAAAGCGGCCGCGATTTAAAAGGCTTTTTCCACCGGGGCCGGCAGTTTTGGGATGTTTTAAGGGTAATTGGCGATTTGAGGAGGAAAGGCATTTGAATATTTGGCTTGTAGCCGGTCTGGCTGCACTGGCCGGTGTATTTGCAGAAGGGCTGATACTCCATTACCTGCTTCCCCTGTTGCAGCAAAGCGCTGCCACCAGGAAGAATTATCAGGGATTGGATATCCCGGTCAGTGCCGGTATCAGTTTTCCCCTGGCTCTTCTGCTGGTTTATACTATAATCCTGCTTTTTGCTCCTCTCTATGAGCAGCCAGTAAACCGGGAAATATACTTCCTTTTTCTTATGGGCATATTTGCTATTTCTCTACTAGGTTTTGCAGATGACATGCTGGGTCAAAGAGATACGCTGGGTTTTAAAGGCCATTTGGGTGCCCTGTTACATGGAAGAATGACTACCGGGGGATTGAAGGCGGCAGGTGGGGCGTTAATTGCCTTTTTTTTAGCTTTATTCCTTTCTTCAGGTCTTGTTTCAGGATGGCCGGATATTATAGTGGATACTTTAATTATGGCTCTATTCGCCAATATGTTAAACCTTTTGGATTTACGGCCGGGACGAGCGGTTAAGGGTTTTTTCTTTTTCTTTTTCTTGCTGGCTTTCTTGGCCAGCTGGAAAATCAACTGGATTCTAATAGCTCCTTTATTGGGAGCTACTCTCTATTATGTGCATTTCGACCTTAAAGCCCTTGCTATGATGGGCGACAGTGGCTCCAATGTGCTGGGTTTGGCCCTGGGGTTTATGGTTGCCGGCAGCCTGCCTCTCAGCTTTAAAGTCGGAGTTTTATTCTTTCTGATATTTATGCATCTTATCACCGAAAAGTACTCTTTAACGCGGATTATAGAAAAAGTGGCTGTACTACGAAAAATAGACCAATGGGGAAGGGGGAAGAGTGATGGTAAGAGTGAAAAGACTGGTTGACACCTTCATCCGCCTAGTGGAGACGGCTTCCGTATCCGGAAGGGAATCTGCCATAAGGGATTTGCTCCAGCAATGGTTTCAGCAGCGAGGGCTGACGCTGGTGGAAGATGAGGCCGGACAAATACTGGGGGGGGATTCCGGCAACCTTCTGCTGCAAATCCCGGGAACTATGGAAGGTCCCACGCTTTTATTCGCAGCTCATATGGATACGGTAGAGCCCGGAATCGGGGTTAAGGCCGTAGTCGATGAAGACGGTTTTATCAGGAGTAAGGGCAATACCATTTTGGGGTCGGATGATAAAGCGGCCATAGCCGTTTTGTTGGAGGTCTTTGATATTTTAAAGGAAAAGGAATTATCCCATCCCCCTTTGGAATTCCTTTTCACCGTAAGTGAGGAACAGGGCCTGAAAGGAGCCAAAGCCTTCGACTTTAGGCAGCTTAAATCAAAAATAGCCTATGTTTTGGATGCCGGTGACAAGCCGGGTGCTATTATTATCCAATCTCCCTGCCAAAATGAAATGGAGTATACGGCTTTGGGCCGGGCTGCCCATGCGGGCATAAATCCTGAAGATGGCCTAAATGCCATACAGCTGGTAGCTAATGCTCTGGCCGCTATGCCCTGCGGTCGTATCGATGATGAGACTACCTGTAATTTTGGAGGAATAGAAGGGGGAACCGCCCGCAATATAGTAGCTGAATTTTGCCGGGTAAAAGGCGAAGCCAGAAGCTTGAGACGGGAAAAGCTGGATCTTCTAAGCACTGAGCTTAAAGACATCTTTATAGCGGAAGTGGAAAAAAGGGGAGGAAAGGCCGAGGTTGCAGTGAGATTTCTCTACCCGGAGATCAGCCTTGATGAGAACGAAGAGGTAGTTCAACTGGCGGCCCGGGCTGCCCGTAATATCGGCCTTAAGCCTCACTTGCTCAGTACCGGCGGCGGCAGTGATGCCAGTATAATCAACGGGCAGGGAATTCTTTGCGCCAATCTGGGCGTAGGGATGCGGGCCGTGCATACCTGTAATGAACATATTAGTATTGAAGATCTGGTCAATGATGCTCGCTGGGTACTGGCCATAATTGAGGAAGCTGCCAGGATAGGAGAATAACAAGCGCCTGCTAACGCACTTTTCATCAGTGGTTACATCCTTTGGGCAGGAGAGGATAATAAGCGTTGGCCACCGGAAGATAGGAGAGTAAAATGATTGCCATAAAGCGGGGGAGAATACTGAAGGAGCTCTTTGCTCGTCCGGGAATTAAAGGTTATTTAATTTCTATTGATGGTGAAGAAGCCCGCTCTATAGTATATCCGGAACTGGTGGGGGAGGTCCTGCCGGGAGATGAAGTGCTGGTTAATACCACGGCGGTTGAACTGCAACTGGGCAGCGGCGGCTATCATTATGTTGTTGCCAGCTTGCAGAGCCGGAACCGGGAATTGACTCCAGGCGGGCATATAATGAAATTGCGCTATACTCCTATGCAGCTAAAAGTTCTAAGCGTAGAAGAAGAAGCCAGCCCTTTTCACCAGGTGATGCAGGAAGCAGATAGCCTGGAGAATACTCCGGTACTGGTGTCCAGCCTGCATTCCATGCTTCTTCCTTTGTGTTTGCAGCTAAAGGAAAAGGATAAAGAGCTCAGGCTGGCCTATATTATGACCGATGGGGCGGCCTTGCCGCTGGCCTTCAGCCAGGTGGTGGATTATTTGAAGAGGGAGGGTCTGCTGCAGGCTGCGCTAAGTGTGGGACATGCCTTCGGAGGCGACCTGGAAGCCGTAAACATATACTCCGGGCTTTTGGCCGCTCGCCATATATTGCAGGCTGATATAATAATCGTAGGCATGGGACCGGGAATAGTAGGAACCGGAACCAAATGGGGCTTCACGGGAATAGAGCAGGGGGAAATCCTGAATGCGGTTGAAGCTTTGGAGGGCAGGCCAGTAGCCGTACCCCGCATTAGCTTTGCGGATAAGAGAAAGCGCCATCAAGGAATAAGCCATCATACCCTGACGGTTCTTTCCCGAGTTTGTCGGGTTAAGGCCCTGGTACCCTTACCTTTGCTGGAAGAAGAAAAAATGGATTTTTTATGGACGCAAATCAGAGAGGCTGGGTTGTTGGATAAATACCATTTTATCGTCGAAAATGAACCAGGAATTCTTGATTTGCTTAATAACAGCAGTTTTAAGGCCAGCACCATGGGCCGGGGCGTGGAGGAAGAAAAGGAATTTTTCCTAGCCCTGGGGGCAGCTGCTCAAGCAGCCCTCCGTTTGTACCAGCAAGATTAATTCTCCTCAATGCAGGTGCAGGCGAATGAAGTCTTGCAAACGGGTATCCGGGGGATAGGCTTTTAACAGGGCCAGGAGCTCCGGAAACTTACCGTAAAACACTATAGTGTTTTTGCCTACGCTTATACTCATGAATTACCACCTCCCTGGCAGTTTATGCCGGGATTGGGTAAAATATGCGGGAGGAAAAGCTTATGGATTTGGAAGAAAAGACCCTGGCTTCCCGGGATATATTCCAGGGACGCATTATAAAGGTCAGGGTAGATCAGGTCCTTCTGCCCGATGGCAGCGAGAGTAGCCGCGAAATAGTGGAACACTCCGGGGCGGTAGGTATTGTAGCCATAGATGAGGAAAACAATCTATGGATGGTACGGCAGTATCGCAAGGCTCTGGAAAGGGTTTTGCTGGAGATACCGGCGGGAACTTTGGAAGAAAACGAAGAACCGCTCGAATGTGCCCGCCGGGAGCTGGAGGAGGAAACCGGGCTGCAGGCTGCAAAATGGCAGAAAATCTTGAGTTATCATAGTGCCCCCGGTTTTTGTGATGAAAAGCTCTTTTTGTTTATGGCCCAGGGCTTGAGCCCAGGAGAAAGCAGTTTAGATCGGGATGAATTCCTGGAAGTGGAGAAAGTACCGCTGAAAGAGGCCTATGAGATGATCTTTAGCGGAGAGATTATTGATGGCAAGAGCATAATAGGCATACAATATGCCTGCCGTTTGCTGGGTTGCTAAAGCACCCCCCATGCAAAGCGCCCTGTCGGGCACAACTGATGCTCCCTTCGGTCGCTATTAAGGACGCTGGAGCGGTATATTTATACAAGCCAATGAATATTTACTTTTTGCACTGGAGGCAAGAATATATATCAATAGAACCATCCCTATGATATATACCTATAATATATAAAGAAGGGGTAGAATTGCGAGAAATATTTGCTGATTTGCATATACATATAGGCCGCTCACAAGGCCGGGCTGTTAAAATTACCGCTTCCCGGGAACTTACCTTAAAGAATATTCTCTTTCGGGAAGCTCCCCGTAAGGGGCTGGAGATGGTGGGTATTGTTGATGCCGGCAGTACTCTGGTAGCGGCTGAAATTGAAGAAATGCTGCTCCATGGTGAGCTGGAGGAACAGCCCCAGGGGGGGTTCCTGGCTGCGAATGGGGTACTGATGATAGCCGGAGCGGAAGTGGAAAGCAGGGAAGGGGTGCACTGGATAATATTCCTTCCCTTTTTGCATAGTATCAAGTCGCTGCAGAAGTACCTGCGCTCTCGGGTAAGGAATATGACTCTGTCCACCCAGAAAGCCGATGCTACTGCGATTGACCTGCTTAATCTGAGTTATCTTCTGGAGGGAATATTTTGTCCGGCCCATGCCTTTACTCCCCATAAAGGAGCTTATGGTTTTTGGACCGATAGCCTGGCCGATAAAATGGGGCGTGATTTAGCTCAAGTGAAGGTTCTGGAATTGGGTCTTAGTTCGGATAGCTTGATGGCCGACATGATTGCTGAAACCAGCAATTTTACTTTTCTGTCCAATTCAGATGCCCATTCCCTGGCCAATATCGGACGGGAATATAATCTTTTGCGTATGAAACAGAAAAACTTTGCGGAATTCAGGTATTGCCTGGAAAACTATGAGGGACGCCGAATTCTGGCCAACTATGGTATGGATCCCTTGATGGGCAAGTATCACCGTAGCTTCTGCCTGCAGTGTGAGCGTATTGCTGCGGAGGCTCCCCCGGTTCGAGCATGTGCTAACTGTGGCAGCGAGAATCTAGTGGCTGGGGTTTATGACCGCATCGTGTCCATCAGGGACTATAGCGAACCCCGGCAACCGCTGGGCCGAGCTCCCTACTATTACCGGGTGCCTTTGCAGAAATTGCCCGGGATTGGACCCAAAACCCTGGAAAAACTGCGCGCTGGGCTAGGCAGTGAAATAGATATATGCGAAAATGCCAATCAGGAAGATATAAGTAGAATTGCCGGTGAAAGGGTGGCCGCTCTGATTATTGAGATGCGAAAAGGCCGCCTGGATATTTCTCCCGGAGGTGGAGGCCGTTATGGTAAAGTCAAAAAGGATAATCGTAAGCAGTGATGCCAGTGGTGCCGTGCAGGCTGCCCGTGAGGGCCTGCTCCTCATAATTGTCGATGTGATTGATATGTCCACCACTCTGGAAAGTGCTCTGGATGCCGGAGCTGCAGCCATTCTGGGCTGCAGTCCTGACTTTACCCGGGCTCCGGTAAAGGTGGCTCCGGAAGAGATTGGCCAGGAAGCCAGCCGCTTGGCCCGGGAAAAGGGCCGGGGCATTATTCTGGTGGCTGAACCCCGGGTGGGATCGGAGGAAGAACGCCGGGGCCGCTGTCAGAGAGTGATAAGCGGAATCGAAAAGGGAGGAGGCGTGATTGAAGCCGTGGTTCCCAATATCGGGGCGGAAACCCCCCGGCTTGTGGATATGAAGGACCGGGTAGTAGTTGCGGTAACTGATACGGGCGGGGTGGCTTTTGACGCCGCTTTCCAGGAAAGCCGCCGTCTTACCGTAGGAACCGTAGCCAGAACCCTGAAGCAGAAAGGAATGGAACCAGCCCTTACTGCTGTTAGCCGGGCCCTGAAGATGCTGCAGGAGACTGACCAAGGGATAGCTGTGGTGGCCGCCAGCCGCAATTCCCTGGAAGATGTCTTGGCCGCACAGTTCATTGCCAACCTTTTCTTATAAGCTAAAGCTATTTAAAAAAGAATCAGCGTTAATTATAAAAATCAGCGTCCTTCTGCGTCTAAACCTCACTTTTCTTACTAACCCCCCATGGCCGGGGCCACAACCACCGATGAAAAGTAAGTAGGCGCTTGAATAGTAAGATGCAGTAGGAAATAAATTAACCCCCTCACTCCTCACTTTTCTTACTAATCATTAATAAATACTTATGCCTGTTCCACCCGGTTGCGGCCATTCTGCTTGGCCTTATAGAGAGCAGCATCGGCTAACTGCACCAGCTCCGCAGCTGTGGTTTTATCACCGGCTGCTTTCATGGCTACACCGAGGCTGATGGTTACTGCAATGGGGGTGCTATTAAACACCACCGGCTCCTGGCTGATACTTCCCAGGATACGATTAGCTATTATTATAGCTTCTTCTGTGCTACAGCCGGGAAGAACCAGGAGAAACTCCTCGCCCCCATAACGACAAATGGAATCATAGAGACGAATAGTATTTTTCATCCGCAAGGCAACTTCCACCAATACGGCATCACCGGCCATATGGCCATAAGTGTCATTTACCTTCTTAAAATGATCCAGGTCTCCCATAATTACGGCCAGGTTGCTATTTTGTCGCTTGGCCCGGTATAGTTCTTTTTCCAGTATATTAAGTATCTTTGCATGATTAAATATTCCGGTTAAGAGGTCGTGTTGGGCCTGATAACGCTGGATCTCCAGCGCTTCGTTCAGTGACTGCTGCAAATCCAGGATACGCTTGCCTACCCGTAAGCGCACTTCTAATTCCTCGGGCATAAAGGGTTTGGTAATATAATCATCAGCCCCGGCATTAAGCCCTCCAATAATATCTTCCTTACTATCCCGCCCGGTGAGCAAAATAATATAGTGATAGGTATTATTATCTAATTGGCGCAAACGGCGGCATAATTCCAATCCATCTATCCCCGGCATCATCCAGTCCAGCAGAACCAGTTGAGGCGAATCCTTTTCTTTAAGGATATCCCAGGCCTGAATACCATCTCCTGCTTCCAATACCTCATAACCCCATTTTGATAATAGGGCCTTTACTACAGTACGGGAAATCAAATCATCATCAGCAATCAATACTCGCACATTTTTCGTCCTTCCGTATAATATTTTGGCCGGTAAAGTCCTTTAGCTCTTGACCAGGCGGTGGATTAATTGCAGGGTGTCAACACATGCTGCTTTAGCCTCCGCAATTGCTTTCTGTTCCAGATCAAAAAAAAGTTCATAAAGCTTTTGTATACGCAGGGTACCGGAAGAACCTTTTAATTGATGAGCCAGGCTGCGAATTTTTTTAAAGTCGCTGTTGGCCAGGGCATTTTGCAATTCTTCCAATACCCCTGGCAGGGTTGACCATAATTTATCATAAAGCTCCCGTCCCTCTCCCTTAGATAATCCGGTCTCAGCTATAAAGCTGCTCAAGTTTTCCTCCAGCATGGCCGCGACCTCGCTAACAGACTCTTGCTGCCTAGCCGTGTACTGTTCAATAATATTAAATAGTAGTTGGAAATCAACTGGTTTACTGATGTAATCGTCCATGCCTGCCTGCAAACATTTCTCCCGGTCTCCCTCCATAGCGTTGGCAGTCATAGCAACAATGATAGTATGTCGTTCTTCTCCCTCCATTTGTCTAATTCTAGCAGTAGTTTCATATCCGTCCATCTCCGGCATCTGACAGTCCATAAATACTATGTCATAATCTTTTTGCTGCAGGGCTTTTAAAGCTTCGGCTCCACTGCAGGCCAGATCACAGTACATACCTCTCTTTTCTAACATTTTAACAATTATTTTCTGATTCATTTCATTATCTTCGACCAGAAGAAACCTGGGCCGGGCAGGAATCGGGTTTTCCTTGATCGTATAACGGGTAACGATTGAATCACCCAGTGAGGCTTCTGTCTTTAAACCAAGGACTATAGAAATGCATTGGAGCAGTTCGTCTCTTTTCACGGGCTTAGTCAGGTAGCCGCTAAAACCATGTTCTTTGGCCCGGCGGGCATCTCCCTTCTGGGCTGCCGAAGTAAGCATAATCAAATGTATAGCTCGGGTGGAAGGTATGGCCTTAAGGGCAGCGGCTAACTCATGACCATTCATCGCAGGCATTTGAAAATCTACGATTACTACATCAAAGGATTTTACAGCGGATGCGGATAGAAGGATAGTGATGGCCTTTTCGGCACTATCGCTCTCCTCAACCAGGCATTGGGCATCTTCTAGATAAGTTCGTATGATTTTGCGGTTGCTGCTATTATCATCCACTATTAGTACCCGGGCACCCTTAAGCTCTGCAGGTTCAAAAGGCAGGGTATCCTTACGCAGACCTGGTTTAAAGCAAGCAGTGAAATAAAACTTTGACCCCTGGCCTAATTTACTTTTTACCTGCATGGTTCCTTCCATTAAGCGAACCAATTCATAGGAAATCGCCAGGCCCAGACCGGTACCTCCGTATTTCCTGGTGGTGGAGGCATCTGCCTGGGTAAAGGGTTGAAAAAGTTTTTCCATGTCCTCCGGGGCAATACCAATACCGCTATCACTAACTTCAAAAGCGATTTCCGCCTTATCTGAGCTTTCATTTATCGTTTCCACAATTACCAGAATTTCACCGGTATGGGTGAACTTAACCGCATTGCTAAGCAGGTTATTTAAGATTTGACGCAGCCGGGCCGGGTCACCTACTACCTCATCCGGTACATTGGATTTGATTAGGGTATGCATCTCCAGACCTTTTTCTCTAGCCTTTGGAGCCTGCAGGGAAACAGCATCTTCCACTACCGTTCTAACCCGGAAGGGGATTTCTTCCATGGCCAGTTTACCAGCTTCAATTTTAGAGAAATCCAGGATATCATTAATGAGATAAAGTAGGATTTCCGAGGCTCTATGTGCCTCCTGTACATAATCCTGCTGTTCAGTCGAAAGTTCAGTTTCCCCCAGGAGTTCCAGGAATCCCAGTATGCCGTTCATAGGAGTGCGAATCTCATGGGACATATTAGCTAAAAATAAGGACTTGGCGTAGTTGGCAGATTCAGCTATCTCTTTAGCCTGGGCCAGTTTTTGTTCCATCTGACTGCGCTCGATGGCTTCAGCGATAGAATTGCTGAAAGCCTTCAAAATGGAAAACTCGTCTTCACTCCAGTTTCTTTCCTCCTTGCATTCATCAAAACCAACATAACCCCAGAAAACTCCGCCTACAAAGATGGGTAAAACCAGTATTGACAAGATACTCTGTTCTAACAGGGTTTCTTTAATCCATCCTTCTCCAAAATCTCGTACCTGTGCCTTGACGGCTTCATTTCGCATCAATGGTTCTATAAAATTTTGCGCTTGATCGAAGGGAATGTTTTGCAGCTTGGGATTATTAATTTGTGCCGGAAATACACCGGAGTTCCATCCCATTCTGTAGCTGGTATAGGCCTTATTATCTGCATAATGGTTTTTAAACATATAGACCCGATCTACTCCGGTAGCCTCACCCAGCAAAGCCAGGCATTTATTAATAGCTTCATAGTAATCACTATTTATTAATAGTTCATTGGTAGCGGAAGCAATGTTGGATAGTATTTTTTGTTTTATAAGCAGTTGGTTTTGGGCTATTTTACGCTTGGTGATATCCCGGGACACTCCAATCAACCCGGCTACGGTTCCGCCTTTAAAAAAAGGCGTTTTTACCGTCTCTAATTCCATTATGGAGCCATCAGCCAGGGTTATAGTTTCTTCGTTCATACGGGTCTCACCCGACAGCAGTATTTCCCTGTCTTTTTGTATAAAAAAGCGGGCTGTCTCCTGATCCTTAACAAAATCCAAATCAGTTCTGCCCACTATCTCTTCTTCGGATAGTCCAATAAACCTATGCGCAAAGGCATGGTTACAACCCAGGTATAAACTGTTTATATCTTTGTAAAATATAAGGTCGGGAATGGCATCAATCAGTGATTTTAAGAAGGTCCGCTGCTCTATCAGCTCATGTTCTAATCTTCTACTCTCGGTAATATCCCGGGTAATTCCCGCAGTTCCTATTACATTGCCCTCCTGGTCAAACACTGGGGTTTTGAAGGTATTAAACCATATACCTCCGGCTTTATCCTGTACCCGCTCGACTTTGTTGATTTGTTTTTTGCTAGCCATCACTTCCCGATCATCTTCCATGTATACTAGAGCCAATTCCCGGGGCCATATATCCAGGTCGGTTTTACCAATTATTTCGTCACGTGTTAAGCCGCAGGATATTTCAAAAAACCGGTTTACTTCTATATGATGTCCTTCTTTATCTTTAAACCAGGCTAAAAAAGGCAGGTTATCCAAAATGGCTTTTAACTGTCCCCGGGTTCGGCTCAAGTCTTCCTGAACTTTCTTTATCTCGGTGATGTCGGTATGGGTGCCAATAACCCGCAGAACTTTGCCTTCTTCATCACGGTTAATTACCTTCCCCCGATCCAGAAGCCATTTGTAGCTGCCATCTCGGGTACGCAGGCGATGCTCACTCCCGTAAACTGGTGTCTGGCCATCAAAGTGTTTTTGCAGTTCTACCTGGATCCGTTCCCAATCCTCCGGGTGAACCCGGCTTTCCCATTCCTGCAGGGAGTCACCAACTTCATGTTCTTCGTAACCTAACATGCTTTTCCATTCCTTGGAAAAGAATACCCGATTAGTTACCGCATCCCAATCCCAAACCCCGTTCCCGCTGCACTCCAGGGCTGAAGACCAGCGATCTTCACTTTCCTTTAAAAGTTCTTCGGCTATCTTCCTTCCGGTGATATCCACCATTACGGTTAGAAGGTAGGTCTGATCGTCGGTTTCGATAAAATCGACCGAAAAGATAACATACAATTCGCTACCGCTTTTAGTAATAAGGGTTAATTCCTTATCACGTATACAACCCTGCTGATAAAGTTCTTTTATTAGCAAATCTCTTTCTGCAAACGGTATAATCCCTAGCTCACCTGAGGTTTTGCCGATTACCTCGTCCCGATTATATTCCAACCTACTAAGAAAAGCTTCGTTTACATCAATATACTTACCACTGTCAATCTTGCTAATAGCCATAAGCGCCGGATTAATAGAAAAGGCTTTGGAAAACCTGGCGTTAGCCTGGCTTATCTGTGATATATCTTTACTGATAGCAAAAAAGACGGGGGTCCCCTGCCACTGCCCCCTCACAACGCTGGTTTCTACCGGTATGTAGCTGCCATCTTTAGTATAAAGAGGAATAGGACAATGATCGCGCTGACCTGCCATCATACTTGCAAATATCTGTGCGGCTTCGTCTCGTCTTTCCGGTGGCTGCAAAAGAAGTAGACTCAACCCCTGTATTTCTTCCTGGCTATACCCCAGTTTTTCTATAGCTGCCCTATTGGCATATACAGCATTGCCATTTTCATTTATAATAAAAAGATAATCCTCTATGGTATTAAATAAAGTATCAAAACTAGCTTTCACCTCGTTTAAACTGAAACCGTCTGTCATCAGTAATCCCTCCTCCATATACCTGAGCTAGTTTATTTATCCATGATATTTATATTTTGTATTTATTCTAAAAACCCTTTAATTCGACAAATAAACGCAAGGGATGATTATGGCAAAAACAGGCTAAACTTAAATCAAGGGAGGTGTTTTAAGAGTGAAAGCGATTTATGTGATAGGACATAAAAATCCGGATATAGATGCCGTTGCTGCTGCCATAGCCTACCGGGAATATAAGGAAGCCACAGACCAGGGGCTGTACCTGGCGGCGATGGCGGGAGAAATGAGCGATGAAATAGATTTCGTATTGGAGGCTTTTGATTTTGCCCCGCCCCTGCATATAAAGAATGTTAAGACCACGGTAGAAGACCTTTTGGATGAAAAGGAGCCTTTTTGTGTATGCCGGGATATGAACCTGATGGAGCTCAGCAATCTCTTGCGCCAGCAGGAACTGAAGACCGTTCCCGTGGTTGATGAGAAAGAGAGACTGCTGGGTCTGATTACCATCGGTGACATGGCCATGCTCTTTATGAACAGCCTGCTGGATGTGGGAGATCTGGCGGAAACTCCGGGAATACTCGGGAAATTACTGAATAAAAAAGTGACCGACATAATGAAAATCCGGGATTTAATCCTTTTTGAAAAAGACGAGGCCGCAGAAGAAGCCCGCAAGCTCATGCTTTCCACTAGGTTCAGAAATTACCCTGTGGTAGACGAAGAAAATCGCTTTTTAGGGATTATTTCCCGCTACCACCTCTTGAATATGCGGCGCAAGAAGCTCATACTGGTGGATCATAACGAAAAGAAACAGGCAGTTGACGGGGTGGAAGAAGCAGAAATACTGGAGATAGTGGATCATCACCGGGTGGGCGATTTACAGACCATATCACCCATATACTTTCACAATGAACCGGTTGGTTCCACCTCCACCCTGGTGGCGGAGAAGTTTATCAACATGAAACTAACGCTCTCCCAAAACCTGGCTGGATTACTGCTATCGGGAATACTTAGTGATACCATGCTTTTCAAATCACCTACCACTACCGGCAAGGATTTAAGTATTGCCGCTAAATTGCAGGAAATATCGGGACTAGAGCCCTTAAGCTGGGGCAAAGCCATATTTGAAAACAGCCATCAGCTGGATAAACGGGATGATGAGGAATTGATATTTGAAGACCTCAAGGAGTATAGTAGTGAAGAGCTGATCTTTGCTATTTCACAGATTGAAACGGTCGACCTGGCCAGCTTCTCCCGGCGCAAAACCTCCCTCTTAAAAAGCATGCAGGAAATATGTGAGCGCAAAGCCTATGCTTTTATATGCTTGATGGTCACCGGTATTCTGGAAGAGGGAACTGAATTGCTCTTTGCCGGGGAGAAAAGCTCTCTGGTCGAGCAGGCTTTTGGTTTGCATAGCGAAAAAGGGGAGATATTTCTGCAGGGAGTTATGTCGCGCAAGAAACAAGTAGTACCGGTCATTTACGAAGCCTTGCGCCAGCAGAACCTACTCTAGATGGTGAGACAAAAGGTCATCATCATTGACGGGCAATAGAACCGTCCACTATCTTGTAAAATTACCATTTCCCCGCTATAATTAAGGGAAAAAATACAAAGTAGGTGAAAATATGGAACAAGCAATTATTAGCATAAATGAAATAAAAACAAAACTATTTCCTATATTTGAAAACGCACCTGTCTATCGTGCTATACTATTTGGTTCCTATGCCAAAGGTAACCCCACTAACATTAGTGATATAGATATTCTTATTGACAGTAAAGGTGAGCTTTTAAACATAGATTTTTATGGAGTACTGGAGGATATTACAACCCAACTGGGTAAATGTGTTGATCTTTTTGAGATTACAGAGTTAAAAAATAATTCGGCCATGCAATCTGTAATAGAACAGGAGGGAATTGTTTTATATGACCGGCAAAGATAGGATTATATTGCAAAAGATAAGTACTTATATAGATGATGTAATACAATATATTGATGGTTTTTCTTTCGAAAACTTTATGGCAGATAAAAAAACTATTTCCGCCAGTGCTTTTTCAGTTTCCCAAATTGGTGAACTGGCGAAAGAAATTAGCAGGGATACACAGGAGAAGCATGACCATATACCCTGGAAAAGCATTCGTGGTATGAGAAACAAAATTGTTCATGATTATGAAAACATTGATTTAGCAGTGCTTTGGGGAACCATTACCAAAAGTTTACCGGAGCTTGCCAGGCAAATTAATGCTGTCTTATATCAAGAAATTGAAGAAATCAATATTTTGGATGATGAAGAAGCGACGAAATCTGAGAGGTAGTTTCTGAAGCGATTTCGTTCTTCTTTTTGTCAGATATCACTCCAAGGTTGTCCATCTTGTTATAACCTGGAATAATTTCCAGGTCTTTTTCTTTTCTGCATAAAGTGAAGTAAAAATAAATATCTTTTTCTAAAGGCCGGTGAAAAATCCGCTGCCAAAAGCTATGAGCTCAAAAAATAGGGGCCCTTAAAACCGGCAAAAGGAGACGGCTATGTATTTGAAACAGCGGATAAAACAACATATCAGGGATAATCGCTGGCAGTATTTGCTCATATTACTTATTTTTTTAAGCGGTATTATTGTGGGAAGCTACAAAGTATCCAGCCTGGAAGGGGGAGTAAGAAGTCATCTCTTGCAGATGATAGATAACTATTTGAAAGGGGGCATGGAGGGGAATCTTGATGGAGCCAGCATCTTTTTCAGCGCCTTTCTTCATCAGAGCAAGACTATTCTGGCGATATGGTTTCTTGGTCTTACGGTAATCGGCTTTCCCTTGATTCTGGCGGTAATATTCTTACGGGGCATTTCCCTGGGATTCACCTTAAATTTTTTATTCCAGGAGAAGGCCGGTGCCGGTATTATTCTGAGTTTTATTGCGGTTCTTCCCCAGAACATCGTCTATATACCTTTTCTTTTAATATGGGCGGTAGTGGCAGTTAATGTTTCGCTATATATACTAAAAGGCAGAAACAACAGTTACTTGCCCCTGGGAACAGCTTTGATAGCTTATAGTTTATTGATGCTGCTTTTCATCCTGGTATTTTTACTCGGGGCCTTTATCGAAGCTTATCTATCACCCTGGTTGCTGCAGCTCCTGGTCTGAAGAAAAAGCGGACCTTAATAATATTCTCTGGAGGTGAAAATCTGTGATTGTTGTTATAAATAATTGGAAAAAAAAGATGCTTAGCTTCTTGATTTTGCTCGTTTTTATCCTTGCCTTTGCTCTGGCCGTTCCGACCATGACCGGGATATTGCATAAGCAGGTTCCGGCTTTGGGCAACTGGTTTAAGGAAGAGCACCCCAGCGGCAACCCCATGCGGGTAGAGAACAACCAACAAAGTACAAAATTTGAAGAGGTAATGGATCACTTTGTTTTCAAATTGCAAAACTTTTATTATGAGGAGAAGGAGTGAAAGCAGGAAAACCGGGCGAGTATGTCAAAAACAAAAAACATCAGGAAAACGGGGAGCAAGCTTATGCAGAATTCCATAGAGGATTTTATTAGTTACCTTAATTTTGAAAAGGGCCTGGCGGCCAATTCCCGTATTGCCTATAAGCGGGATCTGTTGAAATTCCAACAGTTCTTGCAAGAAAATTCCCGGGCCCTAAGCCCGCAGAATATAAGCAAGCATGATATCATGGCTTTCCTTGCCTGGCAGTTGGACCAGGGAGCAGCTCACTCCAGCATTGCCCGCAGCCTTTCCAGTATCAAGAGCTATTATAAGTTCCTGATACTGGAAGGGGAGCTGGATAAAAACCCTAGCAGCGATTTAGAGACTCCCAAAATAAAACGTAAGCTGCCCCAGGTTTTGTCTATTGAAGAAGTGGACAAGCTAATGGAACAGCCCAACCCGGTTGTGCCATTGGGAATCAGGGATAGGGCTATGCTGGAGCTGATGTATGGAACTGGGATAAGGGTTTCGGAGCTCCTGTCTCTACAGGTGGAAGATCTCAACCCTACAGCCGGTTTTTTGCGTTGTATGGGCAAAGGCCGCAAAGAGAGGATTATACCCGTAAACCAGACTTCCATCGATTGGGTTCAACGTTATCTGGCCCGAGTTCGTAATTCGCTGGTAAAAAATCCTCTGGAGAGAACGCTTTTCTTAAATGCCCGGGGACGGCCCTTGAGTCGGCAAGGTTTTTTTAAAATATTGGGGAATTATGTGGAGAAAGCTGAACTGGAAAAGGAAGTAACTCCCCATACTTTGAGACATTCTTTTGCCACTCATTTGTTGGAAAATGGAGCCGACCTCAGAGCGGTTCAGGAAATGCTGGGCCATGCCGATATTTCTACCACCCAGATATACACCCACCTGACGAAAAGCAGGCTGCGTGAGGTCTACCAGCAGTATCATCCTCGATCCTAGTCGAACTGCGAGATATATAGGGTATGTGGGAACGACCCCCGTGTCCTTAATAGTGATACCCCAAGGCCGGCGACCACAACCACCGATGAAAAGTGAGTTAGTAGGCGCTTAAATAGTAAGATGTAGTAGAAAATAAATTAACCCCCTCACACCTTACCCCTCACTCCTCACTTTTCTTACTAATCAGTGAAATCAAGTATAATATTCTGCATGGAGTTCCAGACCTGCGGGGAATCTGAACTACAGGAGGTAAACAGTTTTGACCAAGAGAGCCATATTAATAGTTTTAGACAGTGCCGGCATTGGGGAAATGGAAGATAGCAGTCTATATGGGGATCAGGGTAGTAATACCATCGTTAATACGGCCCGGGCGGTGGGAGGGTTGGAGCTTCCCTGCCTGCAGAGCCTGGGTTTAGGGAACCTGGATGAAATACCCGGGGTAAAGCCTGTCCGGCAAGCTCTTGGCGCCTATGGCAAAATGCAGGAAAAGTCACCAGGCAAAGATAGCACCACCGGTCATTGGGAGATGATGGGGCAGGTCTTAAAATATCCCTTTCCCACCTATCCCTATGCCTTTCCCCCTGATTTGATTGAGGAATTTGAAAAGAGAATACAGAGGAAAACCCTGGGTAATGTAGTGGCCTCTGGAACCGAGATAATAGAGCGCCTGGGGCCGGAACACCTGAAAACGGCTTGTCCCATCGTTTATACCTCAGCCGACAGCGTTTTTCAGGTGGCTGCTCATGAGGAGGTTATACCGCTGGCTGAGCTTTATGCCATCTGTCAAACGGCCCGGGAGATGCTGGCTGGAGAAAACGCAGTAGGCCGGGTCATCGCCCGCCCCTTTATCGGTCATCCCGGAGCCTTTCAGCGTACCCCCAATCGCCATGATTTTTCTTTGGTCCCGGAACGCAGCATACTGGATGCGATAGTAGAAGCGGGACAGCAGGTTATAGCTATTGGCAAGATTTACGACCTTTTTGCCAGCCGGGGAGTGAGTGAAAGCCGTCCCAGCAAAAGCAACCGTCAGGGAATAGAGCTTATAATTGAGGCGATCAAAGAAGAATCGTCAGGCCTGATATTTGCCAATCTGCTGGATTTTGACCAGGTATTTGGACACCGTAATGATATTGAAGGCTACGCTCGGGCCCTGAAGGAATTTGACGCTGAACTGGTAAATATTATGTCTGTCCTGAAGCCGGGCGATCTCCTCTTTATTAGTGCCGACCATGGCTGCGACCCCACTACCCCCAGCACCGACCATTCCCGGGAAATGGTACCGGTTCTGGTTTATGGATCAGACTGCAGACCCGGGGTTGACCTGGGGATCAGGGAGAGTTTTGCCGATTTGGGACAGAGCATAGCGGAGCATTTAGGGGTAGAGGCTTGCGGGCTGGCCGGAAAGAGTTTCTACCCTTTGATAAGGCGTTAATGATTATTTACTCTACGGCAAAGACTTGGAATGGGTATCACAGTTGGAACTCACCTAGCGTTAATGATTATTTACTCTACGGCAAAAACCCTTTTGATGTAAAGGGTTGCATATACAAGCGTGTGTGGCAAAGTATGGATTTAACACCCGGTTTACTTTCTCCTCACCTGTCCATAAAGGAGTGACTGCATAAAATGAAGATGCCCTACATTATCGAAAAAAAACGCGATGGTAAAGATTTGAGCCGGGAGGAAATTGAATTTCTGGTCAGGGGTATTGCTGACGGTACTATTCCCGACTACCAGATTTCCGCCTGGGCTATGGCAGTATATTTTAGGGGCATGAACCCAAGGGAGACCCGGGATTTAGCTCTGGCCATGGCCTATTCCGGTGAAGTGATAGAACTTTCAGCAGTGGAAGGGGTCAAAGTGGACAAGCACAGCACAGGTGGGGTGGGAGACAAAACTACCCTGGTAGTTATTCCGCTGGTAGCGGCAACCGGCGTACCCGTGGCTAAAATGTCCGGACGGGGCCTGGGTCATACCGGAGGAACTATAGATAAATTTGAGTCTATTACTGGATTTAAAGTGGAAATGGCTTATCCGGCTTTCTTGCAGCAGGTAAGTCAGATTAAGGCGGCGGTAGTATCACAGAGCGGCAACCTGGTGCCGGCAGACAAGAGGCTTTACGCTATCCGGGATGTGACAGCAACTATAGACAGTATACCTTTGATAGCTTCCAGCGTAATGAGCAAAAAAATTGCTTCGGGAGCTGAGGGAATAGTACTGGATGTTAAAGTCGGCAGCGGCGCCTTTATGAAAAGTTACGAGAAAGCCAGTCAACTGGCTAAAACCATGATTGATATCGGTAGAGGAGCAGGCCGTAAGGTAGCAGCTCTGCTCAGCAATATGGATCAACCCCTGGGAAATGCGGTGGGAAATGCCCTGGAGGTTAAAGAAGCTATTGACACTCTGCAAGGGCAGGGACCTCCTGATCTGGAAGAACTGTCGCTGGAGCTGGCGGCGCAGATGATAGTTCTGGGGGAAAAGGCCGCCAGTATTAATGATGCGCGGGATCTAGCCCGAGCTGCATTGAAAAGCGGCCTGGGCTTGGTCAGTTGGAAACAGATGGTAGAGACCCAGGGAGGAGAATTGAACTATTCCCTTCCCAGCTACGGGCTCCCGGAAGCCGCTATTAAGGAGAGAATCCTAGCGGATAAGCGGGCGTATATAGAGAATCTGGATGCCCTCAAAATAGGGCAGGCCGCCATGCTGCTGGGTGCAGGTAGAGAACGATTGGGAGATATAATCGATTACGCTGTGGGTATTGAATTATTAAAAAAACCGGGAGACCTGGTTGAAGCCGGGGACACCCTGGCGATAATCCATGCCAATGACCCCGGTCGTTTGGAAATGGCCCGGAAAATCCTCTTGGATGCTTACCACTTTTCTGATGAAGCAGTGGAAAAAAAGCCCTTGATTATTGAAACCATTAGCTGATAGATATTATAGCAGAATGCAATATTAATCCAGCAGGGCGATAAGCTGTTCAAAACCCTCTACATCTCCCTCTTCAGATTGAAGCGGGCGTTTGAATACCAGGGTATCGCGTTTGCTATTGTTTTTCATGGTTTTGAAGGTTATGGTTGCTTGAGATAGAACCAGCTTTTCCTGAGATTTGTCGGCAAAGGTATAACTGCGGTCGATTTTAGATATATCATCCAGCTTGAAGCTATAGATGCCCATTTTCCCATCTTCGGCAATTTGCACCCAGATAAGAACTTTTTCCATCAGGAAAACATTTTCCTCCACAAAATGCTTGCCGGCCCATTGATTGCCGCCCCGGTAATATTTGTACCAGGCTCTAAGTTCTCCGCCGCGCTGCAAGCGCTCCCGCAAATGGGGAAAGGTAAGCTCATTCTTATAGATTTGCTCTGCGATTGATTGCCAATTTTCTAACATTTAAACCTCCGGCATGTAATTAATAGTATTAAGCCACTAGATTGACTACCTGACCAACCTTGGAGTTAATGGTTTTACTTAATGCCGCCACATCTTTGGTATTGAACAATTTACTTATCTCCTCACCATGGATTTTAATCATATGATCCTGCATCTTACCAATGAAAGCCACCGACTGGCTGGCTTGTTCTTGCGATTTGATGAGCATTATTATTCCAGCAGCAGTTGACATAGTACCGGGCATAAGACCAGTAATACCTATATACACTGTGGATTCCTCCTTTAATAGGGAATCGGAATAGTAGAAGAATAAGCCTGGTTTGCCATCATAATAACATATCCAGCTTGTAGAAAAAAGTAAAATGAGGCAAGCTCCTGTATCTATACAATTTGCTGGTATAATAGCCTGTATTCCTAAATATAATCTACTAATGATTATTACGGGGGAGGTGCGTTAGAATCATGTGTTGCAGAAGGAGCATCGCCTGGCTTGTCTTGTGGGTTATGGTATTTATTATTGCTGCTCCAACTAGGCTGGAGGCCGAGGTGGTGGAAGTAAAAGCAGAGTCTTATGTTCTAATGGATGCTGATTCCGGCAAAGTACTGCTGGCTAAAAATGAACATAAACAATTAGCTCCTGCTAGCATGACCAAGCTGATGACTTTGATTCTGGCTATGGAAGCCCTGGAGGAAGGGAAAGTAACCCTGAAAGACAAAGTCGTGACCAGTGAGAATGCCTGGAAGATGGGGGGTTCCCAGATTTATCTGGAGCCGGGAGAACAGATGAGCTACGAAGATATGCTCATAGCCATAGCTGTTGGTTCGGCCAATGATGCCTGTGTAGCCGTGGCTGAACACCTGGAAGGCACGCACCAGAACTTTGTGGATAAAATGAACCATAAAGCTAAAATGCTGGGCTTGAAGAATACCCACTTTATCAATTCTTATGGCCTTAGTGCTCCCAAACACTATACCAGTGCTTATGATATGGCGGTAATTGGCCGTGAGGCGCTGGCCCACCCTAAAATATTAGAGTACAGTTCTATCAAAGAATATGATCTCAGGCAGGGAGAATTCAAGCTATTTAATACCAACAAACTGCTCTGGTGGTACCAGGGGGCGGATGGTTTTAAAACCGGATGGACTGATGAGGCCAAATATTGCCTGGCAGGAACCGCCAAAAGAGATGGCTTGCGCCTGATTTCCGTGGTCATGGCATCCCCGGAGAAACATGGCAATTTCCGGGATTCCATGCAGCTTTTAAATTATGGTTTTGCCCGTTATGCTTTTAAGAGCCTGATTGGCCAGGGTAAAAGCTGTGGAATTGTAAAAATAGGCAAAGGTATAGAGGAGCAGGTAGAAGTGCTAGCGGAAGAAGAAGTTGGCTGCACGGTAATCAAGGGAGAAGAAAAGAAGATAAACAGCAAAACCTCATTGCTTCCTTATGTTGATGCTCCGGTAAGTAAGGGACAGAAGTTAGGTGAAATCTCGCTATATAAAGACGGAGATTTGATTAAAGAAATAAACCTGGTGGCAGCCAGTGATGTCGGTCGCGGAGGATTGCTTAAGGAAATCGGGAAAATATTTGCCGAAATCTATCTATTATAAATGGAATTTTGTGGAAGGTATTCGTCCCCTCCTTGTAGAAGCTTATTTTAGTAGCTTGCAGGGAGGGGATTTTGCTGTGGAAATAGATTTAAAACTGATTAGGAATACTCTAGTGGTAAAAATCTCGGGTGAATTGGACCTGTTAGTGTCAGAAAAACTCCGGCGAGAGATTGATAGCAAAATTCAAAGCCAGCAGGTTAAAAACCTGGTTTTAAACTTGGAGAAAGTAAGCTTTATAGATAGTTCCGGTCTGGGTGTAATTATAGGCCGATATAAGCGGATGAATGCAGGGAACGGGCGTATGTATATTGTTGGGGCCAGCCCGGCGGTTGAAAAAATCCTGATTTTTTCCGGAATTAACAAACTAGTTCCCTTGTATCGGAGTGAACAGGATATAATCAATATTTAAGGAGGTGAATACCAGCCCTGGGCTGGAATCATTATGAATGTAAAGAATTATGTACGCTTCGAATTTAAAAGCCTGGCGGAGAATGTATCCTTTGCCCGTTCCTGCGTGGCAGCTTTTGCCACACAATTAGACTTAACCTTGGAAGATATAGAAGAAATTAAGGTGGTAGTCTCGGAAGCGGTATCCAATTGCATAATTCATGCTTATGAAAACAGGTGTAATGAGAAGATAGTCGTTTTAGTCAGCATAATGGATGATCGTAGCCTGGAAATTGTGGTTGAGGATCAGGGAAAAGGAATCGAAGATATCGAGAAGGCTATAGAACCCGCCTTTTCCAGCGATAGCTCCCGGACGGGACTGGGCTTTACCTTTATGAAGTCTTATATGGACGAAATGGAAGTCTTCAGCCAACCCGGCGAAGGAACTACGGTCCGGCTAAAAAGGCATTTTAGGAAAAAAGAACAGGAAGCCTATGCGTAAAGGAGGGCCAGACCATGTCCTCAAGCAGTTCTTACCAGAACAATGAAGCCCTCCTACGCCTGGCGCAAGGGGGAGACCAGGAAGCCAAAGCGCAGCTATATGAAGCCAATGTTGGACTAATATACCTGGTCCTGGAACGATTCAAAAATACCTCTTATGATCAAGAGGATCTTTTCCAGGTAGGAGCCATGGGCCTATTAAAAGCAATTGAGCGCTTTGATTTCAGCTTTGATGTGCGCTTTTCTACCTATGCGGTACCCATGATAATAGGGGAGATAAAAAAATTTTTACGCGATGATGGGATGGTAAAAGTACAAAGGGGAATCAAAGAGCTTTATGCTCGGGTTCGTTGGGCTCAGGACAAGCTGCGTGGGGATCTGGGGCGGGAACCGGGAGTAAATGAGATAGCCAGCCTGTTGGAAATGGAAAAAGAAGATATCGTGGTGGCTATGGAGGCCTGTCAGGCTCCAGCCTATATCCATGATGTTGTGCCGAGTGAGGAAAAGGAGCAGCTTTCTTTGTTGGACAAACTGGTACATGAAGAGGGGAATGTAGCTATCCTGGAAAAATTGGCATTGCGAGAAGCCCTGGCCAAGCTGGATGAAAGGGAAAGGGTGGTTATTATCCGCCGTTTTTTCCAGGATGAGACCCAAACCGTTATTGCTGAAGACCTGGGAGTATCGCAGGTACAAATCTCCCGCATCGAAAAGAGCGCCATCCTCAAACTCCGCAGCCTCCTGCAATAGAGGGATTTCAGGCGTTTTTAGGAGTTAAAAGGAAGGACAAAACAGCATAGTTATACTTGGCCATTGTAAATGCCGGAGCAGAACTCCGGCATTTTACTTATCCCCCCATGGCCAGGGGCCGCAAGCACGGATGAAAAGTGAGTTAGTAGGGGTTTAAATAGTAAGAAGTAGCAGGAAATAAATTAAACCCCTCACCCCTTACCCCTCCTCATTTTTCTTATTAGTCACCCCAGGCCAGAGGACCTACCGCCAGGGCGTTGAACATGGGATGGGAAACATCTGCAAAATCAACACCACTCGTTTCAGCATTAATCACTTCAACCATATAGGTGCAACAACCGGGGCAAGCGTGACAATCGCAAAAGGTGAAACCAAAGGCATCTACGGTCTCAACGGTGATACCAAAGCCGTTGGCTCTAAGCTCCGCTTCATTGCCTTCCACTGCTCTGCCGTTATTTCCATACCAGCCAAACCCCACATTTCTTTCAAAGTTCCAGTTTCCCAGCACGGCTTTGGCTCCACCGCAAACCCTGGATAACTGAAAGGTCAAGCGCAAGTCACAAAGCCAGTAATCATATAGTTCTTTATAAGTTATTATACTGGAGAAATCCAGTTTAACACTGGGGTTGCTGAGATTGCTGGTATCAATGGATAAACTGGCAACAACATAAGGGTTGACCAACTGGGAACGGTATTCACTGATGGAAGGAAGCTTAACCCCGCTTCCAGTTCCGCAGCTCAAAATGGTCTGGTTGAGCCTGGGGGGGCAAGGGGGATAAGGGGGGCAACAACCCGGGTTTTCCAACTTGTAATTGCTCATAAACTATTACCTCCTATAAAAATGTTTAACGACTGAATAATGCCTAATACTATGGATTGCATCTGCCTTATATTATTCAGCCGGAACCAGTGATGTTACTAAATGGAAATAAAAATATTTAATCCCTATATTACAAACATATAGAAATAGTTTTGTAAAACATAGACTTAGTAACACTCCAACAAAAAAGACATATTTTGTAATAGAGAGAATAGAGGGGGAATGTCCTGGTGGTAACGATTACATTATGGCCTTTTCATGAAAACTATGTAGAGGAGTGGTATGCTCAGGACAAATTTGCCGGTGAGAGCTGTTTAAACCTGAGCCAGTTTCGGCAGACAGATGATGTTTACGGTCCTTACTAAAGTTTCGATTGGATGCCATTCCTACTGGTTGTACGATTGAAAAGGCGGAATTGAAATGGGCGAAAGGATTGATATAAAAAATGAGCAAAGTGCCCCTTTTATACCCCGACCGAAATATCTGCATAATGGGGCTGGGCTATGTGGGCCTTACCCTGGCTACCGTGATGGCGGAATGTGGTTTTCAGGTACTGGGGGTGGAAATTAGAAAAGATATCGTGGTCAGCTTGCAAAAAGGTGAAGCTCACTTCTATGAACCTGGCTTATCAGCCCGCTTAAAAAATGTGATCAAGACAGGCAGGCTGCAAGTCACTGCGAGCATAGCGGATAGCTTTGCTGGAAGTGTTTTTATAATAACCGTAGGTACTCCCCTGGACGAAAAGGGTAAAGTCCGGCTTGACATGGTGGAAAATGTCTGCCGGGAAGTGGCGCTACATCTAAAAGAGAATGACCTGGTTATAATGCGTTCCACCGTAAAATTAGAGACCACCCGCAAAATTGTCCGGGCTATCCTGGAGGAGACCAGGGTTGATTTTGATTTGGCTTTCTGTCCGGAACGGAGCCTGGAAGGGAAAGCTTTGCAAGAACTTCGCTCTTTGCCCCAAATCGTTGGTGGCCTTACCCCCGGAGCTGCTATCAGAGCCGCTCACTTATTCCTCTTTATAACCCCCACAGTAATAAAGGTAAGTGATATGGAAACGGCTGAGATGATCAAGCTGATTGATAATGCCCAGCGGGATGTTTTTTTTGCTTATGCCAATGAAGTAGCCCGTTTATGTGACGTCATAGGGGTTAGCGCGGCTGAGGTGATTCAAGCGGGAAACCTGGCTTATCCCCGTAGCCGCTTGCCTCAGCCTGGACCGGTCGGCGGCCCCTGCCTGGAAAAAGACCCCCATATCCTGGCTGAGAAAGTATTGGAACTGGGGCTGTGGCCGGAAATTACCCTGGCCGCTAGAAAAACTAACGAAGAGCAGCCAGAAGAAGTGATATCTTACCTGCACAGGGTTTGTTCCGGGTTTGCCTCTTTCCCTGAATGCCCGCAGATTTCCTTGCTTGGTCTGGCCTTCAAGGGGCAGCCACCAACGGATGATCTTCGCGGCACCATGGCCAGACCCGTTCTAAACTCCTTGCAAAAGCACTTTCCCTGTGCCCATTTTCGGGGATTTGACCCGGTAGTCAGGGCTGAGGGGATAGAGGCTTTCGGTTTAATTCCCTGTATTAACCTGGAAGATGCCATGAGAGGAGCAAATCTAATTCTTATCTTAAACAACCACCCCCGGTTTGCCCATATGCAGATTGAGAATCTAAGTGAACTCCTGGCTCGTCCCGCTTTAATCTACGACTTTTGGAACAATTTTGTGGCCAAAGAGCTTCATTTACCGTCCGGTATTGGGTATATGGCATTGGGCAGTCACTCCCGAGCCGTTTTACCTTAAGGGGGTTTTTGGATAGTTCCAGAATGATCAGCGAGGGAGTGAAGAAATGGCCAGGAAGTACCTGCTCACTGGAGGAACCGGTTTTATCGGAACAGCTTTGGCGAAAAGACTGCTAAGTGCAGGTCATGAGCTAAAGATTTATGATAACAATAGCCGCGGGCGGCGGGAAAGACTGCAGGGAATAGCCGGTGAAGTTCAGATAGTAGAAGGGGATATTCGTGACCGGGAGCGGCTTATAGCTGCTGCCCGGGGGATGGACTCACTAATTCACCTGGCTTATATAAACGGCACCGAACTATTCTACCATCAGCCGGAGCTGGTACTGGATGTAGCCATACGGGGCATGCTGAATGTCATAGACGCATGCCGTACAGAGGGTATAGGGGAATTGATACTGGCTTCCAGCTCGGAAGTTTATCAAAATCCCCCGCAAATACCCGCCAGTGAAGCGGTACCCTTGTCTATTCCGGATCCTCTCAATCCTCGATTTTCTTATGGCGGAGGGAAAATCGCCTGCGAATTAATGGCTATAAATTATGGCCGCAAGGATTTTGAACGAGTATTGATTTTCCGGCCGCATAATGTTTACGGTCCGGATATGGGCTGGGAACATGTACTGCCCCAATTTATCCTGCGAGCTATCAAGGCCATAGAATCCAAGCCGCAAGGGCCAGTTCCTTTCCCCATACAGGGAGATGGCAGCCAGACCCGGGCTTTTATTTATATTGACGATTTTATTGATGCCTTAATTTCGCTAATACAATTCGGCCAGCACTTGAACATATATCATATAGGCAATCCTGAAGAGATAAGCATAAAAAGCGTTGCCAGCCAGCTTTTCCAATATCTTGGCCGGGAGATAGAAATAATCAGAGGCCCGCTGCCTCCTGGAAGTCCCCTAAGGCGCTGTCCGGATATATCCAAACTGCTGGAGCTGGGTTTTAGCCCCCGGATTTCTTTTGAACAGGGATTAGCCGCGACTATAGAATGGTATACCCGGGCTATACAAGAGGGCAAAAGCCCTAAATACTAAAAGGGTGGGAGACAAATGGATAAAAACTCCAAAATTTACCTGGCCGGGCACCAGGGACTGGTGGGTTCGGCCCTGGAACGCCATCTGCGAACCAGGGGTTATAATAATTTACTTACCCGCAGATTTGATGAATTGGATTTGCGCCGGCAAGATGCGGTAGAGGAGTTTTTCCAGCAATTCCAGCCGGAGTATGTTTTCCTGGCGGCAGCTAAAGTAGGGGGGATGTGGGCTAATTACTTGCGGCCCGGGGAATTTATCTACGATAATATTTTAATTCAGAGCAATGTGCTGGAAGCGGCCCGCAAATATGCGGTAAAAAAGCTGCTCTTTCTAGGCAGTTCCTGCATTTATCCTAAATTTGCCCCCCAGCCTATCAAGGAAGAAAACCTGCTCCAAGGCGAACTGGAACCCAGCAATCAAGCCTATGCCATAGCCAAGATAGCGGGAATAGCTATGTGCCAGGCCTACCGCGCACAATACGGATGTAATTTTATTGCCATAATGCCCAATAACCTTTACGGGCCGGGCGATAATTTTCATCCGGAAAATGGGCATGTACTGCCAGCCATGATAAATAAATTTCACCAGGCCATGCTTACTCGCAGTCCTCAGCTTTACCTCTGGGGAACGGGGACCCCCCGGCGGGAATTTCTTTATGTCGATGACCTGGCGACTGCTTGCTATTTTTTAATGAAGCACTACGATGAAGCAGATATAATCAATGTGGGTAGCGGCGAGGAATATAGCATTAGTGAACTGGCAGCAATGGTAGCAGCCATTGTAGGCTATCAGGGCGAGATAATCTGGGATAGTTCAAAACCGGACGGAACCCCGCGCAAGCTTCTGGATGCAAGCCGGATTAATGCCTTGGGATGGCATAGCCGGGTTTCGCTTTGGGAGGGGCTTAAAGTGACCTATGACTGGTACCTTAAAAATCTCTAAAAAAAGCAAATGGGCATCCGCATGCGGTCAGTTGCTATCTGTGTTTAAAACGATATGTTAAAATGACAGTAATCTGAAAAATAATCAGGAACTAATGAAAAAAGAGTAAGTTCAGGATATATCATGAAAACAAAAAACGGGGCAGGATGTTTTTGAGGATAATAAAGATAGAACCGGTTTATTTTTATAGGATCGGAATGGAGGACAAGTCTGAAAGAAACTCTTTCATGATGTTTTGTGCCTCAAGAAAGGAATGGATACAATCATGAAAAAGTACAACTTTATCGTGTTGATTGAAAAAGATGAGGATGGGATGTTGGTAGCTTCAGTACCGGCATTAAAAGGATGTCATAGTCAAGGAAAGACCATGGATGAATTATTGGCAAGAATCAAAGAAGCGATTGAACTTTGTTTAGAAGTAGAACAGGAGGATGTGTTTAATAACCAGTTTGTTGGTGTTCAGCAAATTGAGGTGCAGGTATGAGTAAGTTGACCATTATTAGTGACAAGGAAATGGTTAAATTACTAATATTCCTCGGTTTTATTGAGATACGACAAAAGGGGAGTCATGCTTTTTTTGCCCATCCCGATGGAAGAGCTACAGTAGTTCCTTGTCATAATGAAGATTTAGGAAGAGGACTTATCAGGAAAATACTGAGGGATATTGATATTTCTGTTCCTGATTATGAGCGGTTAAAAAGAGAAATTTAGTCTGGTAACGGTGCTTGTATGTGATGCATATATTATTCATGACTGTAATCAGTCTACCAAAAAGAGGGTATATGGCTAAGGGAGACAGAGATGTTAAAAGTTAAACTTTCTACCCGGGTTCCCCATGAACCTATCATTCGCCAAACACCCGGCTCACAGGGAATATGGGGGAATTGCCGGTTTTTCATCAACGAAGAGGTAGAAGAATGTGATTATTGGGTAGTTTATGATGGATTGCAGAGTGATGAAAGCACCCTCTGCCCGCCGGAAAACACCATCTTGCTCACCGTTGAGCCTCCCAGTGTTTTCTACTATGAGCCGGATTTTATTCAACAGTTTTCCACATTGATAACTTGCCCGGGTCATAATTTTTCCCATCCTCGCATAATCTATTCTCCGGCTTTCAACTGGCATGTAGGGCGGGTAATCATCGACATAAAAGCGGTACAGAGCAAAGTCAACCTGGATTATGATGATTTCAAAAGAATGGGAGCTATTAAAAAAAACCAGCAGATTTCTCTGGTTTGCTCGAATAAAGATTTTACCGAAGGTCATAGGAAACGCTTGGCTTTTGTGGACCGGCTGAAGGAACACTTTGGTTCCAGGATTGAGCATTTTGGCTTCAACATTAACGATATTGAAGATAAATGGGATGCCATCAGGGAATATAAGTATCACATAGCCATAGAAAACAGTTTTTTTGCGCATTACTGGACCGAAAAAATCGCTGATTGCTATTTGGCAGGAGCCTATCCCATATATTACGGCTGTCCCAACCTGGCAGAGTACTTTCCTCAGGGCGCTTACACCTCTATAGATATTGAGGATGTGGAAACGGCCATAAGCTCTATCGAAAACTGCCTGGCGGAAAATCGCTATGAGAAAAACCTGGATAAAATATGGGCGGCAAGAGAGCTGGTTCTGGATTATTACAATCTCTTCGCCGTAATAGAAAGATGTATTTTGCGCCTGGAAGCCGCAAACCAATCCCGCCAAGCCCGCAAAATCCCCATCACCATCCGCCCCTGTAAGGAAGCCTGGTTGATAACCTGAGGGAACAGGCATGCCTTCCCCCTCAGATTATTTAGGCTTGATGCTTCACCAGCCCGAAGGCTTTGGAAAACTCCAGGACTACTACCGGAACCAGGGCCAGGGCCAGAGCGTAGAGGTACATAGCAGCGGATAACTGCGTTAAGCCAAAGGCGAAAGCTACCGGGGGAAGAAAGGCCACCAGAGCTATCAGGGCCAGGGAAATAAAAGCAGCACCATTCAAGTAGCGGTTAGTGAAAATGCCGGTTTTAAACAACGAGTGATTGGAGCGCATGTTGAAGGAGTGTATCACTTGCGAAAGCGCCATTACCAGAAACGCCATGCTGCGCCCGGCCACGATATCCCCGGTGATTTGCCAGACCATAAAGAAGCCAATAAGGGTTAAAAGCGCAAACATGGCCCCCTGCAGTATTATGCGGGTGCCCATACCATGAGCAAAAATACTCTCCTCTTTGGGCTTGGGCTTACGCTCCATAACATCACTTTCCACTGGTTCCATACCCAGTGCAATAGCCGGCAGGCCATCAGTAACCAGGTTAATCAGTAAAAGCTGCATAGCCAGAAATGGCGAGGCTTTCCATAATATCATAGCCAAAAAGACCGCCAGTACTTCACCCACATTAGTTCCCAACAGGAAGCCTACGGTGTTTTTGATATTATCATAAATACCACGGCCTTCCTTTACCGCATCCACAATGGTGGCGAAATTATCATCCGTCAGTATCATATCGGCGGCACCTTTGGCCACATCGGTACCGGTTATACCCATGGCACAGCCAATATCTGCGGCTTTTAAAGCCGGAGCGTCATTTACCCCATCGCCGGTCATGGATACGATTTCACCCTGATGCTGCCAGGCCTGTACGATGCGGATTTTATCTTCCGGTGAAACCCGGGCATAGACCGAAATCTGCCGTACCTGCTCATCAAGCTCGCTATCAGATAAATTAGCCAGTTGGCTGCCGGTAATGGCCTTGTCTCCCTCAAGCATTATGCCCAGGTCTTTAGCGATGGCAGAAGCCGTTTCTACATGGTCGCCGGTTATCATGACCGGTTTGATTCCGGCCCGTCGGCAGACGGCGACCGCCTCCCGCGCTTCCGGCCGGGGCGGGTCAATCATGCCCAGCAAACCCATGAAAATAAGATCCTTTTCCAGTTCTTCGCTGCTGGCTGTTTCGGGCAGAGTTTCAATTTCTTTATAAGCTACTGCCAGTACACGCAAAGCCTGCCGACTCATTTCGTTGTTGAATCTTCGTGCAGCTTCCAGGTCTCCGGCTATGCACCTGGCGGCTAAAACATCGAAAGCGCCTTTGACAATTACCATGTATTTACCATCAATTTGATTGACAGTTGTCATTAACTTGCGGTCAGAATCAAAGGGCAGTTCAGCCAATCGCGGGTAAAGGCGGTTTAATTCATCCTTAGGCAGGTTGTTTTTATGAGCAGCCAGGACGATGGAGGTCTCGGTAGGGTCACCAATATGCCGTTCCTTGCCATCTTCAAACTCTACCGTACCATCACAGCATAGCGCAGAATATTGCAGCAGTTTTTTAATAACGGCAGAATTGCTTTCACCAATATCCTCTAAAACAGAAGCACCGTCAGCAAATGCTTTTACCAGCGTCATTTGGTTTTGGGTCAAGGTACCCGTTTTATCAGAGCAAATAACTGAGGCGCTGCCCAGGGTCTCCACCGCCGGCAATCTTCTGATAATAGCGTTCTTTTTTACCATTCGCTGCACCCCGATGGCCAGAACGATGGTAACAATCGCCGGCAGGCCTTCGGGAATAGCCGAAACAGCCAGTGCTACTGCTATCATAAATATTTCCATGACTTTCATGCCATTGATTAAACCGATAATAAAAATGACAGCGCAAATCCCCAGGGCCATAAGCCCCAGATATTTACCCAGCACCGCCAGCCGGTGCTGCAGTGGGGTTTGCCTGTCATTGGCCGCATCCAGGAGGTTGGCTATTCTACCTATTTCCGTATTCATTCCCGTGGCAATTATAACCGCCCGGGCATTACCATAGGTAATGCTGCACCCGGCATAAACCATGTTGAAACGATCGCCTAAAGGAGCGTTGGCCGCTACCTCGGCAGCCGCATCCTTTTCGCTGGGAACCGATTCCCCGGTCAGGGCCGATTCCTCAGACTTTAAACTGCTGGAATGAATAAGCCTGGCATCAGCAGGAACACTGTCTCCGGCTTCTAATTTAATGATATCCCCAGGCACTAAAAAAGAGGCCTCGATAATGCTTTCCTTGCCATCGCGAATGACTCGCGCATGAGGGGCAGAGAGCTCTTGCAAGGACTCCAAGGCTTTCTCTGCTCTGCTTTCCTGAACCACACCCAATATGGCATTAAGTACGACAATTAATAGGATTAAAACCGGTTCATAGAAACCTTCTCCTTCATAGCAAGCAACTACAAATGAAATTGCCGCTGCCAGGATTAAGATTAAAATCATAACATCATAGAACTGCTCCAAGAATCGCTGCAGCATGCTTTTCTTCTTTTTCGCCTGTAGTTTGTTTTCCCCGTATTCCGTCAGGCGTTTGGAGGCTTCTGTGGAGCTTAAGCCCTTATCGGGGTTCACCTGCAATTGATTTAACAATTCTTCATTATTTGCTGTATATGGTATCAAGTTATGATATTCCTCCGTTCTATGTAATAATGTTGGTGATTAAAGGACTAGTTAGAACGAAAATAAACTCTTTAAGGCCATAGTAATTACCTATAAAACCACTATTTTTATTAGTAGTTGTGGCCCCTGGCCATGGGGGATTAGTAAGAAAAGTGAGGAGTAGGGGATAAGACCCCATAGCCTGTCCCCAGCTATCATAAGCTATTATTCCCTGCTGAACAGCGTAATAAAGCTCCTAATATGTCCAGGGGGGAAGAATAACCCCGGGCTTTTTTATTATAACCCATCTCCATCCGGCAACCTCAGCCCTTGGAGCAAGAGCAGGGAGCAATGAAGGCGATAAAAAGCTGATTAATATTATACCCTATAAATACCCATTTTGTGCCTGCTTATTAATATGATAAGGGAAGCAGGGGTTGGGCAGGGACTCAGCTTCTATTGCGTTTACCTGATTATCAGCGGGCCGTAGTCAGCGGTATGAGCTACAAACTCACAGCGAGGCATTATCTGTTCCTCGCTTTCCTGCCAGGTATGACTCTCTGGATTCGGGCGTCTTATGCCAACAAAGTTGAAGCGTGATGAGGAATAGATTACGATTCCTTTTTCCATACAGTCCTTTAAAAACCAGAGGTCTTCCCCCACACTAAAATCCCGGAACTTCACCTCTTGAAATACTTCCCGTTTTATTACCAGGCTGGCTCCGGTAAGGTATTCTTCATAAGAGTTTTCATGATTGGGGTTGAAAATTGCCAGGGTCTGACTGTCTTCAAAGTAGATAAACCAGCTTGATTTCCCCACCACATGTGCACCACTACCGGGAAATACTTCCATTTGCTCGCGCAAATAGCCCGGGGCATAATAATCGTCATCGTCAAATTTGGCGGCATAGCCCATATTGATATAGTTTAAGGCATAATTCAGACAGGCCCCTTGAGATTGAGATTCATCCACTTGAAAAACCCTGACCGCAGGAAAGCCTGCCGTCCACATTCTCCATTCCCGCAAGTTCATGCTATTCGAGTTTAGTATAATTAATAGTTCTTTGGGCGAGAAATCCTGGCGAAAGAAATTAGCCAAAATATTATCTCGGCATTCGGGCCGGTTGCTGCAAGTAATAATGGAGACTCCTTGCTGTTGCATATGTAGTTTAGCCCTATTAAGCCGTACGGTATTAGCGGAATATTGTAACTGCAAATGAATCACTCCTTAGCTTTATACTATGCCGCAGCGCTTTCATTGGTTTAGTAAGAAAGGTGAGGAGTGAGGGGTAAGGGGTGAGGGGAGCATCTGTGGTACCTGCAGGGTGATTTACGCTGATACTATCTTATGAAACTTAATAAATCAGCGTTAATCAGCGTCAAAAAGATTCGTACTTGTTGCTTCCCCTTTTTCATCGGTGGTTGTGGCCTCTGGGCCATGGGTGGTTAGTAAGAAAATGTATAAAAGCCATAAGCCTAAAGCAGAATATTAAAAGAAATTTAAAAGGAGGTTATTCTTTTGCAGGTGAAAGTATCGGAATTTGTCGGGGAATCAAGAAGAAGCTGGCAGGACGCGGTGGAAAATGCCGTGAGTGAAGCCTCACGGGATATTAACAATATTTCTGGAGTAGAGGTTGTCAATTGGACGGCCAACTGCGCGGATAACAAGATTGTGGAATACAAAGCCAATATCAGGATAGCTTATTTAGGCTAGTTATCGTGTTGAGGGACGGCCCTTTTGCTAAGTTTTCTGAATGTGACTCCGCTGTAAAACCCCTTTTGTTGCATAAGGGTTGCATAAATAGCTTTTGCAGTAGAACCCCCATGGCCGGGGGCCACAACCACCGATGAAAAGTGAGTTAGTAGGTGCTTGAATAGTAAGATGTAGTAGGAAATAAACTAAACCCCTCACCCCTTACCCCTTACTCCTCACTTTTCTTACTAATCAAATGTTAAAAAGGAGCCGTCCCTTCAATACCCTGCAAAGCTAATGAGCGCATAATCTTAAGCTATAAAGTTAATAATAGCCTGGCAAGGAGGTAAATTGGTGAACACACCTGATCCGAAGCGATGGAAGAAGATTGAAGTAGAGGAATATGAAAACCTGGTACAGCAGGTAAAACCCAAACCTCCCCTCCTTAAGCATTGTGTTTGGGCATTTATTGTAGGAGGGCTTATCTGTCTCCTGGCCCAGCTAATAATGAATTATCTTCTCAAGCAGGGCATAGGCAAAGTTGATGCTTCTTCCTATACCGCCGTAATTATGATATTCCTGGGAGCCTTTCTTACTGGTATCGGAATCTATGATGAACTGGGAAAAAGGGCTGGCGCCGGTTCCATTGTCCCCATTACCGGCTTCGCCAACGCTATAGTAGCTTCAGCTATGGAGTTCAAGCGGGAAGGCTACATATTCGGAGTGGGTGCCCGGATTTTCACGGTAGCAGGCCCCACCTTGCTTTTTGGTTTTGTTGTGGCGGTCCTGATAGGTTTGATAAAGGTATTTATTAGCAGCTAAAGTGCAAAAAAGATTAGCTAAACTGCTTAAGACAAAGGGGGATAATATGCCGGCTAAAAAGAAAAGAGGGGCGCAAACGCTGGTTTTTGATCAGCCCCCGGTTATTACTTCCTGGGCTTCCATAGCAGGTCCCAAGGAAGGGCAGGGACCCTGGGGTCAAGACTTTGATTGGAGCATGGAAGACTATCTTTTCGGGGAAGAATCCTGGGAAAAAGCCGAAAATAAGATGCTGCGGGAGACGGTCAAAAAGGCCTTGAACAAAAGGAATTTCGATGAAGCTGATACGGAAATCCTGATGGCGGGAGATCTTCTAAACCAACTGGTTTCCTCCAATTATGCCGCTCGCGAACTGGGGATTCCGTTTTTAGGGCTTTATGGCGCTTGCTCTACTATGGCGGAGTCCCTTTTATTAGCAGCTATTCTAGTGGATGGCGAATTTTTTGAACGGGTGATTGCTGCAGCCTGCAGCCATCATTATACTGCGGAAAGACAATTTCGCTTTCCTACTGAGCAAGGAATACAAAAGACCCCCAGCTCTCAATGGACAGCTACTGCTGCCGGAGCGGTACTACTGGAACCTGTTGGAACCGGTCCCCGTATAACTGCAGTAAGTATAGGAAAAGTTATTGATATGGATCAAAAGGATGTCAGCGATATGGGCAGTGCTATGGCCCCAGCGGCCGCCCATACCATAAAGACGCACTTTAGCGACCTGAACCGGCCTTCTGATTATTATGACTTGATCGTAACCGGCGACCTGGGAAAAGTGGGCATGGCTATTACCCAGGAGCTATTTATAAAAGATGGGCTGCAGCCTGAGCCCAACTACAGTGACTGTGGCGTTTTGCTTTATGATGATTTTCAGGAAGTATATGCCGGGGGCAGCGGCTGCGGTTGTTCCGCCTGTTTCTTATGTGGCCCTTTACTAAAAAAAATGTCAGCAGGGGAGATAAATAAACTGCTTTTTGTCGCTACTGGTGCTCTTATGAGTCCGATCACCAGTTTTCAAGGTGAAAGCATCCCCGCGATCGCTCATGCCGTGGCTATAGAAAACTAACGCTGGAGGGGTAAATAAATATGGTTCCGCTATATATGGCGTTTCTTATCGGAGGTCTTCTTTGCCTTATAGGCCAGCTAATAATGGATCTGACCAAGGCCAGTATAACCCCAGGGCATATATTAGTAGGTTATATTTCTGGCGGGGCCCTTCTCAGTGGGCTGGGGCTGTACGAGCCTCTGGTAAAAATCGGAGGGGCCGGAGCTACTATCCCCTTATCCGGATTTGGCCACCTCCTGACCCAGGGAAGTCTGAAAGCCGTGGAACAAAAGGGATTACTGGGAGCTTTCAGCGGGGGAGTAGAAGCTGCTGCTGCCGGGATTACAGCAGCCGTAATTTTCGGCTACCTGGCCGCGGTTTTATTTAACCCGAAGGGATGATCTAGTTGTTTAAAAAAGGTTCCCATCTTTATTTGGGTAAAGATTATGATAAAAACCTGGATATTATGAAGCAGGAACTGGCCGAAGGTGAGAATTTTGACCTGATCGTACGGGAAGTACGGGTGGGGGGAAGGAAAGCCGCCTTTATATGCCTGGATGGTTTTGTCAAGGACGACATCATGACGGAATGCATGAAGTCCTTGTTAGCTCTGAAGAAAGAAGTATTTCTTTCCAGTACGGTGAAGAGCATTCTGGAAAAAGGTGTTCCCTATGTGGAACTGAGTACGGAGAACAAAATAGATGAACTGCTTTATTCCGTATTATCTGGTTCAGTTCTGTTCATTTTAGATGGCAGTGAAGAAGCATTTATTATAGACCCTCGCACCTACCCGGCCCGCAACCCCGAAGAACCGGACATAGAAAGAGTTGTTAGAGGTTCCCGGGATGGCTTCACCGAGACTATTGTGTTTAATACCGCCCTTTTGCGGCGGCGGGTGAGGGACCCTAAACTGCGGATTGAACTGCTGCAGGCGGGTAAAAGGTCCAAGACCGATATCTGCGTCTGCTATTTAAAAGATGTGGCTGACCCGGCCCTGGTAGAGGATATCAAGTCCAAAATATCCGGTATCGCCATTGATGCCCTGCCCATGGCGGAGAAATCAGTAGAAGAACTGATTATGCCCGGCAATTGGTGGAATCCCTTCCCCAAGGTCCGCTACACGGAAAGGCCTGATGTAGCCGCCGTGCATTTGTTTGAAGGCCATGTACTGATAATGGTGGATACCTCCCCCAGTGTTATAATTCTTCCGGTTACTTTTTTTCACCACCTGCAACATGCCGAAGAATACCGGCAGAGCCCCAGTGTAGGCGTATACATAAGGTGGGTGCGTTTTATAGCGGTGCTGGCTTCCATAATTATTACTCCTTTGTGGCTTTTGTTGGCTCTATCTCCTGAGATTCTACCGGCTTCATTGAAGTTTATCGGGCCCAAAGAAGTGGGGAATGTCCCCATCTTCCTGCAATTTGTTATAGCTGAAATCAGCCTGGATATGATGCGGATGGCCGCCATACACACCCCTTCACCGTTGGCCACGGCTCTGGGGGTCATTGCCGCTTTATTAATCGGAGATGTGGCAGTGAAAATTGGCCTCCTGGTACCGGAAGTAATACTTTATACCGCTATGGTAGCAGTTGGTTCTTATTGCACTCCCAGCTATGAAATGGCTATGGCCAACCGTTTAATGCGGTTTTTTATCCTCCTGGGAACCGGATTTTTCCGCCTACCCGGCTTTATCGTTACCAGCATTTTGGTAATACTCCTGGCTGCTTTTACCAAATCACTTAAGGTGCCTTATTTGTGGCCCTTAATTCCCTTTAACTACCGGGCTCTAAAAGGTATTCTAGTGCGTTCCCCGGTTCCCATCCAGAACCTGCGCCCGGAAATTTTAAATACCCAGGACCAGAGCCGGCAACCCAGCCCGGCTTATAAAAGGAGGAGAGAAGAATAATGAGCAGGGTGGGTATACCCCGCAGTTTATTTTATTACTATTACTATCCCCTGTGGAAAAGCTTTTTTTCGGATTTGGGAGTCGAAATACTTACTTCCGCACCCAGCAACCGGCATACGGTAGAACGGGGGATTGAGCTGGCAGTAGATGAAACCTGTTTCCCTATCAAGGTCTACCTGGGCCATGTGGCGGAATTATGCCGGGAAGAACTGGATTATCTCTTTATACCCCGGCTGGTCAGTGTGGAAGCCCGCAGCTATATCTGCCCCAAATTTATGGGTTTGCCGGATATAGTAAGGGCCTTGATAAAGGAAACCCCTCCCCTGATAGATATAACGGTTGACTTGAGCCGTGATGAAAAATGCTTTAAGAAGGACATAATCCGCGTGGGCCGTCTCTTTACCCGCCAGGCGAGTAGAATCCAACTGGCTTACCAGCACGGCTGTGAGGAGCTGCGTTTATGTCGTTCTCTGGCCAGCCAGGGGTTTACCATGGAGGAGGCTATCAAGATTTGGGAGGGTGGAGCAATGGAGGCAGAGCCGGAAACAGACCTCAATATAGGGGTTTTAGGACATGGTTATTCCCTTTATGACGAGCGTATCAGCATGAACCTGGTTAAACGCTTGCGAGCCATGAACTGCAAAGTTCTCCTGCCCGAGCATTTGGGCAGCGAAGTGGTGGAAGCAGAAGCGGCCACGGTACCGAAAAGGGTTTTTTGGACCCTGGGGCGCAAAATGCTGGGAAGTGCTCTGCACCTGAGCCAAAGAGAGGATGTTGACGGGATTATTTACCTGGCTTGTTTTGGCTGTGGTCCCGATTCTCTCATTGGGGAAATAATTGAACGCAAAGTCCGGGATTGTAAGCCCTTCATTCTTCTTACCGTTGATGAGCATAGCGGGGAAGCGGGAATTATAACCAGGCTGGAGGCTTTTTGTGATATGTTGCGGCGAAGGAGGAACTGCGGTAGTGAAAGTAAGCTTTCCCCATATGGGGTATCTCTACATTCCTTTGAAAACACTGTTTAAAGGCTTAAAGCTGGAGGTAATAGCTCCACCGCCGATAAGCCAGAAGACCATGGAACTGGGAGTGAAGTATTCGCCGGAATTTGCCTGCCTGCCGCTGAAGATTAATATGGGCAATTTTATTGAAGCCATGGAACAGGGAGCTGATACCATTGTTATGGCCGGAGGCTGGGGACCCTGCCGCTTTGGCTATTATGCCCAGGTGGAAAGAGAGATTTTGCAGGAGTTAGGTTATGATTTTAAGATGGTTATCCTGGAAGCCCCTGATTCACGCATTTCCGAATTATTGTTGCAGTTAAAAGCCCTGGGAGAGAAGGTTTCAGTCCGGGAAGCCTACAAGGCCATTCGTTTTGCCTGGAAAAAACTTATTGCTATTGAGAAATTAGAAAAAATGCTGGAATACTGCCTGCCCCGGGCTGTAGATAAAAACCATATGGAAACAATATTTGAAAGGGCACTGCAGGCGGTCGATGAGGCGGAGAGCCAGCAGGAAGTGGAGAAAATCGCCCAGGAAAGTTTAAGGGAAATGGAAAAGAGCCCCTTCAAAAGTGCCGAGGTATTAAAGATTGGCCTGGTAGGTGAAATATATACCATATTGGAACCGGCCAGCAACTGTCATGTAGCTCGTTGCCTGGGAAGGCTGGATGCCCATGTAAGCCGCTCCATCTATGTTAGCGACTGGGTTAATGATCATCTTTTTGGAGGCTACCTGCGCAAATCCAATCATAAGCAGATTATGCAGTCCTCCCGTCCCTATTTAAATTATGAAGTTGGAGGCCATGGCCGGGAAACTGTTGGTTCCACGGTAGATTTTGCCCGCCTGGACTATAACGGCATAATTCAGATTGCTCCCTTAACCTGTATGCCGGAGATTGTAGCCCAATCCATACTGGGAAAGGTCAGTGAAGAACTTGAAATACCTTGTATGACGATGTATTTTGACGAGCATTCGGGAGCAGCCGGGGTATATACCCGCCTGGAAGCCTTTGTAGATATGCTGCAAAGAAAGAAGAATTTACCGTCAAGCCCCCTGTTGTTAGAAGCTCGGGCATAATAATTCAGAAAGAAGGGAAGATGGATTGAACCTGTATCTGGGTGTAGATATCGGCTCCGTAAGCAGCAATTTTATCCTGCTGGATCAGAACGGCAGGCTATACCGAAAACTCTATTTGCGAACCCTGGGCAATCCGGTAAAGGCCCTGAAGGACGGCTATGCCAGCATCAGTGATGGCCTGGATAAGCAACACGGAAAAATAAGAGCTGTGGGCAGCACCGGCAGCGGTCGTCACCTGGCCGCCGTTTTGCTGGGGGCCGATGTGGTGAAAAACGAAATAACGGCCCATGCAGTAGCTGCATCCCATCTTTTCCCCGGTGCTAAAACTATTATTGAAATAGGGGGACAAGACTCCAAAATAATAATCTTGCGTAATGGCATTGTACATGACTTTGCTATGAATACCGTATGTGCTGCCGGTACCGGCTCGTTTTTAGACCAACAATCAGCTCGCCTCAATATTCCCATACAGGAGTTTGGTGATTATGCGGTAAAATCCGGCCATCCGGTAAGAATTGCCGGTCGCTGCGGAGTTTTTGCCGAATCAGATATGATTCACAAACAACAAATGGGTTTTCCTGTGGAAGACATTATAATGGGCCTTTGCGAAGCCCTGGTAAGAAATTACCTGAACAATGTCGGTAAGGGCAAAAAAATTGAGGAACCGGTGGTATTCCAGGGCGGAGTTGCCGCCAACCGTGGTTTAGCCAAAGCATTTGAGAAAATACTGGGCTTAAAAATAAATGTACCTGCTCATTATGAAGTTATGGGAGCCATAGGAGCGGCTATCCTCGCCCGGGAACAAATTGAGCTAAGTCATAGCCCCACCCGCTTCCGAGGAGACAATTTTGTCCTGGAAGGTAATTTTACTTCCAACAGTCATGAGTGCTCAGGCTGTCCCAATCTCTGTGAAGTGGTTTGCATTAAACGAGACAATGAGGTCTTGGCTTACTGGGGCGACCGCTGCAAAAAATGGGAAAGCTCCATAAAACAACCCCGCGAAAAATTGAAAGTGGTGTAAGTAATAGTGGTGCCAGGCACTTAAGTTGTTAACTTATTGAGAGTACCCATTGACAAGGGCCGGGGTTGTTGACAAACTCGATCCCTTTGGTTGCTATTAAGGTCCTTACTCCTCCTTTTCTTACTAATCCCCCATGGTCGAGGGCCACAACCACCAATGAAAATAGGGGAAGCAACAAGTGCGAATTTTTTTAACGCTGATTAACGCTGATTTATTAAGATTTTATAAGATAGTATCGGCGTAAATCACCCTGCGGGTACCACTGATGCTCCCTTTGGTTGCTATTAAGGTTGCTGCGCCCGAAGGGTCAGCGTCCTTCTGCGTCTAAATCTTATTTTCTTACTAATCCCTATTATATATATTAAAAATATCGTTAAAACCGCCCCTATGATATACCTGATATATATTAAATATTTCCCAGATGGTAAAGTCGGATAAGGGAAAAGGGATTAGCTCTTGCCGGGATTATGTTCCTGGTATCAAAAACTAAAGGAGTTCGCATGCCTGCGGCCAGCTCATCATAATCCAAATGGCGAAATTCATCATGTTCAGTTAATATTAAAATCAAATCGGCGTCCTTAACTGCTGCTGGCGCTGAATTTTCCCCGAAAACACTTGTTACATGGGGGTCAAAGACCTTGATAGAATAACCTTCCTGCCTTAATGACTTAACGATCTCCCAAGCTGGGCTTTCCCTTAAATCTCCTATATTACCCTTGTAACTCAGGCCAAAAACCGCAATATGCGGCTTATCCATGTCGGCAACCAGGTTTTTGGCCTTTTCAACTATAAAAGCAGGCATACTGGCATTGACTTCTCGGGCAGTTTTGATTAGCGGAGTTAGTGAGGGAGCTTTTTCCACAATAAAATAGGGGTCCACTGCCAGGCAATGGCCTCCTACACCGGGACCAGGTTGCAGCAGCTTGACCCGGGGATGTTTATTGGCCAGGCGAATCACCTCCAAGACATCAATACCCAGGTGGCTGCATATCCTGGTCATTTCGTTGACCAGTGCTATATTGACATCGCGAAAAGTATTTTCCAGTAATTTAGTCATTTCGGCCGTTTTCAAGTCACTCAAAGATATCTCACCCTGGAGAAAACTGCTGTAAAAATTGGCTGCCTCCTGGGCGCATTGGCGGGTAAAGCCCCCAATAACCCGATTGTTCACCAGCAACTCCCGCACTATATCTCCGGGTAAAACCCGTTCGGGACAAAAGGCCAGAAAAAGATTTTCCCCCACTTTATGTCCGGCCTCTTCCAGCAACGGTTTTATTATTTCTTCACAGCTCAAGGGAGGAATAGTGGACTCAATAATAAGCAGGTTGTTCGTTTGCAGCTGAGGTAGAATACTTTCTACTGCCTGCAGAACATTAGTCATATCACAGCTTTTGTCCTCCCGGGCCGGAGTAGGAACTGCAATTATGAATATATCGGCATTTTCCGGCTGGGGAGAGAAGCGGAGCTTTTTTTCGCTACGAACTTGCTGAAACAACAGATTCAGATTAGGCTCCTCAATATGGATTTTTCCCTGTTCCAGTTCCTGCAAAAGCTTAATATCCCGGTCCACACCCATAACCCGGTAGCCGTTTGCCGCCAGAATTACAGCGGTAGGCAGCCCGATGTAACCCAATCCCATTACTATTACTTGCTTCACATCTCTTCTCTCCTGTCGATAAAAACAAAACCGCATCTTACCATATAATTTATTCATTTTCGCTCCGGCGAGTTACCAAATTGAGGGCTATGTTCTCAAATTAGCGTCTGCTGCTTCCATTTACTCACCCTGGTGAAATTGAACTCATATAATAAAAAGGCATAAAGTATTCGCGCAAAATCAAGAGCAAGGAATTGCGGAGGTGCATTGCATGAAAATCCTGGTTACCGGAGGCAAGGGCGTAGTAGGCTCCAGTCTGGTTCGTGAACTGCGGGCCCAGGGGGAGCAGGTTTGGGCCTGTGATCTTTTTCACAGTCATGAAAACAACTACTATCGTTGTGATATAAGCAAGTTTCGGCAATTGCAGATACTTTTCGAGAAAGAGGAATTTGACCTGGTCTATCACCTGGCAGCCGAATTTGGCCGCTGGAATGGGGAGGACTATTATGAACAAATGTGGACAACCAACGCTGTTGGCACCAAGAACCTTTTGCGACTGCAAGAACAGTTCGGCTTTAGGATGATTTTTAGTAGCAGCTCCGAAGTATATGGTGACTACGATGGGATAATGGCCGAGGAAGTCATGAACGAAGTGGCGATTAAACAGATGAATGATTATGCCATCTCCAAATGGGCCAATGAAATGCAGATTCTTAACTCCGCTCTGATGGCAGGGACGCAAACGGTCAGAGTCAGGTTATTCAATACTTATGGACCGGGCGAATTCTACGCCCCCTACCGCAGCGCCCTTTGCGTTTTTATCTATCGTGCCCTGCATTCCTTGCCTTATACCGTCTACCGCCAGCACCAGAGGACTTCCCTGTATATAGATGATTGTATTCGTGCCCTGGCCAGTATCCCGGACAATTTTAAAGCCGGGGAGGTATACAATATTGCCGGAATAGAGCTGCACGATATGAAGAGCGTTTCCGATATGATTCTGGATTACCTGGGGCAGGATGATAGCCTGGTCACTTATAAAGATGAGGAGAATTTTACTACCCGGGTTAAAAAACCGGATATAAGCAAGGCGGTAAAGGATTTAAACTACCAGCCCAAAACCCTGTTGGAGGAGGGCATCCCGGCCACTATCCAATGGATGCGGGAAACCTATCAACTGGGAAAATAGGGAGGAGGAATGGGGAGCTTGAAAGCCATAGTATCCATAATCATACCCAGTTTGCTCCGGGCAGATCTCTTAAAATGGAATCTTTTTTCGCTGGCGCAACAGAAAATACCCTATCCTTTTGAAACTATCGTTCTCAATGACGGCATCCCGGATGATACCGAACGGATTTGCCGGGAATACGAACAAAACCTGAACCTTAAATATTTTTTTAGTGGAAAAAGAAATCTGGATGGAAATATCAAATGGCGGGGTCAGGGATTTGCCATGAATATAGGGGCTCGTATCTCTACTGGCAGCATTTTGATACTCTGTGACGCGGAGATGTACCATCTGAATGATACCGTGTTTCATCTGGTGGAACCATTACTGCAAAAGCCTAATCTTATTACTATACCGCGATTAGGTAAGAATGATTGGAGTGGTGAATTTTTACGGCATATAGAGGAACGGCAAGGAAAATATGCTCCTGAAGCATTGGAGCATTGTGATGAACTGCGTATTAAACTCCCTTTTTTGATGGCGGTCAGCCGGAGTGAATTTTATTCCATAGGCGGTTTCGATGAGGATTTTGTAGGGGTTTGGTATGAAGACGATGACCTGGTGGGGCGCTTGCAGATGAACGCTTGTTCCTACTTTGAAACCGGGGCGGAAACTGTGCATTTATTCCATCCCCGGGATAAGGGCGAAGGAGTAGAAGAGCGCATTGCCATAAACGAAAAATTATACTTTGAAAAAATGTCTCAAATCGTCCGCAACCAGGGCCGCGAATGGGGAAAACTGGAGTGACATGAGCATTTAAAGGGAGGGGCATAGACCACAGTAAGCAGGGCATATTCTTCAAGAAGTGGAGCAAGACTTTAGAATCTCCTTAATCATCTCCAATAATTGCACTGCGCGTTGGGTGCTAGTGTGTTTTTCTTGAACCATCTCATAGCCCTGTTGGGCAATATCCAGCCGTTCCTTCTCATGTTTCAGGTAAAAATCCGCCTTCTCCTCGAAATTCAGCTCATTAATATCAACGAAATGAATTCCGGGTATAAAGCCTAAATCCAGAAGTTCCGGTGAGGAGGGAGCCAGTAACAATGTGTTGCAGGCTAGAACCTCAAAATACTTCAAAAGAGGATATTTATAGACGGAGTCACAGCTTAAAAATAGCTTGGCCCGGTTTATTTCCCGGGCATAGTTGGGGCCGACCAGGAGATTTTTCATCTCCGCCAGGGAGAAATGTTTGTAGCCGGGATGTTCATGATAGATGAATCCGGGCTTTTCTTTCATTTTCTCGCGGATTTTATAGCGTAAAGAGTAAACATATTCATGCATAGCCCCCATCATAAGGTAATCAATAGATTTGGGCAAGTGATAGTCTTTAAAAATTTTGTTGTCGATATGATGAGGAAGCCAGCTCATTCTGTTTTGCCATTCGGGATACCAGTCCAAAAATTTATCCCGGTAGCGAGTAAAAACCCAGCATAAATTTTTATCCTGCAAGGCTTCCTTACAAGAATCATGATGCAGGTCATGCAGGTAGACAGCATAAGGTATGGAAAGTGAAGAAAGTTCATCAATGACCGGGCTGTTTATTTCGCCGGGCTCATTTACCAGAACAAAATCAGGGGTTGAAGGCAATTGGGGCAGGATATCTTTTATCGACCCGCTCTTATGCCATAAGTGAAGTTCCAGTAAATCAGCCAGAACAGTCATTAAGGAATGAAAGCTGGAGTCGAGGTATTGCCGGAAATCGCCGCTTATGACCAGTAGTTTCATCTGCACCACCATCCCCCTTTTTCTTGATTCACCAAAAATGGGAGGTACCAGTTAATTATTGAAGCTCTGGCCTAAAAGTATTGGTTCCAGGTATTTCTTTTACTTCTATAATATGTTCTTATCCGCTTCCAGGTTCCAAGTGGGGAACAGCACCCATTAGATTATTCAGACAACTCTTCCAGCATCATGCTAATGGCCAGTTTTAGTGGTGGAAGCTCAATTGTAACGATATTCCATATCAATGAAATGTTAACGCCAAAGTAATCGTGAACTAGTATATCTCTCATACCTGCTATCTCGCGCCAAGGTATTTGGGGTTGGGTTTCTCGTAAATCGGGCGGGATTTTTTTTACTGCTTCACCGATTATCTCAAGGTTTCTAATTACTGCGTCCGTTTTTTCTTCATTCTGGGTAAAGCAGAAAAAGAAACTCCTGCTGTATATCTTTGAATTTTGTCTATGCCGGTCAAGATGTCTTCAATATATGCTCTGCTAGTTCTCAATACTTATCACCTCTGATAAAATAGCTTGTCGAAGAGTCGGTTTTAAATTTTCAGCCATGACCAGATCAACCTTTCGCCCGGTCAGTTCTTCCAAGTAAAACTTAAGGCCCATATAATCCCTTAAAGTTTTCCTCTTCATTAATACCAGTACATCCAAATCACTATTTTCATTAGCTTCACCTCGAGCAACTGATCCAAACAAAGCGATTTCCTCTACGGAAAATTTTTTTATGTCACTCATATGCTCTTTAATAGTATTTATAATGGTATTTGTTGTTAATATTGTATTTGGCATAATAATCTCCTCCTTTTAGCGAAATTGTTTTTGTAATGGTGGACATACCATCGAATAAGCTCTTCAATTCCAATAATTTAATTTTCCTTTATTTATTATATTGCAGGCATTAACCTCAATTCAATGATGGAGTTCTAACAGCATCATGTAAAAATGAAGAGGAATCGACTTTCATAGAAGATAAAAAGATAGCTCAACTTGCAAAATAATGATAAAATATTTTATTAGAGCTGAATACTAGACGCTGGGGGAGCTTTGCCCGGGCAAAGCTGAGATAGGGGGGTAGCCTCTGACCCTTTGCACCTGAACTGGATAATGCCAGCGGAGGGAAGCGTTTTACCTGGAGTCTTGACAGGTTGACCTTTTTGCTGGTTAACCTGTATTTTTATTCCAAACCCCATAGCCCAGGGGGGCACAACTACCGATGAAAAGTGAGTTAGCAGGCGCTTGAATGGCAAGATGTAGCAGGAAATAATTTAACCCCTCACCCCTCACTCCTCACTTTTCTAACTAAGGAGGTAATTTTTTGCGCAAGATTCTAACTATAGCGGGCTCTGATTCCTGTGCCGGGGCAGGAATTCAAGCGGACATCAAAACTATTCAAGCCCTGGGAGCTTATGCTCTGTCGGTGATTACGGCAGTAACCGCCCAGAATACCCGACAAGTAACGGCTGTTCGGGAAATCGAAGCCCTGGTGATAGAAAAACAGCTGGAAGCCATTTTTTCGGATATTCGCCTGGATGGAATCAAAATCGGCATGTTGGGAAGGGCCGGAACTGTTCAGGCGGTAAGCAATTTTTTGGCATCTTTCTTCCAGGCGGGAGCTTTCTGGGAAAAACAACTGAAGAACTCCCTTCCTCTGGTGGTTGACCCGGTGATGATTGCCAAGAGCGGTGACCGCCTGCTGGAGGAGGAAGCGGTGGAATCACTAAAAAAGAACCTCCTGCCTCTGGCCAGCGTAATCACCCCTAATCTTATGGAAGCCGGGGCCTTGTTGGGACGGGAGATTAGCAGCTTGGAAGAGATGAAAGAGGCCGCACGGGAACTCCTGGAATTCGGCTGCCAGTGGGCCATAGTCAAGGGTGGCCATCTGAAGGGAGAACCAGTAGATGTCCTGGCCAATAAAGACTCGCTTTATTTGCTAAGAGGCCAGCGGGTTGATACTAATTGCAATCATGGCACCGGTTGCACCTTTTCTGCTGCTCTAGCCACCTTGATGGGACAAGGTTTGGCAGTACCGGCAGCAGCCAAACGAGCCAAAGCTTATGTAGAATATTGTCTGGAGCATGGGTTTGCCATAGGCGAAGGGGTGGGCATACCTCATCATTTTGCCGCTCAGCGTCCCTGGAAACCGGAAGCCCTGAAGGACGGCAGTGATGCTGCGAAGGAGGAGTTTTAATGCTCAAGTATTGTGCGGAAATATGGGACGAAGTCAGAAACAGGAGACCGCTGGTACACTGCATTACCAATTATGTAACCGTAAATGATGTAGCCAACATTATTCTGGCCGCAGGTGCATCACCGGCCATGGTGGAATACCCGGCTGAGGCCAGTGGATTTGCTCCCCTGGCCTCGGTGCTTTATTTTAATCTCGGTACCCTTACCGGGGAACAGGAAGCAGCTATGCTGGAAGGCAGGTGGGCCGCCGCTTCCCGGGATGTTCCGCTGATTCTTGATCCGGTAGCCTGTGGAGTGATTGGGCGCAAGGTGGATTTGATAGAAAGAATAAAGTCACTGGGCAAGATACAGGTATTGAAAGGAAATATTGCCGAAATAAAAAGCCTGGCCGGTTTAGCCGGAAAGGCTCAGGGTGTTGACTCTCTGGATACGGGTGAAGGTTTGGAAGAAGCCTGCCTGCAATTGGCGGTTAAGGACAAGTTAATTGCCGTTGCCACCGGAGAAGTTGATATTGTAGCTGAGGAAAACCGCTATGCTCGAATATTCAACGGTACGCCCCTGTTTCAAAACATTACTGGTGCCGGTTGTATGGCCGGCGGGGTTATAGCCGCTTGCGTGGGTGCAGCGCCCGAAGAAGCCTGGCTGGCCAGCATTACCGGTTTGTTAGCCTTTAATCTGGCCGGGGAAAGAGCCGCCAGCCAAGCGGGAAACCGCCCGGGGACTTTCCGCACGCTTCTTTTTGATGAACTATTTGTTCTGAGGGGAGAAGAGCTGATGAAAGAAGGACGATTGGAATGGTAAACTCGGATTATTCCCTGTATCTGGTCACCGACCGCAGCCTGCTTCAGGGCCGGAGCCTTCTGGAGGAGGTAAGGAAGGCGGTAAAGGGCGGTGTAAGCATGGTCCAATTACGGGAAAAAGAGGCCGGCAGCAGAGAATTCTATGAACTGGCCCAGACTCTCCAAACGGAATTAAGAGAGTTGGGTGTACCCTTGCTCATTAATGACCGCCTGGACATTGCTCTGGCGGTTGATGCCGATGGCTTGCACCTGGGGCAGGATGACCTGCCTTTACCGGTAGCCCGCTCTCTCTTGGGAAAAGAAAAAATAATCGGCCTGTCCATTAATAAGCGGGAAGAGGCCCGGGAAGGAGAGAAGATGGGAGCCGACTACCTGGGGGTGTCACCGGTGTTTTCCACCCCGACCAAAGCTGATGCTCCCCCGGCCACCGGTTTGGAGTTCCTGGCGAGCTTAAGACAGGAAATCAAGATACCTCTGGTAGCTATCGGCGGAATAAATAAGGAAAACCTGAAGATGATAAAAGAAACGGGAGCCGATGGCGCGGCCGTAATATCGGCTCTTATGGGAGCAAGTGATATTGAGGGGGAAGCCAGGAAACTGAGGCAAATATGGGAGAGAAATTAATAATTTTTATGGATTTCGATGGCACTATTTCTCGGGAGGATGTCTGCAATAAGATGGCAGCCAGGTATGCCGGCAGGGACTGGGAGGAAATAAACCGCCTCTGGGAAGAGGGAGGTATTACTACTGGAGAGTGCGCCAGTCGTATTCTTTCATCAATGGAGGTAGGGGCGGCTGAATTGGAGGCCTTTTTTCAGGCTCAGGAAGTAGACCCCGGCTTTTCCCCTTTCCTGGACTGGGTACAAAAAAATCAGCACCTCCCCATTATATTGAGCGATGGTTATGACCGCTATATAAAAAGCATATTACGGGGCCAGGGCTGGGAAATCGAGTTTTATGCCAATAAATTATACTGGGATGACGCCTGGCGGATGGAATCGCCCTACCTGGATGAAGAATGCTTTAAATGTGGGGTATGCAAGAGCAAGATAATCCAGGAAAGAAGTTTACCCGGCTATCTCACAGTATATATCGGAGATGGCTACTCCGATTTCTGCCCGGCGGCCTCTTGTGATATTGTTTTTGCCAAAAATGAACTGGCCGGCTACTGCCAGAAAGAGGGTTTAACTTACTACCCCTACCGGGATTTTCACGATATTCTCCAGCAACTGCCGAGGATTGTTAGCAGGATGTAGGCCGACTGTGAGCAAAAATTCTTTTGCAGGATCAAAATATTTAAATAAAGTCTGAAGGGAGAAAAATATGAACTACAAGACCCAGAGGGAAGCCGCCCGCAAAGGCATAGAGACCCCGGAAATGAAAAAGGCGGCGGAAAAAGAAGGAGTGGAGCTCAAATACCTGCAAGAGGGTTTGGCCGCCGGGAAGATAGCCCTACCCGCCAACCGCAACCACCTGTCATTACAGGCTGCAGCTATCGGAGCCGGCCTCAAAACCAAGATAAATGTTAACCTGGGTATTTCGCGCGACTGCAGCAATATGGAAGAAGAAATGCGTAAGGTAGAAAAGGCCCTGGAAATGCAGGCTGATGCTATAATGGACCTCAGTTGTCATGGAAAGACCCAGGAATTCAGAAAAGCCCTGTTGGCAATCTCCCCGGCCATGATAGGAACCGTACCGGTTTATGATGCTATGGGTTTTCTGGAAAAAGAATTATCGGAAATAACTGTGGCCGAGTTCCTTCAGGTGGTGGAAACCCATGCCCGTGACGGGGTTGACTTTATGACCATACATGCTGGCATTAGAAGGACTACCCTGGAACGCTTGCGCAAAACTCCACGCCTGACCAGTATTGTTTCCCGGGGTGGAGCCCTTTTGTGCACCTGGATGGAGCGCAATAAAGCCGAAAATCCGTTTTACCAGTATTTTGATGAAGTTTTGGACATCTGCCGTGAATACGATGTGACCCTGAGCCTGGGTGATGCCTGCCGGCCCGGTTCCATTAATGATGCCAGTGATGCCTGCCAGCTTGAAGAACTGATTACTCTGGGAGATCTGACCTTGCGGGCCTGGGAAAAGGATGTGCAGGTTATCATTGAAGGGCCGGGGCATATGCCTTTAAACGAGATAGAGGCTAATGTGCTACTGCAAAAAAAGCTCTGCCACTCCGCCCCATTTTATGTACTGGGGCCACTGGTTAGCGATATAGCTCCCGGTTATGACCATATTACCAGTGCCATAGGAGGAGCTATAGCCGCCGCTGCCGGGGCTGATTTTCTCTGCTATGTAACCCCGGCGGAACACTTGCGCCTGCCCAGCCTGGAAGATATGGCGGAAGGTATTATCGCTGCCCGTATTGCCGCTCATGCCGCTGATATCGCCAAAGGCCTTCCGGGAGCCAGCGAATGGGACTGGCAAATGAGCAAGGCTAGGGCTGAGCTGGACTGGGAAAGCATGTTCAAGCTCGCCATTGACCCGGAAAAGGCGCGGCGCTACCGGGCCGAATCCAGCCCCGAACTGGAAGATAGCTGTACCATGTGTGGCCAGAGCTGTGCCCTGAGAAACATGAAAAACCTGTAGAGTGCTTCTTTTAGCTACTTGTGAAACAATGGCTTACTGTGCTAGAATGTACCCATCTATTTTAAAAATCAAATATTTGAGAGGAGAGATTAGTTTAGATGAGTAGAGACGAGCTAACCAAGATTATTCTGCCCGAGGATAAGATCCCCAAGTTTTGGTATAATGTCCAGGCGGATATGCCCCATCCCCTGGAACCGGGATTACACCCGCAAACCCATCAACCCCTCACTCCATCTGATTTGGAACCCATATTTGCCCGGGAGCTGATTCTCCAGGAAGTATCCAGTGAAAGGTTTATTGAGATACCCCGGGAAATCCGGGAGCTTTATAAACAGTATCGGCCCTCCCCGCTCTTTAGAGCCCGCCAACTGGAAGCAGCTCTGCAGAGCAACTGCCGGATTTATTATAAATATGAAGGGGTAAGCCCGGTAGGAAGTCATAAGCTTAACTCGGCCCTGCCCCAGGTTTATTTCAATAAGGTGCAGGGTATTAAGAGAATAAGTACTGAAACGGGAGCTGGCCAGTGGGGTACAGCACTGGCTCTGGCCTGTAAACACTTTGGCCTGGAAGCCATGATTTATATGGTCAAGGTAAGTTTTTACCAGAAACCCTACCGGCGCTCTATCATGGAATTATACGGAGGGCGCTGCATACCCAGCCCCAGCAATCTTACTGAGAGTGGTCGTCAGGTTCTGGCTCGGGACCCGGAAACCCCGGGAAGCCTGGCTATTGCCATTAGTGAAGCGGTAGAGGATGCGGTTACCCGGGATGACACCAATTATTCCCTGGGCAGTGTCTTGAACCATGTTTGCCTGCATCAGAGCATTATTGGCCAGGAAGTGAAGATGCAGATGGAACTGGTGGATGATTACCCGGATATAATTATTGGCTGTTGTGGCGGGGGCAGTAATTTTGCGGGAATAGCCTTTCCCTTCATCCCGGACAAACTGGCCGGGAAGAATATTCGCCTGGTGGCGGTAGAACCTGCGGCCTGTCCGACCCTGACCCAAGGGGTTTATGCCTATGACTATGGTGATGTGGCCGGTTTCACCCCGCTCATGAAAATGTATACCCTGGGTCATGATTTTATCCCCTCCGGAATTCACGCGGGCGGCTTGCGTTATCATGGGGAATCCCCCCTGGTCAGCCGTCTCTATCACGATAAACTGATTGAAGCAGTGGCGGTCAAGCAAAACCCGACCTTCGAAGCCGCTATGCTTTTTGCCCAGACTGAGAGTATAGTACCGGCTCCAGAATCAGCTCATGCTATTCGGGTAGCCATAGACGAGGCCCTGAAAGCCAAAGAAGAAGGGGTTTCCCGCACTATTGTCTTTAATTTGAGCGGGCATGGTCATCTCGACCTTTTCTCCTATGATAAATATCTGTCTGGGGAAACGGAAGATGTTGAATTTTCTGATGCTGAATTAAAGGAGAGCTTGAGAAACCTGCCCCAGATCTAAGGCCAAGTAAAGCAAAGCTGGGAGTGACTGGAAGTAACGGTCACCCCGGCTTTTTTTCTGATACTCCTGACACCTAACGCTATTTCGCTTTCCGCCTTCCGTCTCCCAATGACTTTTCTTACTACCCACCCATGGCCGCAACCTTAATAGCGACATCCGAAGGATGGAAGATCAGGAGTACCCGCAACCTTAATAGCGACATCCGAAGGATGGAACATCAGGAGTACCCGAAGGGTGCAGGGTGCAGGGTGCAGGGTGAGGGCTACAACCACTGATGAAAAGTGAGTTAGTAGGGGCTTGAATAGTAAGATGCAGCAGGAAATAAATTAAACCCCTCACCCCTCACTCCTCACTTTTCTTACTACCCCGCCATTGCAGGGATGTTGCATTTTGTATATATTCTAATTAGAAAAGTAGGGAGTGAGGGAAATCCCCTTGATACCTGGAAAGGATGGATATGCTGAATAAGCGTTTGCTGACTGTAAGTGATAGCGTAATCAGGGGAGAGGCGGCAGCGGATATTGGCGCTGATCACGGTCTGCTGGCCTTGTTTCTGCTGGAAAAAGGTATAGTACCTTGGGTTATTGCCAGCGAAGTAAAAGAGGGACCTTTTGAGCGGCTAAGACAGGCGGTGGAGAAGAGTACCTTTTATGAGCGCATAGAACTGCGGTTGGGGAACGGTCTGGAGGTTTTACAGCCGGGGGAGGTTGCTACGGTTATTGTTGCGGGCATGGGTGGAGATAATATTGCGGAAATATTGTCGCGGAAATGGTCACACTCAGCCAGCTACAGAAAATTTATTTTTCAACCCATGAGCAAAACGGAAGTATTGCGCCGGGAGCTTTCCCAGCAAGGCTGGCCTATTTTGGAGGAAAAACTGCTGGAAGAGCAGCAGCGAATTTATTTGATTCTAAGCTCTTGTCCCGGGGATATCCCTTATGAACTTACCCCCCTGGAGTTGGATTTGGGGCCCATTATACTAAGATGTGACAACCCATTAAAGAAGCGTTTTCTGGTAGACAGTTTGAGAAAATATCGCCGGGTTTACCAGGGGCTGTTGCAATCCAAGGGTATTATTCAAGCCAATAGTCTGGAGGAATATGAGAAAAAAATTAAAACACTGGAGGAGATAATCCATGCAAGCTAGAGTTAAGGACATTATCGGCATTATGGAAGAACATTTTCCACCCTGGCTGGCGGAAGCCTGGGATAATAGCGGCCTGCAGCTGGGTTCGACCAACAAAGCGGTTAAGAAAGCGGCAGTGGCTCTGGATTTGGATGAAAGCATCCTTAATCAGGCCCTGGAATTAAAGGTTGCTATGATAATCACCCATCACCCGCTCTTTTTTAAGCCCCTTAAGCAGATCAATTATGAATCGCCCGTTGGTCGTCTAATCCAGAGAATAGTCAAAGCCGGAATTAGCGTATATGCTGCCCACAGCAACCTGGACGCTGCCGAAAAGGGTCTCAATCAAATTTTGGCTGAACTGCTGGGTTTGCAGGATATTGATATACTGGGAAATCATAAAAAAGAGGAACTATACAAGCTGGTGGTTTTTGTCCCCGCTAGCCATTACGAGGAAGTTCGCCGGGCTATAAATGCAGCCGGGGCTGGTTTTATCGGCAACTACTCTGATTGCAGTTTCCGGGTGCGGGGAACCGGCACTTTCCGCCCGGGTGCCGGAACCCAGCCGTTCCTTGGACAAGAGGGAGAATTAGAAGAAGCTGACGAATTCAGGCTGGAAACTGTTGTCAGGAAGCGGGAGCTCGCTCAAGTAATGCAAGCCATGCAGGAGGCCCATCCTTACGAAGAAGTAGCCTTTGATATTTTTCGCCTGGAGCAAGCCGGGAAAGGCTACAGTATGGGAAGATACGGTTTCTTGCCTGAAGAGACAAAGCTAGGGGACTATGCCCGCCAGGTAAAAGAGACTCTGGGACTGGAAGCAGTCCGGGTGGTGGGTGATTTGAATAAAGTTATAAGAAAAGTGGCCATAGTCAGTGGTTCCGGAGCTAGCCTGATTCCGGGAATAAGCCAGCAAGGGGTAGATCTCCTGGTAACCGGTGATCTTAAATATCATGAAGCCCGGGATGCTGAGGCTTTGGGTTTAGCCATTATCGATGCCGGTCATCAGGGAACGGAGGAGATTATTTCGCCTCATCTCAGCCGGTTTTTAGAAAAGGAATGCCAGAAGCGCGGAATGAAGGTAGATTTCATACCCCTTTATTCCGGCCCTTGTTTCAAATACTTGTAACGCTCTTGTAATGCCAAATCTGAATCTCCTGTTGTTCTTATTAAACCCCTGCCCGCACCCTTAATAGCGACCGCAGGGCATCAGTAGTGCCCGCAGGGTCATCCTTAAACAGCGATTAACTTCTAATCAACCCGCATACCATCAACCAAACAGTAAGGGAAATAGGGGTATCGTAGAACAGGTTTATTTCGTAACACTCATAATAACTTAACAACTTAAGTGCCTGGCACCACTATTATTGGATGCAGATATTTTCTTATTAAAATGCTTCTAAAAAAGGGATTCAAGTCTACTGTGTAGAATATGTGGAGACATTGAAAAAAGAAAAGGGAAAGGATTTCAAATAGAGGGGACTTGGGATGCTTAAGATTAAGACAAGCAATTTAAGACCCGGAATAAAGCTGGGGAAAGATATTTATTCTTATGATTCCCAGCTCCTGTTGACCAGTGGCAGTACCATTACCCAGGAGCATCTGGATAGCTTTGCCCGGAGAAATATCGAAGAAGTATTCATTTTGGATGAATCTCCTCGGATGAAACCGGAGCGCGATTTCGAAGATGTTTATCAGGATGCCCTGGAAGTCGTTAACTCGTTTATGGTTGGGGCTATGCTGGGAAGCCCTCTGGATTTTCAGGAAATAGATAAGACAGTGGACTTGTTGAGAGAACAAGCCTTTGATGCAATTGACCTTTTCCGGCAAATGCGTTTGATGAAGAATAAAGGAGAATATCTCTTTACCCATTCGATAAATGTTTCCCTTCTCTGCATACTGATTGGACGATGGTTGAAATGTGATCGCAACACCATTAGAGAATTGGGAATAGCCGGTCTTTTACATGATCTGGGTAAGGTTTTTATTGAAAACGATATTCTTAATAAGCCCGGGAAATTAACGGATCAGGAGTATGAAAAAATAAAAAAACATACCGTACTCGGATACAATTTTATCTGTCAGAACCCAGATATGAACCTTGAAGTGGCCAATGCTGCCTTGATGCATCATGAAAGGGTAGATGGATCCGGTTATCCCTCGGGTTTAAAGGGCCAATTAAACTTCTATGCTGCGGTGGTAGCTGTTGCAGATGTTTATGATGCCATTACTTCGGCTCATTCTTATGCCGATAAAAGATCTCCCTATTCCGCTGCTGAAATATTGTGGCAGGAGTCATTTGGCAAGTTGGATGCCAGGATTACCAAAGTCTTTTATGATAAAATCACTAATTTCTATGTAGGCAACAAGGTTTTGTTGAGTAATAAGAAAGAGGGAATAGTTATTTATGTAGATCCTTTTCAACCTACCCGTCCCATAGTAATGGTGGAGGATGAGTTCTATAACCTGGCCCTTGATCGTTCAATTACTATTCGGGACATAATTGATTAGATATAACTTCCAAAGACCTGTATAATGGCTTTCTATGAATAAAAGTTGCTGACAAATGGAAGAATGAAAATACCTATTTAAGCCATGTAAAAAGAAAAAATAAAAAAAAAGTGTTTCAATAGCAGGAATTACCGATTTTTTGAGGAATGAGTGTAAAATATGGATAAAAAATTTTAAAGGGAGGACTATGTCGTGAACAAATCGGAACTGGTTAAATCTCTGGCTGAAAAAGCGGAAATCACCCAAAAAGATGCAGCAAAAGTTTTGGATGCATTGGTGGAAAGTATTCAGCAAGCCCTGGCCGGTGGGGACAAAGTGCAGATTATTGGCTTCGGTAGTTTTGAGGTCCGTGACCGTAAGGAAAGAAAAGTTATTAGCCCGGCAACGGGAAAAGAAATTACGGTTCCTGCTACCAAGGTTCCTGCATTTAAACCCGGCAAATCACTCAAAGAAGCAGTAGCTGTTAAGAAGAAAGCCGCCCCGGCAAAGGGTGGCAGCAAGAAAAAACCAGCCAAGAAGAAATAAATTACGCAGATATTTGTAGACGCAAAGAATAAAGATAAATACCCAGAATAAAAGAGGCATAAACATATGCCTCTTTTTCCTGGGTAAGTTTACCTTCTCTTACCCCTCATTTTTTTATCATAAAAGTAAGTAAATCTATAAGCGGAGTTCTGTATTAGATAGTCATCTATCTGGGACAGCAGTTACCTGCTACCTCAAGCGACCTAACCCGGGAACGAGACGGGCCGCCTCATTGTTCCCCTATTCGGTCTTGCTCCAGGTGGGGTTTGCCGAGCCATTCAGTCGCCTGAATGCTGGTGAGCTCTTACCTCACCTTTCCACCCTTGCCGAAAACGGAGACCAGAACCCGGAATTCCTTCTTCCGTAATCAAACATCGGTCTTCCGACATCCGACTTCCGTCCTCCGCTCTGGTCTCCATTTCCGGCGGTTTCTTTCTGTGGCACTTTCCTTGGGGTCACCCCCACTGGATGTTATCCAGCACCCTGCCCTATGGAGCTCCGACTTTCCTCAGGCAAATAAATGCCTGCGACTATCTGATTTACTTACTTTATCTGCAAAGCTGCAAGGTTTATTATAATAGCTATAGGATTAATTGTAAAGTTTGCACGAAGTTGTGGAGAATTTGAAAAAACTTTTTTAAAAAGCAGGAAATACTTATTCTCTATAGAATAGTCTAGGTAGATCAAAACGGGGAGTAACGGATTATAAGGTCAAACATTTTGTTTCCTTGTGTTACTCAGCTTAAAGTATTAAAATATTAGGTAAAAGAAAATAAAGAGGAGGTGAAAAGGTGTTAGCAATATTTGGATCAGCGGGCGCAGGACACGGAATTTGGGCGAATCCCCTGGTAGTACTTGCCATAGTAGTAGTTTCAATCTATATTTTCTTGAAATTTTGTAGTTGGGCAAAAAGTAAACAGCTATCAGCCGGAGTAAAGAAATGGGTATTCATTATTACTGGTTTGGGTCTGGTAGTGTTTAATGTATTATATGCCAGAGGTAATGCAATGGTCCACGAAAGTGGTGATTGGAGCGGAGCTACCACCGCATTATTAGCGTCTTTGGTATGGGTTTTCATTTTCGCTTATGCCTTGATGACGGAGACTAAAGCGGAATAATAAAAGGATGGATGGGCGGCTGAGGGCCGCCTTTTTCTTTTATTTAAGTATGACTCCACTATAAAAAGTTATTAATATTCATTGGCTTGTATAAATATACCGCTCAGCTCCCTTAATAGCGACCGCAGGGAGCATCAGTAGTGCCCGATAGGGTGCTCCCTTAATAGCGACCGCAGGGTATGTAGGGAACGACCCCGTGTCGTTCCGAATCAGGCGCAACAACCCTAATAGCGACCGCAGGGAGCATCAGTAGTGCCTGACAGGGTAAAGGACCACGACCGATAACCCCTTACCCCTTACTCCTCACTTATCAAAGTGTGATAGCAATTCTTATGGACGGTGGGTGTCTGACAGATGGCGGAAAGGACAAAAATCACATTAAAAAGCCCTGACAGGCCGCCTATGGAGTTTTGGACCCTGGCAGGTAAAAACCTCTGGGATAGCATAATGACGAGCGGAATGGTCTCCCCAGGGGCCTGTGGCGGCAAAGGGAATTGCGGGCAGTGCAAGGTTAAGCTGGAAGGAGAGATTGATGAAATCAGCGATAGCGAACGGCAGTATCTCCTTCCGGAAGAATTAAGAACCGGCACCCGCTTGGCTTGTTTTTGCCGGGTTAAAGGGCCCTTAACGGTTTATCTGGATCCTCTGGCTCTGGCTATACAGGATCAAGCCTGGCTAAAGAGCGATTCTCCCCCGGTAGCTTTTTCCGCTCCGGTGAAGAATCGCCAGGTACTGATTCCAGGAATGGAGAAGGATTCTCCGGTTCCTCTCCTTACGCGCCTGGCGCGGGCCCTGCCCGGCTTAAAGTTGGAATTGACCGTTGACAATTTAAACCAGCTGGCACAAATCGACCGTATTGGGCGACCGGCCTTGGAACTACAAGCCCTGGTATTTAAGGAGCAGGCAGTAAAATATATCGGGCGTAAAAGAGAAAAAGCCTGTGGCCTGGCCCTGGATATAGGCAGCACCAGCCTTTTTGCCGTCATGTTAAATCTGGAGGACGGGCAGCATTTGGCCATTTCCACCAAACCCAACATGCAGAGGGTATACGGCGCTGACATACTATCCCGTGTGCTTCACTGTCTGGAAAATCCGGATGGTTTGGAGCGATTGCAACAGATATTGCTGAATAACCTCTCCAGTATGATTGAGGAAATGCTGGAAGAGACCGGAACTTCACCGGAGCATATATACTACCTGGTATTGGTGGGCAACCCGGTCATGTTGCACTTTTTTCTCGGGTTAAATCCGGCAGGATTTGCCCAGGCACCATATGCCGGTATTTTTTGTGACGAATTCACTTATCCGGCAGCCGGTCTGGGGCTTCCGGTAAACCCGGAGGCGGAAATCCTGCTCCTTCCTCAAGTGGGGGGCTTTGTGGGCGCAGATACCGTGGCTGCTGTCTTAAGCCTGCCCGACTGGCGGAGCAGTCGTTTTTTGCTGGTCGATATCGGTACCAACGGTGAAGTTGTAGTGGGAAACCGGGGTAAACTATGGGCGGCTTCAGCTGCTGCCGGTCCTGCCTTTGAAGGTGGTGGAATAAGCAGTGGAATGATTGCTGGAGATGGCGCCATCGACAAGATATGCCTTAACCCAGAAGGGGGCCTGGAATACAATCTTATTGGCGATAGCCCGGCCCGGGGGCTATGTGGTTCAGCTATTATTGATATAATAGCCAGCCTGCGCCAGGGAGCTTACATAGATAGTAACGGAATAATCACTGAGCTGGCTGGGGAGAAACTGAGAGTGCGCCAGGGGGAAAGGGGAGCAGAAATAATCCTGGTAGAAGAAAACGAATCCTTCCGAGGAGCTCCGGTAGTTTTCAACCAGGAGGATATAAGGCAGGTGCAGCTGGCCAAGGCAGCCTTAAGGACAGCTATTGATGTATTGATGAAAGAGGCGGGATTAGAGTATAAGAAGCTGGAAAAGGTTTACCTGGCCGGGGCTTTTGGCAATTACCTGAATCCCCATAATGCGATTGATATAGGCATGATTCCCCCGATAAAAACGGAGACAATAAGGAATATTGGTAATGCCGCCGCTGCCGGGGCTATTGCGGCATTATTATCCCCGGATAAACAGCGGGAAGCCCGCGAAATAAAGGAACAAGTGCATTATGTTGAACTCGCCCTATACCCCGATTTCCAGTCCCTCTATCTCAATAATTTGAATTTTGACCCTGCTGCCAAATAGCCTTTTGATAGCAGCATATTAATATTTATAACGAGGTGAAATATGTCCCCCGCTAAGCGGTCGGGTTCCTATTTACAAAACAGGCGGTGGGTTCTTAATCCCCCGCCTCGTTGCAGCTGCGTGCTGAGACTACTTAAGCAGTTTCTTTCGATGCTTAAGAGGAATTTCAATAATTTCTCAGAATTATTAAAGAATTAGAGAAAAATAAGGGGGTAGAAAAAGTGGAATATCAGGATATCATTTTTAGCAAAGAAAACAAGATCGGAATAGTTCAGATTAACCGCCCGGAATTCATGAATGCCCTGACCATGGAATTGCTGAAAGAACTGGCCCATGTCTTTGAGGAGATGGAAAAAGACGAAGAGATTAATGCCGTAGTGCTAACCGGGGTAGAGAAAGCCTTTTCCGCCGGTTTCGACATGCCCAGCGTGATGAGTCTGGGAGAGAACAAAAGCGCAGGCCTGAAGATAATCGAAGAATCCTTTTTGAACATACTCAAGTTCCCCCTGCCGGTCATTGCCGCGGTCAGCGGTCCCGCCCTGGCTGCCGGCTTCGACTTGATGGTTATGGCCGACATCCGGGTAATGTCGGAAACGGCCAAAGTCGGGCAGCCGGAAATACGCTGGGCTTTAACACCCTTAAGCGATCCCCTGTGGAAAATTATCGGTATGGGCCGGGCCAAGGAAGTTACCATGACCGGACGGATTTATGGGGCCGAGGAAGCCAGGGAAATGGGCCTGGCCAATTATGTTTATCCCCGGGAAAGCTATCTGGAAGAAGCCAAAAAACTGGCCCAGCGCATTGCCGCTTTTGAACGAGAAGCCTTGAAAGCCAACAAGGAGCAGACCAACCGGGTACCGGGAATGGAAGTACAGTCCGCCATTCGCACCCAGCTCTGGACTTTCCGCAATTTTGTGGGTAGCGAGGCCATGTGCAGCCGGATGCAAGCCTTTTTGGAAAGCAACAAGAACAAAGGCTAGGCAGGGAAAGGGGGAGAAGAGATGAAGCTGAAAGGGAAAGTAGCTGTAATTACCGGAGGAGGTACCGGTATTGGAAGAGCAGCAGCTATTGCTCTGGCCGCTGAGGGAGCCCGGGTGGTAGTCATGGGGCGGCGGCCCGAACCATTGAATGAAACCGTGGACATAGTCAAGGAAAGAGGAGGGGAAGGACTGGCTATTCCTTCTGATGTTACTAAAATCGAGGATATTGAAAAGGCCCGGGATGAAGTGCGGGAGACTTATGGTCGTCTGGATATCCTGGTAAACAATGCCGGTTCGGCCTTGTTCAAACCTTTTATGAAAACCAGCCTGGAGGATTTCGATCGGATTTACCAGGTTGACCTGCGTAGCGTTTTTGCGGTTTCCCAGCTAATGTTACCCTTGATGCTGGAAGGCGGCGGAGGAAGCATAATAAATATAGCTTCTATATTGGGAGTACTGGGGGGGAAGAGCAGCAGTGCTTATTGTGCCATGAAAGGTGGAGTGGTACAGCTTACCCGGGCCCTGGCTGCCGAGCTGGGACCGGAGATACGGGTCAACTGCCTTTGCCCGTCCCATATAATCACCCCCATGATGGAAGACGAATTGAGCCGCATAGAGTCCAAAGGGAAGATGGATAAATTGACCAAAATGTTTCCTATGAAAAGGTTGGCTTATCCCGAAGATATGACCGGGAGCATCCTGTTTTATGCCTCAGATGATTCTAAATGGCTCACCGGCAATATTCTTATGATCGATGGCGGGCTATCCTGCTACATATAACAGGGCACACACAAAGGGACGGTTCTTTTGCCTGCCAGAGCCGTCCCCTTGTCCCTCAATTTATGCTTAGATTATTTATTATAAGCCCGGTAATTAATTTAGGGTAAAAATAGGTTGATTTCTGGGGCATCTTGTCCCGAGCCTGGGCTACGGCAATTATTTCTTCTACCCGGGTAGGGTTGAGAAGAAAGCCCAGTTGGTAATTGCGGTTGTCAACCTGTTCCATTAACCACTCTTCACTGCGAGTGTAAGCCAGGTTTTCCTGACTGCGGCGTTTTTGCTCGTTAATACCCAACAGTTGATCCAGAATAATGTTATCCAGCAGTGCAACGTCCAGATTTTCCCAGGCAGCTGACTTGTTATCGGGAAGCAAATCACTGGCCTGTTCAGGATTATTAAGTTCCAAAAAATAGAGATCTTTGCCGCTGTACAGGCCAAAAACTTTGTGCTCTTTAGCTTTGCTTTCCAGTTCTTGCATGAAAGCACCGATATTCTTGTCTTTATATAACTCTATTGCAAATAAATCGGCCAGGCGATTTATAAAAGCGTCCAATTTGAAGCTCGGGATATTCCCTACCAGCCGGTGAGTAGGAAGAACCACCAGCCCTTCATCAAAAACATTGACCAGGGTAGCCATTACATAATCATAGCCTTGAAACCCTTGTTCCTTCATTTCATGGTAGTATTCCAGAGCAGTTTCATAGCGGTGGTGACCATCAGCGATATAAACCGGGCGATCAGCAAGCAAAGCCACGATCCGTTCAATTAGCTCTTCATTTTTTATCACCCATATTTTATGAGTCTCACCAGCCTCATCGATTATATTGATATCGGGAGCCTGCTCTTTGACTTCCGCGAACAGAAGCTTCTCTGCTTCTTTTTGCTCATCTGAGTATAGCCCAAAAATGGAACTGAAATTGGAATTGGTGGCCCTCATTAATTGCAAGCGGTCTGCCTTTGGTTTGGACAGGGTTTCCTCATGGGGCAGTATATTGCCATTTTCATAAGGTTCCAGTTTAAGGCCACAAACAAAGCCGGTTCTGACGACCTTTTCCCCCCGGAAATTAAATTCTTGTTGGTAGAGATACAGGGCGGCTTTATCCTCCGCCAGCAGGGTTTGGTCCTCCTGCCATTTTTCCAGGTATTGGGCTGCTCTGGTATAGCGGTTATTGGAGCTGCTATCTTGAGGAAACATGAGCCCCAGCTCCAGGCGGATTACATTGGCGGGATTTTCCGCATAATATCGGGCTTGAGCCGATTCATCTATAATATCATACGGTGGGGTGACTACCGAAGCCAGATTGCTGATTTTTTCGGGATTATAACGGAGTCCTTTAAATGGGATTATATCTGCCATTTATGAAATAACCCTCCTTCTTTACTTCCCTTGACAGCTAAAATTGTAGTATATGCATTAACTTAATGCAATTCCTTTTTACCGGACTTTCTACGCTTGAGCTTTGTTTTAACATATTCCCGGAGAGATAGGCATATTTCCAGCGGTATTTCTTGATTTTTGCAGTACATAGTGTTTAAATGAATTACTGAGGAACTCATTAAGGAATTCTAGCGGAGGACGGGAAATGTTGCTTGATTATCATATTCATGCATTGGCCCACGGAGAATACGATTATAGCGAATCCTGGCTCCGACTTTTTGCGGAAAATGCTCGACGGGAAAGACTAGCGGAAATCGGATTTAGCGAACATGATGAATACCTGCCCCGGATTAAACCGGACAAGCTTAAAAGGCTTCAGGAAGATTTCCCGGAGCTTAAAATAAGAATGGGACTGGAGGTCGATTATCATCCCGGACGGGAAAAGGAAATCCAGCAAATGCTGGTCAACTCGAATATTGATTATGATTACATAATTGGCTCGGTTCATTTTATCGATGGGTGGGGTTTCGACCATCCCGATTTTAAAGCTCAGTTTGCCACCCAGGACATCGATGATATCTATGCTGATTATTTTAGTTTGGTAAACCAGGCGGTAAATTCGCGCCTTTTTGATGTAGTGGGGCATCTGGATTTAATAAAAATCTGGGGGCACCGGCCGGTTAAGAAATCTATTCTAGCCTATGTTGAACCGGTTTTAAATAGTATTAAAGCGGCAGGAATGGTAGTAGAGATAAACAGTAGTGGTTTGCGTAAAGCGGTAGGGGAAATATACCCGTCACGGCAAATCCTGGAACCGATGCTGGCTCTTAACATACCCATAACGCTGGGTTCTGATGCCCACCACCCCTCGCAATTGGGAGAAGGCCTGGAGGAAGCAACCGGCCTGGCCCAAGGGGTGGGTTACAGGCAGCTGGTCACATTTTCCGGCCGCAGGAGGCAGCTGGTAAAAATTTGATACTAAATGAAAAATGACTCTAATGCAAAACTCATTTAAAGCATAATATTTTTACTTTTTGCAGTGATATCAAAAATGCAAGTAGGAGTGAATCATGAGCAGTATTGGAATATTGATTTTGAGCCTGGGTATTATTTTACTGGGAGCTGAAGTTTTCGTTAACGGTGTAGAATGGCTGGGAGAGAAACTGAATCTCTCCGAAGGAGCAGTGGGTAGCGTGCTGGCGGCAGTAGGCACCGCCCTCCCGGAGACTCTGATTCCCGTAATAGCCATAGTTTTCAGTCACGGCAAAGAGGGCCATGATATAGGAATAGGAGCCATATTGGGAGCGCCTTTGATGCTTTCCACCCTGGCCATGTTTGTTACCGGTTTGGCGGTAGTTTTTTTTAGCCGGCGCAGAATTAAAGGAAACAAGGTACAGGCGGATTATTCCAGCATGACCCGTGACTTGAGCTTTTTTATTATCGTCTTCGCTGCTGCCATAATAACCGGAACCATGCCCCCGTACTTGCGTCATTGGCAGTTAATAATTGCCGGCTTCATGGTCTTATCCTATTTTCTCTATGTTTATGTAATGATCAGTGAGGAAAGAGATTTGGACTCCAGTTATGAATTGCCACCTTGCTATTTTGCGCGCAAAGAGAAATCACCCCGCTTATCCCTGGTAATTGGCCAGGTTTTATTCGCCCTGCTCTTAATCATCATAGGGGCTGATATGTTTGTCGGAGCGGTTAAAGAAGTCGCGGTCATGTATCAGGTTCCGGCTTTTGTACTGGCTTTGATTATAACCCCAATTGCCACCGAGTTGCCGGAGAAATTCAACAGCGTTATCTGGATATCGCGGGAGAAGGACAGCCTGGCCCTGGGCAATATAACCGGAGCCATGGTTTTTCAAAGCTCACTTATACCAGCCCTGGGAATATTCCTTACTGATTGGCAGCTTTCCGGGGGAGCTTTTTTATCCGCTCTTCTTGCCCTGGCAGCAGCCGCCATTTTATATATCGAATTGCTGCGGAAAAAACATATTACAGCGGGAACTCTGTTGTTAATGGGAGTATTCTATGGTATTTTCCTGATAGGCGTCTTTGAGGGAGTTATTAGATAGAATAGTAAGATAAAGCAGAAAAAGTCTTAAGTTAGGAGTGATTATAGTTATGAGTAATGTGAACAGCTATGACAAAGCCCACGAATTAGCCCGGGCCATCACCAAGAGTGAACCCTATCTGAACTATTGCCAGGCCAAAAAGGAAGTGGAAAAAAACCCGGAGTGGACATCCAAGTTACTGGAACTGCGACAGCGGCAAGCCGAGTTTAACCGGGCGCAGATTTTAGGAAATGATATACCGAAGGAAACAGTACAGGAACTCAGCCTGGAATTTGCTCACATTAACCAGATTAATGAAATAGCCGAATTCTTTCGTGCTGAAACCGCTTTTGTGCAGATGTTTAATGATATACAGGAAATTATCAACAAGGCTATTGAAAGCGGCCTGGAGGCATAGCCTTTTTCCTTTTGATTGCTCCGGCGCCGTCTAATACCATGAGATCCATCCCCTGCTTTCGCACCCGGCGGAAACAGGGGTCTTTATTTGCAAGTATACAGAATATCCTGGCCGGGAGTATTTACAAAACGATTAATAAGCTTAAGAATTATAACGAGGCAAAATCTATCCCCCGCTTCTTTAATCAATCGGGTTCCTATTAACAAAACAGGCGGCGGGTTCTAATCCCTGCCTCGTTGCAGCGCTGTGTTGAAACTGTTTTGCAGTTTCTTCTGATGCTTAAAGGGGGCTTTGCAAGCGATGGGAATAATTGCTGCAGCTCCTGGCCCTGTAGAGGAGCATTAGAGTCTACAGTTCAAAATGCTATAATATTATCTGTGTAATAAAGGAGGTCGTCTGGTGCATTTCTATAGTAAAAATAAGCGAGCGGAGGAAAAGAGCTTTCTTGATGCCCAGCTTGACCTGAGCCCGGTGCTGAAAATAATCGAGGAAAAACGACACGAAAAAGGCAGCTTGATTGCGATTTTGCAACAAGCCCAGGATATATACGGCTACCTGCCCCTGAGCGTATTAAAATGCATTGCCCGGGAACTCGGAATAAAGCCAGCAAAGGTTTACGGGATTGCCACCTTCTATACCCAGTTCCGGCTTCAGCCGGCAGGCAAATACCAAATTATGTTCTGCCAGGGAACCGCCTGCCATGTCAATGGTTCCGAGCGAATTGAAAGCACTCTCTGTCAGGAATTGAAAATAAAGCGGGGTGAAACTACCCCGGACGGATTGTTCAGCCTGGAAAGTGCCGCATGTCTGGGTTGTTGCAGCCTGGCTCCGGTAATGATGATAAACGGGCAGGCCTACGGTCCGCTTAGCGCGGAAAAAGCTATTGCCATAATTCGCAAGATAAAGGCTGCGGAATCATCATCTTTGGTCGGAGGTGAGACCAAATGAAAGTGAGATTGGGTCTGGGGAGCTGTGGTATAGCCGCCGGCGGCTTGCAGGTACTGGAAGCATTGCAGAAGGAGATGGAAAGCCGGGGAATAAAACTGGAAATACAGAAAAGCGGCTGTATAGGCCTCTGTCATCATGAGCCTTTGCTGGACTGGATAGAGGATGATGGGCGGGTATTTACCTATGGAGCAGTAGATGCCGGGCGCAGTGTGGAAATACTGGAAGCCCACCTGGCCGGGTGCGGCCCACTGGAAGCATACCTGGTGTCCAGCAGCGATGAGCCGGCTGAATTCCTGCAGCAACAGCTGCGGATAGTACTTAGGAACTGTGGCCGGATAGACCCGGAATCTATAGACGATTACCGCCGGCAGGACGGTTACAGCGCCTTGCAAAAGGTGCTTGCAAAAATGAGCCCAGAAGAAGTAATAGAAGAGATCGAAGTCTCGGCTTTGCGAGGACGGGGCGGAGCGGGGTTTCTCACCGGGCTGAAATGGAAAGCAACTCGAGAAGCCGGTGGTCTTTACCGCTATATTATATGCAATGCCGATGAAGGCGACCCTGGTGCCTTTATGGATCGCAGCATATTGGAAGGCGATCCCCACGCGGTATTGGAGGGTATGATAATAGCCGCTTACGCCATTGGGGCGGAGCAGGGAATCATATATTGCCGGGCGGAATACCCCCTGGCGGTGAAACGGCTGGAGATAGCTATTGCCCAGGCCCGGCAAAAAGGGCTGCTGGGGCAGAGGATTCTCGGTTCTGATTTTTCTTTCGACATAAGTATACAACAAGGTGCCGGAGCTTTTGTTTGCGGGGAAGAGACTGCCCTCATAGCCTCCCTGGAAGGAGAACGGGGCATGCCCCGCTTGAAGCCGCCCTATCCTTCAGAAAGCGGTTTATGGGGATATCCCAGCAGCATAAATAATGTGGAGACACTGGCCAATGTTCCCTGGATAATCCGGAATGGGGGGGAAGCCTTTGCCGCTCTAGGTAGTAGAGAGAGCAAAGGTACCAAGGTTTTTGCCCTGGCTGGTAAGATAGAAAGAGGTGGTCTGGTAGAAGTACCCATGGGAACCACCTTGCGTGAAATAATTTATGGTATTGGAGGAGGAGTAAAAACCGGTCGAAGAATTAAGGCCGTACAGATGGGAGGGCCATCCGGCGGCTGCATTCCGGCAGAACTGTTGGACATCCCGGTGGATTATCAATCCCTGAGTAATACCGGTGCCATTATGGGTTCAGGCGGAATGGTGGTGCTCGATGAAAGTAGCTGTATGGTTGATTTGGCTCGATTCTTCCTGGACTTTACCCAGAAGGAATCCTGCGGCAAGTGTGTTCAATGCCGTATAGGCACCAAACGGATGCTGGAAATCCTGGAGCGGATTTGCCAGGGTGAGGGACAGGAAGGAGATATTGAACTCTTGGAGGAATTATCCGCCCATATAAGCGAAAATTCCCTCTGCGGGCTGGGGCAGAGTGCGCCCAATCCCGTGCTTACCACTATCCGCTATTTCCGTGATGAATATGAAGCCCATATCCGGGAGAAGAAGTGCCCGGCCAAACAATGCCAGGAATTATTACAATATATTATAGATCCGGATAGATGCATGGGCTGTGGCCTTTGTGTCTATGCCTGCCCAGCGGATTGTATAAAAGGCGGAGAAAACAACCAGCCTTATTATATTGAGCAGGAGAACTGCAGCAAATGCGGTGCCTGCCTGGACATTTGCCCCGAGCGTTTTGCTGCGGTTAGGGTGCCAGGCACTTAAGTTGTTAAGTTATGTAATGCTGATGTCATTGCCAAACTTCGTTTGTTGTGCATACTCCTGAAGTCATGAGACAAGCAGCTGTTGCCCATGCGAAGCGCCCTTCGGGCACTTCTAATGTACCCTGCGGTCGCTAGGTTGCACCCTGTCGGTACTCCTGATGCTCCCTCCGGTCGCTATTAAGGAAGCTGTGAGCGGTATATTTATACAAGCCAGTGAATATTAATACTTTTTGCCAGTTACAACAGCTGGATGGAAGAGGTGATTCAAGTCCATGATTACACTTACGATAAATGACAGGGAAATCAAGGTTGCTGCCGGTCAGACTATTTTACAGGCAGCCTGGGAGAACGGTATAGAAATACCTACCCTTTGCTACGATGAGCGGGTAAAGCCTTTTGCCTCTTGTGGGATTTGTGTGGTGGAAGTAGCCGGCAGTAAAAAACTTTTACGCTCTTGTGCCACCGAGGTACAGGAGGGAATGCAAGTGCAAACGGAAAGCCCCCGGGTAAGACAATCCCGCAAACTTACCCTGGAGATGCTTTTATCCGACCACCGTGGGGATTGTTGTGCCCCCTGCAGGGAGGCCTGCCCAGCGGATACCGATTGCCAGGCTTATATAGGCTTGATTGCCAATGGGCAGTTTAAGGAAGCTATGGCCGTTTTAAAAGAATACTATCCTCTTCCGGCCAGCATAGGTTTGATATGTCCTCATCCCTGCGAAAGCGCCTGCCGCCGGAGCCTGGTGGAGGAACCGGTATCCATTGCTGCCCTCAAGGCTTTTGTAGGCCGTTATTATTTAGAGGAGCCTAAGCAGGAAAATGATGATGAAAGCGGGCCGGGTTCCGGCATAGCGGAAGTCAAAACCCCTTCAGGAAAGAGAGTAGCCGTAGTAGGGGCAGGACCAGCCGGTTTAACCGTAGCCTATTTCCTGGCCCGGGAAGGCCACCAGATAGAGGTTTTTGAAGCCATGCCTGCGGCGGGAGGTATGCTGCGTTATGGAATTCCTGACTACCGCTTGCCCAAAAAACTGCTGGAGCAGGAAACAGAACTGGTAGCCCGACTGGGAGTAAAATTTTCTTTCAACACCCGGCTGGGGCAAGACATTTTCCTGGAGCAGCTGCGGGAGAACTATGATGCAGTTTTTCTGGGTATTGGAGCCTGGGTATCCTCAAAAATCGGCTGTGCCGGCGAGGAAACAAGGGGAGTACTGGGCGGAATTGAATTTTTGCGTGCGGTTGCTTTACGAGAACCGGTATTTATGGGTGAAAGGATAGCAATTATCGGCGGCGGCAATACTGCGATGGATGCAGCCCGAACCGCAATAAGACTGGGTGCTGCTGAGGTAATGGTGCTGTACCGGCGCAGCCGGGCGGAAATGCCCGCTGATGAAAGTGAAATAGTCGAAGCCGAGGAAGAAGGCATAATCTTCAAATTCCTCCTGGCTCCCGAGGAAATAATAGAGGAAGACGGGCGGGTAGCCGCTATCAGAATGCAGAAAATGCAGCTGGGCCAAGCGGATGCTTCCGGGCGCAGGCGGCCGGAGCCTACCGGAGAAGAGGAAATAATCGCTGTTGATACCGTCATCGCCGCCATCGGCCAGCAGGTTGACCTTGGCGGTTTGGAAAAGCTGGAGCTCAGCCGCTGGAATACCATAGCCAGCGATCCCCTTTCTTTTATGAGCAGCATGGAAGGGGTATTTGCCGGCGGAGATGGGGTTACCGGGCCCGGTATCGCCATTGAAGCCATAGCCCAGGGACGCAAAGCCGCCCAGGCTATGAACGCCTACCTGCAGGGAGAAAAGCTGCCGGATAATCATTCCCCCTACCGGATGAGCAGGGAAGTTCGGGCAGAAGACCTGGCCGGAATAGAAAAAGAAGCGCGAATTGAACCTCCTGCTATCAGCCCGGAAAGGCGGTTGCGTAGTTTTGCTGAAGTAAAAGCCGCTTTCACCCCGGAGGAAGCGCTCCAGGAAGCCGGGCGCTGCCTGGAATGCGGTTGCAATGCCTTCTCTAAGTGTAAGCTTCTGAACTATGCCGGAAAATATGAAGTAAAACCTCAACGCCTGGCCGGTGAAATACACCATCATTCCAGTGAATATCATCATCCCTTTCTTGATTGGGATACGGACAAATGCATACTCTGCGGTCTCTGCGTGCGCATCTGCGACGAAGTAATGGGGATTACCGCCCTGGGTTTAGTAAACCGGGGCTTTGAAACTGTAGTCATGCCCGAATGGGAATGGGGGATTGACTTGGAAAACAGCGCATGCAATTGCTGTGGGGAATGCGCGGTCGTATGCCCTACCGGTGCCTTAATGACAAGGGGACGGGGTTATTGACAACTCTGCCCTTCTGCGTCTAACCCCGATTATCTTATTAGCAGCAATCATATTTGTTTTACAGAATGGCCTTCTATTTCCTGCACCAAAGTTGATTGTAAATAGCATTAATAGTATTTTCTTATGCTATAATAAGCCTGAAATGGTCTGAAGGAGGATAAGTTATTATGAAAAAAACTAAGCTGGCATTGCTGGTGATACTGGGCTTATTGTTATTATTGCCAGGTTGTAATGATAAGAAAGCTTCCCCGAGCATAGCCGAAGTAAACAGCGAAATAATTACCCAGGAGCAATATGATAAAGCCTGCCAGAACCTTAAACAGGCATACGAAGTTCAGAATCCCGCCCAGTCCGGAGACAAAGCCGACAGCAGCGGCAAAATCGACTCAGAGATGGAGAAACGATTACAGGATCAAGCCTTTGATAGTCTGGTTATGCAGGCTCTGCTGCGACAAGATGCCGAAAAACGAGGTATAAAGATTAAGGAAAAAGAAATTGATGTAGCTATTGATAGCTTTAAAGCCAACCTGGCGGCAGAAGGAAAAGATGCTTACCAGAAGTTTTTACAGGAAAACAATCTCAATGAAAAAGAACTCCGTGAGGAAGCCCGGATGCAGTTGCTGGTCAATCAACTCCAAAAAAAGATAAACGCTTCAATTACCATAGAGGAAGAGGAACTACAGCAATACTACCAGGAAAATATAGCCAGCTTCCAGGAAGCAGCCGGCATGCAGATATCCCATATACTGGTAGCAACGGATAAGGAAGCGAGAGAATTGTTAACCCAATTGCAGCAAGGAGCCGACTTTGCCCAGCTGGCCCAGGAACATTCCAGTTGTGCCAGCAAGGCCCAGGGGGGTTATCTCGGAGTTGTGAACGAGAACAGTAATTATGTGCCCGAATTCAAAAACGCGGCTTTACAACTCAAAGCCGGAGAAATTACCCAGGAGCCGGTAAAAAGCGATTTCGGCTACCACATTATTAAGGCCGGTCAGCTCCAACCAACCACTACCAAATCTTTTGACGAAGTAAAAAACCAGATACGGATGCAGTTGGAAAAAGAAAAGGAAAATACTCTTTTCAGCCAGTATATGGAGGACTTGCGCCAGCAGGCTCAGATTAAAGACCATCGCAAGTCATAGACCTGGCATAGACCTGGCACCAAAGCTTCGTCCTTTTGCGTCAAATTTATTATTGACTCCACAAAAAAGTTATTGGCTTAATAAATATACCGCTCGCCTTCGCCGGGTGCAACCTTAATAGTATCCGTTAGGATACATCAGGAGACCCGCAGGGTGCTGCATACATGCTTCGCCAGCGCTCGCTTTGTATATTTATGCAAGCCTTATGCAACAAAAGTGGTTTTTGCAGTAGAGTCATTATTGATTTCCGCACTTTTTTATTAAAATGCAGGTTTATCTGCTTGCCAAACTCATGAGCAGGCCTTAAAATAAAGATGATAATGATTATCAATGTTATTGGAGTGAGGCTAGTGTTTGGTAAAAGCATCAATAAAAAATTAAAAGAAAATGATTACCGGTTAACCGGACAGAGAACAGCCATTTTGGAAGTAATGATGGACAATCAGGGCCGGCACCTCAGCGCGGAAGAAGTACTGGCTCAGGCCCGGAAAAAGCAACCCAACATTGGTATTGCCACCGTATACCGGACCCTGGAAAAGCTAGCCGCTATCGATATACTCTACAAGAGTATGTTCAATGATGATAAATATCGTTATGAGATCAATGATGACCATAATGAACACCATCATCACCATATTGTTTGTTTGGCTTGCGGCAAGATTGCCGAATTGGAGGATGACCTCTTATGCTCGCTGGAAGGGCAATTGGAAACACAGGGTTTTGAGGTAGTAGACCACGAATTAAAATTCTTTGTTTACTGTCCGGTCTGCAGGAAAAAACAGAACAAATAACGGGAAGGATTCTCTAACGGTAAGAAATAATAACTCCTCACTTTTCTGCATAACCACCCACGCAGGTGGACACAACACGATGAAAACAGGGGTAGTTCTATTTTAGTACTAATTGGATATCAATATTCGGTTAATACCCCTATTTTTTCAGTAATTGTATCCACTGTGCATGAGTACTAAGAAAGATTATCAATATCACTGCCAGGGGGGATGATAGAAATGGTTATAGTAATAATTGGCAATCCCAATGTAGGCAAGAGTGCGTTTCTTAACCGTTTAAGCGGTAGCAATATATTGGTTTCCAATTATCCCGGGACCTCTACCACAATATCCGCCAATCCAGTCAAGATAGGGAAAAAAGAGATAACAATATATGATACTCCGGGCATTTATTCTATTTTTTCCGAAGGAGAAGAACAGAAGGCTATTCGTGATTTATTCGCGAGGGAAGAAGTTGATCTTATCCTGAATATTGTTGATGCCAGTAACCTGGAGAGAAATCTGGTACTGAGCTATGAGTTGATGGATTTGGGTCTCCCGGTTTTGTTGTTGCTTAACCAGATTGACCGGGCCCGCGCGCTGGGAATCAGGATAAACGGAAAACTTTTGAGCGAACTATTAAAAATACCGGTGATTCCTTTTTCCGCTACTACTGGCGAAGGCTTGCAAGAGGTGTGGGAAATTATGGAGAGCCCCTCCCTGGAAAAGAAAGATAAAGCTATAAAAGAAGAAGGCCAGAGAAATAAAGAAAACATAACCCGAGAAAATAAACCGCCCCAGGAATGCTCACTTAACGAGCTAAGAACGGGGCAGTGCAACGGCCATTGCGGTCTCTGTTCCATTCCCACCGGTACCTGTATGAGTTATGCCGATTGGGGACGGGTGGAAAAGGCACGAACAACAGCAAATATGGTTAGTAGCAGCCTGGGAGAGAGACAAAAAATTCTGCTGGAAAAAACGCAGACATTTTTCGATAGCTCTCCATTAGGAACTCTCGTTCTACTATTACTGGCTTATCTGGCCTTTGTTCTTCTATTAAAATTTGTAGCTATAAGCGAAGGCCCCATTACGGCATTATTGGAACCGTTAAACCAGAGCATTGAAAGCTTTTTGAGCAATATCCTGCCTCCAGGAATCATAAATACGATTTTATCTAAAGCTGTCCCTGAGGGTTTGATTATCCCCTTTTCCATAATAATGCCAGCTATGTTGATGGTAGCTTGTATTATGTCCCTGTTGGAAGATAGCGGATTATTACCCCGTTACTCGGTGGCTCTGGAAAGAGCAGGAAGCTTTTTCGGCATTTCTGGTGAGGCTATAATCCCTTTATCATTAGGGTTTGGCTGCCGGACCCCGGCTATTATGGCCAGCAGGATAATGCCCACCGCTTCCCAGCGCTTTATTGTAGTAACACTTTTGAGTATAGTAGTCCCCTGTGCCGCTACTCTGGGGATACTGGCTTCAGTAATTGCTGCCTTTCAGGCTTCATTGCCGGTAATAGTAGGAACTATGTTTGTGGTTTTGATGCTGATGGGATTTATCTTAAGCCGCCTGATGCCGCGTGAGGACGCTTTTATCTATGAACTTCCTCCTCTGCGGATTCCCCTCTGGAGCAATGTGGGGAAAAAGATAAAAATGCGTTTCTCCGGCTTTTTTACCGAAGTGCTGCCCCTGCTTTTGATTATGAGCATTGCGGTACGAGCCTTGCTGGAATCCGGTTTTTTGGAAATTTTCCGTACTATGGAGGCTTTTACTCGTTTCCTCTTCGGTATCCCGGCGGAGGCTTTCATAGCGGTTCTGGTAACAATATTTCAGCGTTACCTGGCCCCTCTGGTCCTGCTCAACCTGGAACTTACGCCGAGGGAGGCCACTATTGCCATCAGCATGATTGCCCTTTCCCTCCCTTGCCTGCCGGCTATGGTTATGACCGTTCGGGAGATAGGCTGGGGTGGGCTAACTAAAATACTGGGTTTGGGGTTTTTAACCTCCTGTTCCGTAGGAATACTGCTCAATTTGATACTGTAATTGGAAAACGCCAAAAGGGCCGTAGTTCTTTAGCAAATTGCACCCACATCCCTATGACACAATGCTTATTTGAATGAATAAATGGAAGGAGTGACAGCCATGACTATTAATGATATGAAACCAGGACAGAGTGCCCGAATACTTAAGTTGAATCGAGGCCTGCAAGCGGGGCGAAGGCTTTTCGAAATGGGGCTGGTACCCGGAGCCAGAGTCAAGCTGGTATCCAGGCACCCCTTCAAAGGACCGCTGGTGTTACAGATAGCGAACACGCAGATAGCATTGGGAAGAAAAATGGCTAATTCAGTTGAGATTGAAATAATGGTGCCAGGCACTTAAGTTGTTAAGTTATTGGATAGATATACCACAGGGACGCTTCTACTGATATATATTAGCAGAACCGTCCCTTGTAATTTATCCGGGTAATTAAGACAATTTTGTCTGGATAAATTATAACGAGGTGAAATATATTCCCCGCTAAGCGGCCAAAGTTCCTATTTACAAAACAGGCGGTGGGTTCTGATACTCCGCCTTGTTGCAGTGCTGTGTTGAAACTGCTTCGTAGTTTCTTCCGATGCTTTAAATATGGTATTATAACAAATAATAATGTTATTATTATCCGAGTATTTAGGAAACTAATCGGAATATTGAACAAGAAGGGGACAAGGATGCTCAAAATCTTCAAGAAAAAGAAAGAGGAATCAAAACCTAAAAAGGAAGAAGGGCCAATAACGGAGACGGCAACGGCAGAAACAACTACGGAGGATAATAGTGATGCCGGGTCTTCCTCACAGATCGGGCAGCGCAATGACATCAAACGAGTAATAGCCGTTATAAGCGGTAAAGGCGGAGTGGGAAAGTCCACTGTCAGCAGTTTGCTGGCTTCTGCTTTATTGGCTCATGGTTATAAAGTTGGGCTCTTGGATGCAGACATTACCGGTCCCAGCATTCCACGGGTATTCGGTGTTAGTGGAGGGTCGATGGGGAAGAATGATTATGGCATAATTCCTCGCCGTAGCCGAAAAGGCCTTAAAATAATGTCATTAAATCTTTTCCTGGCCGATGAGGAACTACCGGTTATCTGGCGGGGGCCCAGAATCGGCGGGGCAGTCAAAGAGTTCTACAGCCAGGTGGACTGGGGAACATTGGATTTTCTAATATTGGACATGCCTCCAGGTACCGGGGATATAGCCATAACCGTTCTGCAGAGTATAGAGCTGGATGCCGCAGTGGTGGTCAGCACTCCCCAGGATTTAGCTTTTACTATAGTTAGGAAAGCCTTGCACATGCTAAATAAACATGAGGTTCCCGTACTGGGTGTGGTAGAGAACCTGACTTCAGGTATTTGCCCCCACTGCCAGCATGAGGTGGAGCTTTTCAGCGGAGGCGGGATAAGGCAATGGTGTGAAGAGAAGCAGGTAAATTATCTGGGCTCCATTCCCTGGGATGCAGCTCTGTCTTATTGTGCGGACCGAGGGCAGATTGACAACTATTATCCGGAGGCAGTGGGCCAGATGGTTGCAGCATTTTTAGCTGCTCTGCCGGCTATTGAGGATAATAAATAATTAATAATAGACCCGCGAGCGGTATATTTATACAAGCATCTAATGAGATTTATTTAAGGAGGTTGTGGCGATGCTGAAATTAGAGAATATAAGCCTCGCAGTCAACGGACAGAATGGCGCCAACAAAGAAATAATCCGGGGAATAGACCTGGAATTCCACCCCAATCGCCTTTATGCCATTACCGGTCCCAATGGCGGAGGAAAAACCTCTATTGCCAAAATAATTATGGGCATTTATAAGCAAAGCAGTGGGAATATTTATCTTGACGGGGAAAACATCAATGATTTGAGCGTCAGCGAGCGCGCTCGCAAAGGCATCGCCTATGCCTTTCAACAGCCTCCCCGTTTTAAGGGGTTGACCGTTAGCGACCTGTTGCAGATAGCCCGCCCCGGTTTGGATGGCATGAACCTCAGAACCAGCCTGCGTGATGTAGGCCTTTGCCCCGAAGATTATCTTGACCGGGATATCGGCCCGGGCTTGAGCGGGGGAGAAATCAAACGGATTGAAATCGCTCAGTTGCTGGCAAGAGATGCAAAAATCAGCATTTTTGATGAACCGGAAGCCGGGGTTGACCTGTGGACCATACAAAAACTTATTGCCATAATAATGAGCAAATTCAGGAATAAGCAAGGCGAAACGGCTGTAATTATCACCCATAATGAAAATGTCCTGCATATCGTTGACGAAATAATATTGGTAGAAGAAGGGCAAATCAAGGATAGAGGAACCCCGGATGAGATCTGGCCTTTAATTCGTCATGAAGTTGAATGCAAAATGAAAGAGCAGTGCAGAGGAGAAATGGTATATGAAATTTGAGCAGTTGGATATGGATTTATTGCAGACAGTAGCGGATATTAAAGGCATTCCCAGCGGAGCGGTAAACATCAGGCGTAATGGGGAAGCCATTTTCCGGCATTCTTCTCCCAACATTATTATTACTACCAATCCGGAAAATAAGGGGCTAATGGTAGAGGTAAAAGCAGGAACCAAAGGGGAGACCGTTCATGTTCCGGTGATACTTACCAATTCCGGCTTCCACGACCGGGTTTACAATACCTTTAAAATCGCTGAGGATGCTGAGGTTACCATTATTGCCGGTTGTGGGATTCACAATGATAGCCACAGCGACTCAAGCCATAATGGTATCCATGAGATAATCGTGGGACCGCGGGCTCATGTAAAATACCTGGAAAAACACTATGGTGAGGGCAGGGGAGAAGGAAAAAGGATTTTGAATCCCACCACCGTTGTACGGGTGGAAGATGGTGGAAGCATAGAGATGGAAATGGTGCAAATAAAAGGCGTGGATGATACCATCCGTTCCACTATTGCGTATGTACAGGAGAAGGGAAATCTAAAAGTGGTAGAAAGACTATTAACTCATGGCCAGCAGAAAGCCGAATCAGATATCCGGGTTGAAATTGAAGGCCAAGGAGCAGCCGCCCAGATTCTATCCCGCTCGGTGGCCCAGGACGATTCTTACCAGCTCTTTAAAGCCGCTCTGGTTGGTAAAAACGAGTGTACCGGTCATGTTGAATGTGATGCCATTCTTATGGATAAAGCCCAGATCAGATCTATACCCCAGTTGGAAGCCGAAGATGCCAACGCTGTACTTACCCACGAGGCAGCCATTGGTAAAATAGCCGGCGAGCAGTTGATAAAGCTTATGTCGTTGGGTTTGAGCGAGCAAGAAGCTATTGATACAATATTAGAAGGATTTCTTCGTTGATAATTTCTGGTGTACTAAACATGAGTTTAAAGCCTGTTTGACAAATATTATAGAATGGTGTGATTTGAATGAACCTGAATCTATTTAAGACCTATGTACGAGTAGTAGAGACTAAAAATTTGTCAAAAACCGCTGAAGAGTTCGGGCTTTCGCAACCTGCAGTGACCAAGCAGATTCAATCGCTGGAAGATTATTACGGAGTTCTTCTTCTGGAAAGAGCCGGACGACGCCTGAAACCGACTGAAGCAGGCGAAACCCTCTATCAATACGCGCGGGAAATAATAAAACTCCTGGAAAAAACAGATAATATCATGGAGACCGTAGTGGAAAGCAAAAAAGGCATTCTTTATTTGGGAGCCAGTACCATTCCCGGACAGTATATATTGCCGGATTATATCAAGAAGTTCTCAGACAGCTTCCCTTATATAAATATTAGTCTCGACATTGGCGATACGGAAAAAATATTTAAAAAAGTGGCTGAACGGGAACTAGATATAGGTTTAGTCGGTGGTTGGCTATCCAACCGCAAGGTGGAAGGTTTCCAGTGGCTGCAGGATGAACTTCTCCTCATCGTACCGGAAAATCATCACTTGATGGGGCGAGATGAAGTCAGAATAGAAGAATTACTGCATGAGAAATGGATATTCCGGGAAAAGGGTTCAGGCACCCGCAAAGCTGCTGAAGAATTGCTCAATAACCACGGCATAAAAAAAGAAGATTTACATGTCGGCATGGAAGCAGGAAGTACCGAAGCCGTGCTAGCTTCAGTAGAGTCAGGCATGGGTATTTCTATTGTGTCCAACTGGGCCATCAAGAAGGCGGATCCGCACCGCCGAATTCGCAGCTTAAAAATAGATGACCCCGGAGCTACCCGTTTCTTTTACATAATTTACCCCCGCCAAAAATCCCGCCGTAAAGCGGTGGAAAGTTTTCTTGATTTCATCAAGGAAGAATAAAGACAGGGACACAAGGGGACGTTTATTTTGTGCTCCCTGGAGCAGAAAAGAACTGTCCCCTTTTTCTCTGTTTGACTCTATTGCAAAAACCATGTTTACTTTTTCAACGATTTATATATAATGAATCTGTTGCCCAAATAAGACTGGAGGTGTTCATTGTGCTACCATTACCCAAAAAATACTTTCTAACCGCTGCCTCCTGTGAAGGAGAAACCGAACTTACTGCTTTTGATAGAGCCTTATTAGAAGCCGGAGTGGGTAATACTAACCTGCTAAGAGTTAGCAGCATTCTTCCCCCAGGTTGTGAATATGAACCTGGCCTTATCATACCACCTGGTTCATTACTGCCCATTGCCTATGGAACCATTACCAGCTGCGAGCCCGGAGCCCGAATTGCTGCCGCGGTGGCAGTAGGAATAAAAAAAGACAGCTTTGGAGTAATAATGGAATATGAAGGATATTGCAGTAAAGCCGAAGCTGAAGAAATGGTTGTAAAAATGTGCCGGGAAGCCTTTCGGGTAAGAGGCCTGGAACTGGATGAAATAAAAATCGCCGCTACTGAACACCTGGTGGAGAAAATCGGCTGCGCTTTCGCCGCAGTGCCCTTATGGTATTAAAAGAAGTGAGGAGGAGTTGGCTTGGATCTCTGGGTTACCGAATATCAAACCCCGTCTTTAGGCTTTTCCTGCAAGGTTAAAGAGACCTTGCGTTATGAGAAAACGGAATTTCAGGAGCTTTCCGTAGTGGAAACCGAGCAATTCGGCAAAATGCTGCTGTTGGACGGAATGGTTCAGACCACGGAACAGGATGAATTCGTTTACCACGAAATGATTACCCTGGTAGCCCTTAACTCCCACCGCAATCCGGAGAAAGTCCTAATTATCGGAGGTGGCGATGGAGGAACATTGCGCGAAGTTGTGAAGCATCCTGCCGTAAGCCAGGCTACCCTGGTGGAGATTGATGAACGGGTGGTAATTGCCTCCAAGGATTTCTTCCCGGATTTAGCCTGTGCCTTCAGCGAACCTAAAGCAGAAGTCCTGATTGCTGACGGCATAGAATATGTTAAACAGCAGCATCAGAGCTTTGATTTAATTATTGTTGACTCTACCGAGCCGGTAGGCCCAGCAATTCAATTATTCTCCCGCGAATTTTACCAGAGTGTATATGATGCCCTGAAAGATGATGGAATGCTCGTAGTGCAGAGCGAATCTCCATTTTATAACCAGAATGTTATTAAAATGGCATTTGGCGGTATAAACCAGGTATTTCCCCTGACCAAGTTATATCTAGCCAATATCCCCACCTATCCCAGTGGCTTGTGGAGCTTTACGGTAGGTTCCAAATTATATGATCCCCAGCTGCCTTCCTGCTCCTACAGCCAGGGATGCAAATATTACACACCGGAGATTCACCAGGCGGCATTTCAGCTCCCGGCCTTTGTAAGCAGGATAATAGAATAGCACTGAGGAACGATTCTTGGGATAAGGGGACAGGTCGGATAGGTCCCTTGTCCCAGTGAACTCCTCACTTTTCCAAGGCCGGGGAGGGGGCCACAACCACCGATGAAAAGTGGATATGTTGCTGTATAGAAACGGAGGTATAGCCTTGTTATCTGAAATTGCTGATCTTCTGGAGCAAAAAGCCTTTTTCATGGGAAGTTCCCGGGATTTAGGGGCTTGCGATCGGGTGCTTTTAGGGCTCCCCCTGGATTCCACTACCAGTTTTCGCCCGGGAACCCGCCTGGCTCCCTATCGCATCCGGGAAGTTTCCGAAGCGGTGGAGGAATACAGCGTTTACCTGAACAAATCCCTGGAAGAAATCGATTTTTATGATGCTGGGGATGTAGTAATACCTTTTGGTAATGTACCTCAAAGCCTGAAGAATATTGAAGCAACCGCCCGCTATTTTTTGGAGCATGAGAAAAAGCTTTTCTCCATAGGAGGAGAACACCTGGTTTCTCTTCCGCTTATAAAGGTTTATCATGACTTTTATCCGGATATGGTCGTAATACAGATGGATGCCCACGCCGATCTCCGAGCTGATTATCTGGGAGAGAAACTCTCCCATGCCAGCGTTATGAGGCGGGTGGTAGAAATTATTGGAACGAAGAAGCTGTTTCAGCTGGGTATACGCTCTGCCACCCGGGAAGAGTTGGATTATGCCCGGCAGCACAGCCAGCTTTATTTAGACCAATTTTTAACGGCACTGAAGGATGTAAAAGAAAAGATTGGTCAGCGGTCAGTATACATAAGCCTGGATATTGATGTCCTGGATCCCGCTTTCGCACCCGGTACGGGAACACCGGAGGCGGGAGGATTTTCCTCCCGGGATTTACTACAAATGCTGCATGAATTAAGGGAATTGGATGTTGTGGGCTTTGATCTGGTGGAAATATCCCCCCCCTGTGAACACGGAGACAACACCTCCATATTGGGAGCCAAGATACTGCGCGAAGCCCTCCTGGCTTACTGAGGGCAAAAAGACAGAAGAGGATGATTTGTGTTCCTACATCTTGCCTCCTTCAGAGCACTCAAGTATAATAGATATTACAAATATTGGAATTAATTATTAACATTTTTCCTGGCAGAAGATTCAGAACTACCATAAGTAAGAGGAGGAATGAAATATGTTCATGACCTCCCCAGTTTTTAAGCGCTAGTGAGGACAGAGGGGCGGTTATTTTGTACTCCCTAAGGGAGCATAAAATAACCGCCCCTCTCTACCTATAAGCTTTTGATTTAGTAGTTTTCGGCCATTACCTCATAATAACTTTGCGGATGGGCACAGGCCGGGCATTCATCCGGGGCTTCCGTACCTTCATGTACATAGCCGCAGTTACGGCATCTCCATTTAACCGATTTATCTTTCTTAAACACCGTATTATTCTTTACATTCTCCAGCAGTTTCCGGAAGCGTTTTTCGTGTTCCTCTTCTACTTCGGCAATTTCTTTGAATACATCGGCAATTTCGTTAAAACCTTCTTCCCGGGCGATTTTTTCAAATTCAGGATACATACTGGTATGTTCTTCATTTTCGCCTTCAGCCGATGCTAAGAGGTTTTCGGCTGTAGCCGGAACTGCTCCCCCCATTAAGAATTTAAACAGGCGTTTGGCATGTTCCTTTTCATTATCAGCCGTCTCCAGAAAGATGGCAGCTATCTGTTTAAAGCCCTCTTTATCAGCTTGACTGGCAAAGAAACTATACTTGTTCCTGGCCTGGGATTCACCCGCAAAAGCTGCCCACAGGTTTTGTTCAGTCTTAGATCCTTTTAAATCCATATTGTTATTCCTCCTTTTTAATTGTGGTATTAATTACCATGCCCCGGGAATACAACCACCCATGAAAAGTGAATGAGTAGGCCTCTTGCCTCAGTAAAATTTAGCAGGAAATAATTTCCCTCATCCCTTACCCCTCACTCCTCACTTCTTTAAGTTACAATTTTGCCAGGATAAACATATATGGAATTGCTGTCTCCCTTACGTTTAAAGGTCAGCATTTCCTCCAGGAGTTCCAGAACCTGTTCCATTTCTTCCGGAGAATCTTCTGCACCTTCTTCCAACCTGATGCTGAATTCTGCCACGGGAAATTCCATCCAATTAAGCAGCTTCAACTCCTCCAGGCCTTCACCGATAAATCCCAGTTCTGCTGCCGGGATGGAGAATGGAGTTTGGGATTTGCTCTTTATGTGTTCTTCCAGAAGAGCAATAAATTCCTTAAGTCGTTCTTCCTTTTCCGGAGTAATCACATATTGGAACAAGATATCGTAAAGGCTTTGGGTTAGAACGATAGAGGTTACACGGGGTAAGAGATAGTGATTCTCAAGTTTAATAAAATCCAGCCCGAATTTAACGGTTTCTTTCAAATAGCCATCACTCCTTATCTTGCTTTAATAGGATTTTACCGGTTTATTAATATCTTCACAAGCGTTAAAATCAAAAATATAGCTTAGTTATACCCGGAAAACCACTATTTTATTGTTATTTACGAGGAATAAGAGAGTATAGTGAAAGGGGGGCCATAATGCCTGAAAATAGAGATACTAAAAAAAAGAGGGTTCGTATTGATGACCCTGAGGAATTAAAGAAGATTGAACAGACCAGACTAAAGAATAATTTAATAGGAATCGCTATTCTGCTATTTATGCTGGTAGTTGGTCTATTATATCGGGGTTGGTAAGTGCCACAAAATGAGACAAGGGACCTGTCCCCTTGTCCCATCCCTTTGTCCCAGGTGCGCCTTTCATCTTCCCCATTGAAATGGGGAAGATGAAAGGCGGTTGTCCTAAATAGGACACACGAGGACTTCTTTTGCACAAGGCAATAAGGCTCAACTACCAGCTTAGTTCCGATAGTTAAGCCTTTTTCATGACACAATCCGCTTGAACCCTTAATAATTATCTCCCTGTGCTCCTGTTTCGTCCTTTGGCTCACTCGAAGTAGTTTATTTTCATAGCAGAGCGGACATCAAGCATAGTTTCTTTGGCTACAGCATGAGCTTTTTTGGTTCCTTCCTGCAGGATATCCTTGACCAGGTCAGGTTGCTCAAGATAAGATTGTCTTCTTTCCCGCATGGGCTCCAGTAATTCATTGAGTTTAGCGGTGAGATTTTTCTTGCACTGCACACAGCCAATCCTGCCCTGGCGGCAGTCAGCTTCCACTTCCTCAATTTCCGCCTTATTAAAAACCTGATGATAGGCATAGACCGTACATACTTCCGGATGCCCCAGGTCGGTCTTTCTGATCCGGGCCGGGTCAGTAACAGCATTCCATACCTTCTGCTTCACCTCGTCAGCACTATCGGCCAGGAATATAGCGTTATTGAGACTCTTGCTCATCTTGTCCTTCCCATCCAGCCCTACCAGGCGAGGAACATCCCCGACCAGAACCTGCGGTTCAACCAGAACCGGTTCATAGAGTTCATTAAAACGGCGCACTATCTTGCGGCTTAATTCAATATGAGGAATCTGGTCTTCGCCTACCGGTACCAGATCTGCCTTGAAAATAGTTATATCTGCTGCCTGGCTAACCGGATAACCCAGGAAACCGTAGGTCATATCGCTGAGGCCATGCTGTGCCGCTTCCGTTTTTATTGTAGGGTTGTGGCGCAGCACATTAACCGTGGTAAACATGGAGTAATACATAGTTAATTCATGGATTTCGGGTATCATACTCTGAATAAAGATGGTCGATACCTCGGGTTTAATTCCTGCTGCCAGGTAATCAGTAGCAATTTGAAAAACATCCCGGCTCAGGTTCTCGTCCTTTTCCCAATGGGTGGTTAAGGCCTGTACATCCGCTATAATAATATAGCTATCATATTCATCCTGCAGTTTAACCCGGTTGGCCAAACTCCCTACATAATGCCCCAGGTGCAAGCTGCCGGTAGGCCTATCTCCAGTCAGTATTCTCTTCTTTTTAGTCATCCGTACTATCTCCCAACATATAAATTAGCATAATAACATTTTATTCCACTGAAAAGTGAGTTATTGGGCACTTGAGTAGTAAGATGTAGTAGGAAATCACTTAAACTCCTCACTCCTCACTTTTCTTACATAAGTTCCTAAAATACCATTATATTTTGAAACCGCCGTTAGTTCAAGCCTGCTTCTCGTTCTGGGCCGGTTCCAGGCCGAGGGAATAGATGAAAAGAACCGCGAAGTAAAGAGACATGCTGGCCGCGGACGTGATCCCCGAGTCATTAAAGATAATTGCCACCATGGATGAAAGCAGTATTCCCCGTAGTCCCTGAAGTATCAGCGGTTGTCTTTCACTGTAGGCCTTTATCCGGCGGCGGGGCCGGAAGAGCAAAAAGCCAACGGCCAACATGCCAGCCAGGAGAATCCATCCCCAACCCCCATAGCTGATTACCCTGAGTTGCATTTGTACTTTACGGCTAATGATATTTATAATCTCAACCCAACCTCCGTTCATAATAAGCGCAATGCTGTGCCCCAGGTGAGATTGCACTTCCAGCGGCTGCTTCAGGTCAATGAGGGCCATAAGCAGCAAGAGCAGAGCCGTCAGAAGCAGAAGGACTATTATCTTTTTCCAGCTAATCCGGATATAGCCCTGGTTAAATGCCAGGTAGCTGTAACCCAGGCCGATACTGGCAGTAATGGCCCCTCCCACATTAATACCGAACAAGGGATAGGCTATCAGGAAAATGATGGCGGCGAAAATAAAAGCTAATACCAGGCGTTTTTTGGAAGTGAATGATTTGCTGAATATTAAGGTAGCCAGGGCAATAGTAGCTCCTATAAGAACCCCCATATATTCATTACCCAGCCCGTAATAGCGCGCACCGCTGATAACCCGGTAGCTCATGACCGAATTGGCTATCAAGCTGCCCTTGCTTATCAGATCCCAGGCAATGGTTATAATAGTGCCAGAAATAATTAAAAACAGGGGATTTAATCTCAAGATTCGAGCCAGTAAGAAGCCGGCAATAGTCAATAAGAGGTTTAATAAGAGCAAGAGCAGAAAAAAATACAGAGGCCGGGTGAATGTAAACAGGCCGATTAACAGCATAGACCAGGGGAGGCATAGAATGAAGCCTAGAATAGGAAGCCGCAAGGGATTATCCGGGGAACGAAGCGAGAGCCAGCAGGCCAGCAGTAATAGAAGCAGGATCAAGCCGATGAATAAGGATAAAATAATAGGTTGATACACATAATTAAAAACTTCCCGGTGATTTAGTCTTTTAAGCTGCTGGAAACTATCATTGGCAGCTGTGGCAAAAATATTTTCTTTTCTCTCCGGATTCAGACAGTTAAGAATGGAATTCTGCAGGCTGCTGGTCAACACTATTCCCGTACGACGAGTGGAATAGCTGGTAAGAGTCCCCTCAAAACCGGGCTTTATTATTATTATGGGCGTCAATAGAGCACTGGGAATATAAGAGTTTCTAGAGGGACTGGGGCTTATAATATAAATACAATTATCCCCGGGAGGCAGTTCCCCCTGGATTTGGCTGATACTGCCATCGATGCGCTGCAGGATATTTTTGCGCTCCTCCTGGTAGCGAGCCGGGGAAAAGGAAGAATACATGGATTCCAAGCGCGACAGGTCACCGAACTCCATTAGGATTACATCATTATCATCGCGGAGAATCGAGAATTGTTCATGCATTTTATCATAATCACTTTGCAAGGGAAGCAGGCTTTCATTAAAGCCGCCCGGGCGGCACATTTGGGGGCCAATGGCACCGTTGTCAACTATACCCCGGGAATCCATCAATAGCAGGCAGCCTGGGCGGTTGGGATAGCCCGGGCGGTCAGAATTCCCGATAACCGCAGTCTTTAAACCCAGAGCATGAATACTGTCTCCCAATCTACCTGCCTGCCCCAGGTTTCTCTGGTTATTGTTTTTCTCAATGACGTTAATGCTGCTAATCAAAATATCATCTTTTTCAGGAACAAAGCCAGTATTGCGCGCGAAAATATCCGCCGCCAGTTCTTCCTCCAGGACTTCCCCGGCTTCATAGTTTAAATGAGCATTGCTGCTGCCCACCGCCAGTTTTCCCGCTGATATGGTACAGCAGCCGTTTTTACTGGTACGCTCCCCACCGGTAATCGTGTTCAACAGGCCAATTCCCCCTTGCTCTTGCAATTTCCAGAGATAGGGAGTAGTTTTAGGACTTAAATCATTTATACTCAATTTATCAATCATGTAGATGATAACTCGCCCGGGTTCCGGCTTCCTTTCCGTCTCCGCAGCCTGCACGGGTTTGGCGCAGCCGAAAACACAGGCCAGTATCAATCCCCCTATTATTATCTTTTTGGGGACAGAGGGAGACGCTGGGACACAGGGGGACAGTTCTCTTGTGCTCCTTGGAGCACAAGAGAACTGTCCCCCTGTGTCCCCCCCTTCTCCAGCCAGCAATATTCCCAGATAGGATAGGAGGTAAAGGAAGACAAGTGCCGCCGCGATTACTCCGGTATCATTAACCAGGAAGACAGTTGCCGCAGCAATAAGGAGGGTATTGCTAACCGGTAGTACTTCAGGTTTTGCTTCTTTCAAAGCCATTATAGGTTTTTTGTGCCAGATAGAGGCCAGCACAATGATACCCAGCAGTAAAACAACACTCCAAGCAGAATGATAGATGGTGCTGCCCAGAATGCCCAGCTTAGTGCGGATTATGGAAAGGAAGATGCCGGGGTCATTGCTAATCAGAAGTTTAATGGTTTTTCCGGCATGGGAAGGATTGGGATTAAGCCAGCTGTCAAGGAAAGCCGTAAGCAATACCCCCAGCACCGCCATTCCTCCGATAATCAGCAATTGTTTAAAGTGCAATCGTTGTTCCAGCAAATATATCACCAGTACGCCGGTGGTGACCAGAGCGGTGATAAGCCCGCCCACATTGGCGCCATATGCAGGATGACCTATGGTAAAAGACAGCAACAACAAAGAGGGTAGCGCGATTAGCGCCCTGCCTTTATTGCTCAGTCTCAATTTGGCTAAGAGCAGGCTGAGGGCAATTACGGAAGAGGCGATTAATATTCCCATGTAATCGTTACCTATACCATAAAACCTTCCTCCTGCTATTGCATCAGAACCCAGAGGAGACAAGAGCATCAGCGGAGAACCCCGGAGGCCGTCCACCAGGGTCAATAAAGCCACTGTCGCCGTAAGAAAGAGGAGGGCATTAGCCGAAGACCTGAAAATGAGCTGGAGGAGAAGGGCCAGGAGCATCGAAGCCGCCAATGCCATAATTATATTCCAACTTACCGAAGGATAGGAAGAATAGCTTAAAAACATAAAAACCAGAGGCATACTGAGGCCGGTATAAAATAAAAAGAGCCAAAAAGACTTCCACTTAGTTCTTATATTACAGGCCAGGCAAGCCACCCCAATAATGCTGAGAAAAGCCAGGGCAACAAAACTATAGTGCAGGGGAGATCTAGCCGCCCTCAATCGTACGAAAAAGCCCAGATCTCCTTCCAGTTTCTCCAGGCTGTTATCCGTCGCCGGGACAACTTTCATGCTGCTGTTCTGATATATGCTTTCAGGATTAAAAAAAGCCAGGATACTGGGCAAAAAGTCAGAACTGTTTACCAGACCACTGCGCCGGGTAGTAGAAGAAGTTAAAAGGCCCGCTTCATTTCCAGGCTGGTACATAATAAACGCGGTTAAACCGAAATTACCTGCCAGAACCATATCCTTGTGGGGATTGGGCACCAGAATGACCAGCATAGTTTTTTGCAAGTCCAGCCTGGGCAGCAGTCGCCCCAATAGTTCGTCATTACGTTCTATGGCATGCTTACGATGTTGGACCAGTACCTCATCAGCACAGTTTAGCCGGCTTTTTTCCACCCGGCTGCTATCACCCAAATCAACAAATATTATATCGGCTTTTTGCAAAGAATCATCAATTTTATCAAGAAGAATCTGTTGCTGGCTGCGGACTCCGGCCAGGCTCAGTTTATCTTTTTCCAGGAGGTTGGCGCTGACGTCACCTTCATAAACCTGCCCGGCTTCATTCATGGCCAGGAGCACTATACTTCGATCCTTCGAATTTATAGTATCTGCATTGCCCAGGGCGGCAGTTTTGAGGCCGCAGTCTTCCGCTAAAGCAGCTAATTGCCCGGGGGTAAAAGAAGGATTATGCTTGCCGGCATATTTTTTCAGAGGTTCTATATATAAATTAACCAGACCTTCCGGAGGCGCAAGTAAACCGGTAAAGAGCTGATAAAGTTTTCCTGCCGAAGGAGGAGAATTCCTATCAATAAAAATATTGGGCAATTCTCCTACCTCTTCACTGCTATTAAAAGAGAATTCACTATTGGGGATGCTGCCTACCCGGGTACCGCTGGCCAGGGAAAGGTATGAACTGGAGGGCAACCTGCTCTTCGTTCTAATATTGATAAGAGCAGTACCACTTTTGGTCACCAGGCGGTGCAAGTTGGGGGTATCGGCCTGGCAAAGATCGGCAACATCAATGTAGTCCATTACCAGAATGATCGCCTTCTTTTCCTGCTTTTCAGCAGCTAGAGCAAGATCATTGGCATTAGGGTAAAAAAATACTAATAGAAATATAAACAGTAAAACAACGCGAAATCTCATATCTAATCCTCCTAATCGCTAGCTTATGAAATTCTATACAAAGCTATTTATTCCTCCCCAGCAAAAACAAACATATAATAACGGAAGGCGGAAGACGGAGGACGGAAGACGGAAAATGGAGGAGGGAGGAAGACGGAGGGGGGAGGGAGAATGGTTGTTAGGCGTCAGATGGCAGACAGGGGGAGGGAGGAGGAGGGACTTTCTAGTCAGGAATGCTTTTTGCATAGAAATTATTATTGGCTAAGCCAGGTTTTACCGGCCTTAAAGCAGCCAAAAAAAACTTCCCGGTTTTATTGACATGGAGCAGAAATATGCTAAAATTCTACATGTACGTTTTAAGTTAAGGAAGGAGGTCTGGGATTTTTAAATAAAAACTGAAGGGAGGAGACATTATTGCAGTCTTTGGGGCGTCACGTATTGGCTGAAATATACGGATGTCGATTTGAAGTGTTGAATGATGTCAAGAAAGTAGAGGATATCATGGTCAACGCTGCTTTAGAGGCTGGCGCTGAAATAAGAGAATTCGTATTTCACAAGTTTAGCCCGCAGGGAGTGAGTGGAGTAGTTGTAATTTCGGAATCTCACCTGGCGATTCACACCTGGCCCGAACTAGGATATGCGGCACTTGATGTATTTACTTGCGGAGATAGAGTTAACCCCTGGGATGCCTGCAACTATGTGGCGGAAATGTTTAGTGCCGGCGATATGAAGGCATCGGAAGTAAAACGAGGGTTGATGGAGCAGCCGGAGGAACGCCTGGTGGCAAATATGTAGGAGGGATACTATTTTAGTAGACCGAAGTAACTTAAAAAAGACTTGGGTTTATAATTAGCAGGCCTTGCTGAAAAATAAAGCAGGGCCTGATTTTATTTTCTGACTCCTACTATTTCCATATTTCCATAAGCCGCGAGACACGCCGCAGGTGTTACCCATGCGGAGGCAAGAGGACGGTTCTTTTCTGTGGGAAAACGTGGCATAAGGGAGTTTCTTTTATGTCATGGGAAGGGGAGATACATGGGATAACACAAAAGAACTGTCCCCTTGTGTCTCCCTGTCATGGGAAGGGGAGATACGTGGGGATAACACAAAAGAACTGTCCCCTTGTGTCGCTAAAAGGGACAGCGGCGATGCCGCTGTCCCGTAAGGTAACTATACTTATAACTATACTTATATATCTCTGGTCCAGAGAGAAGCCATAGCGGAGCCGCCGCCAACACAAAGGGAAGCACCGCCCTTGGTGAGGCCCAGTCTCTCCAGTTCATAGTACATGCTGACAATTATGCGCAGACCAGTAGCTCCAACGGGATGGCCCAGTCCGATTCCGGAACCATTGTGGTTGGTCTTGCTGAAGTCCAGCTCAATGCCGGCTTCTTCTTTGAGCATGCGCACTACGCCCAGAACCTGAGCAGCAAAGGCTTCGTTTACTTCCCAGTAATCCACATCTTCATATTTCCAGCCCGCTTGTTTCAAAACCTTGGGCATGGCTACAGCCGGACCCAGTCCCATAACTTTGGCATCGACACCTTCGCTGCAAATGCCAACCAGTTTCATCAAGGGTTTCAGTCCCAGCTCTTCGCATTTCTTTTTGGACATAAATACTGCAGCAGCTGCGCAGTCATTGATGCCGGAAGCATTGGCCGCAGTTACTACTCCGCCTTTTTTAAACGCCGGGGGCAACTTGGCCATGGTTTCCAGGCTGGCTCCTCTGATGGGATGCTCGTCCTTGGAAATAACCTTGTCGCCTTTCTTGCTCTTTATTACTACTGGTACGATTTCCCGATCGAATATACCTTCGTCAACAGCTTTTACCGCATTCTGGTGGCTGGTCAGAGCCAGGGCATCGCATTCTTCCCGAGTGATACCGTATTTTTCGGCAATATTTTCCGCAGTCATTCCCATGTGTCCTCCAGCCAGCTGACATACCAGACCATCAGACAGCATGGCATCCTGCACTTTGCCATCGCCCATTCTGTAACCAGAGCGGGCCTGTTGCAGCAGGTAAGGGATATTGGACATGCTTTCCACTGCGGTTACCAGGGATATATCGGTTTTGCCCAGCATAATGTTCTGGCAGGCAATTTCCGTGGCACGCATACCAGAAGCACAGTTCTGGCTTACCATACAGGAGCCGCTTCTAACCGGCAGTCCCACTTTCATACCAATAATACGGGGCGGAAGGGAGCCATTGCCGGCATGCAGGCAAGTGGCGCCTACGATTTCATCGATAATCCCAGGATCGACGCCAGCTCTTTCAATTGCTGCATTAGCGGCGATTATTGCCAGGTCATTAGCCCTTACGCTTGCCAGGCCACCCAAATATCTTCCGATTGGAGTTCTAGCCATACCAACTACTACTACTTCATTAATCTCTGCCATTGTTTGTATTCCCCCTTAAATTTTTTCTTTCTTTAAACAACGGATTTTTCCCGGTCTGACCATGACATGAACCAGAACATTTTCTATTTATATCGCTGATTTCTGCCAATTTTTTATCTAAGTCAGAACCGAATTAACTTTTACTAAAAGTCCAGCTCACCTCCTCTTAAAAAAAACTAAGTAAAAAAGCGGGTTAATTAGTGTAGTTAGAAAGATTAAAAAACTACATAAAGGTTCTATAAATGTCTTTCTGCGAAAAAAACAAAATACCTGCTAGTAAAAAATAAAATTTTCATTTTCCATGTATCTTTTACCAGGGGCATCAAAATCCCCTTTCGTCAAAAAATAAAAATAAACAAAAATTTTCAGGGCAAGAATTCCGCCAATCCTGTATAATGTACTAAGTACAGGCAGGCTTGCCGCTGTTAAGGAGGACAGAATGGGAATCAAATATAGTTTTACCAGGGAACTTAGAACTGAACTTATAGATGTAGACAAGGTCTTTAAAGAGAATCTTTTACCCTGGTGGGATGATATTTATAACTATATTAAAATGCTTAACGAAGACTTTACCTGGAATCAACTACCTCCCCTGGTTTATATAGTATATAGATACCTGGGTCTGGATAGAAGTATTTCTATTTCCATGACCAATATATTTAAAACCCTTTATCTCGCCAACAGCATTCATGGTATGGTAAAAGATGATAAAGAAGGACAAAAATACGACCAGGATTTGCAGTTTGCTATCCTAATCGGTGATTATATGTTTGGGCGCATGCTCAAGCTTTTAGTTGAGGCCGGGGCGGACAAACTGGTAGGCCTTTTTGCAGTCATGATGGCTGAAATAAATGAAGGTCAAGTAATGGAACGGAAACTACAGGCTGCTCATAAGGATGTTTTGCAGAAAACCCGGGGTTCCATCTATGCTACGGCTTTCGAGACAGCCGGACACTTATCTGGAATGAAGGGAATCCTGCTGGAGAATTGCCGGCAACTAGGACTGAATCTAGGGATGTCGATAGAATTAATGAACTGTGATATATCACGCGAGGAAGTGCTGGTTTATATACATGAAGCCGAAAGGAACTATAAAATAATTAATCAGTACCAGCGTATGGTAAATAGCAATTTGGAAGCAGCTATTAATGAAGTACATTCGCTTCTATGTAACATAGAAAATGTTGCAGTGGTATAGTTGAGTCAAGGGGTGACAGGGGCAGGTGATACGGGGACGGTCCTTTGGTCATATGAGTTTGACCAAAGGACCGTCCCTCGCGTAACCCCCATCCCCGTGTAAGTAAATAATAGGGAGGTTGGACGGCTATGGCCTATAAAGACTTACAGGAATTTATTCAGGTATTGGAAAGCGAAGGGGAGCTTAAACGAATTAGCGTTGAAGTTGATCCCGAACTGGAAATTACTGAAATTACCGATAGGGTAAGCAAAAACTATGGACCCGCCCTATTATTTGAAAAGGTAAAAGGCTCCGATATGCCGGTCCTCATTAATGCTTTTGGCAGTGAAAAGAGAATGGCCCTGAGCCTGCAGGTAGATAAATTGGATGATCTGGCCACTGAAATTATGGGCCTGTTGGAGATAGCCGACAGCGTTCCGCAATCATTGCTGGACAAGGTCAAGGTCTTGCCCAAACTGGCACAATTATCCTCTTTTTTGCCCCGCATGGTGAAAAGTGGAGCCTGCCAGGAAGTAGTAGACTTAAATCCATCGCTGGATAAAATTCCCGTACTTAAATGCTGGCCTGAGGATGCCGGACGTTTTATCACCTTACCCCAGGTATATACCAAAGACCCCGAAAGCGGAAAGCGCAATGTAGGCATGTACCGCTTGCAGGTTTTTGATGGGCAGAGCACCGGAATGCACTGGCACACCCATCATGACGGAGCCGAAAACTACCGTAAAAACTGTCAAAGAGGGCAGGCCACCGAAGTAGCGGTAGCTCTGGGCGGCGATCCCGCCATCACTTATGCCGGAACCGCACCCCTGCCCAAGGATATTGATGAGCTTATTTTTGCCGGATTTATCCGCAAGAAACCGGTAGAGCTGGTGAAATGCAAGACCGTAAACCTGGAAGTGCCGGCTGATGCCGAAATCGTAATCGAAGGTTACGTTGACCCTTACGAGCGCCGGATAGAAGGCCCCTTCGGGGACCATACCGGCTATTATTCCCTGGCCGATGAATACCCGGTTTTTCATGTAAAATGCATCACCCATAAAAAGAACGCTGTCTACCCCACCACCATCGTAGGCAAGCCGCCCCAGGAAGACTGCTACATGGCTCTGGCCACCGAGCGTATTTTCCTCCCTCTTTTAAAGCTGCAGCTTCCCGAAGTTGTAGACATGCATCTTCCCATGGAAGGAGTATTCCACAACTGTGTTCTGGTGGCTATCAAGAAATCCTTCCCCGGACACGCGCGTAAAATAATGAGTTCCTTATGGGGGATGGGACAAATGATGTTTGCCAAGTTCATAATCGTGGTAGATGAAGATGTAAATGTGCAGAATGTCTCCGAAGTAATGTGGAAGGTCTTTAACAATGTCGACCCCAGAAGAGATACCATGATAGTAGAAGGGCCTTTGGATGTACTGGATCACTCGGCCCCCCTGCCTCTGATAGGTTCTAAAATGGGCATTGATGCTACTAAAAAATGGATGAGCGAAGGACATAGCCGGGAATGGCCGAAAGATATCGTTATGAGCCCGGAAATAAAGGAAATGGTAAGCAGAAGATGGAGTGAATACGGCTTTGAATAAGATCCGCGAATTTCTTAATATGGTGGACTTTGGCCACAGCCTTTTTGCCTTACCTTTTGCCTACCTGGGAGCATTTCTGGCAGCTCAGGGCATGCCTACCTGGTCCCAGTTGCTGTGGATTACCGTAGCCATGGTAAGTGCCCGCACTGCTGCCTTATGTCTTAATCGTCTTATTGATCGTCACATTGACCGGGCCAATCCCCGTACTTCCGACTGGACTCTGGCAGCCGGTCGTCTGCCCCTTTCCCTGGTATGGCTTTTGGTGCTCTTTTTTACCATCCTGCTCTTTTATTCTGCTTCTCGTTTGAATCCCCTTTGTTTAAAACTTTCGCCACTGGCAGTTCTGGCCCTGTGGCTATACTCCTATACCAAGCGCTTTACCTGGTGCTGCCACCTCTTGTTGGGGATGGCCATAGGCCTGGGCCCCGTTGGTGCCTGGTTTGCCATAACCGGAACCCCGGACTGGCAACCGGTTATTTTGGGGATGGCTGTAGCCTGTTGGATTGCAGGTTTTGACAGCATGTACGCCTGTCAGGATATCGAATTTGACCGGGCTAATGGTTTGTATTCTATTCCGGCCCGCTTCGGCATAAAGGGAGCTCTGCTTTTTTCTGCGATATTTCATATTTTTACCATAGTTCTTCTATTATTGAATGGACTAATCCTTAATCTCGGTTTATTATATTATGCTGGGGTAGCTTTTGTAGGGATTATTTTGATTTATGAACACGGGATTGTAAAACCCGGTGACCTAAGCCGGGTTAACTTTGCTTCTTTTAAAATAAATCACTATGTAGGCTTGATTATATTTATTATGGCCTTACTGGATATTTTCCTTTAGAGCAGGCCAATCTAAAGACGGAAGACGGTGGACGGACTTGCCGAGAGGGACATGGGGACAGGTCTCTTGTCCCACTGAACTGTTCAATATCAAACTAACCACCCATGGCCAGGGGGTCACAACTACTGATGAAAAGTGAGTGAGAGTAAAGGCGATTGCATGATATATAGTAAAATGTAGCAGCAGTAACCTCACCCCTCACCCCTCACTTTTCAAATTATGACTTTGGGAGAGGATTTTGTGCCGAGATATATTATAGCTTTGACTGGTGCCAGCGGTGCAGTTTATGCCCTGCGCCTGCTCGAAGAATTGCTGAAGCAAGATAATAGCGAAATTCATTTAATTACCAGCGATGCCGCCCGAATTGTCATGGAACAGGAATTGGGTTGGGATTGTCAGGACTCCCTGGCTCTTAGCTTGCAACGCTATCTTCCTCCGGGGAAGATATTTTTTTACGATAATTCAGACATTGCCGCAGCTCCGGCCAGTGGTTCCTTTATCTGTGACAGCATGGTAGTGATACCCTGCACTATGGCCAGTATTTCTGCTATCGCCCAGGGCAGTTCCCGCACTCTCCTGGAAAGAGCCGCCGATGTTATGTTGAAAGAAAGAAGGCCATTGTTCTTGGTGCCGAGGGAAACACCCCTAAATTCCATCCACCTGAGAAACATGTTGACCCTGTCGGAAATGGGGGTTAGCATTATCCCGGCAATGCCGGCTTTTTACCATCAACCACGGACTATAGAAGACATGGTATCATTCGTGGTAGGAAAGGTACTGGATGCCATGCAAATCCCCCATGACTTGTTTCAGCGTTATGCTGGACAGATTAAAAAGTGATTAAGTTGACAAGTGAGACCCCTCACTCCTCACTTTTTAAAAATAAGTTGGAAATATTTAAGCTTAAATTATATAATAAAAAACGATTGTGCTAAAAAGAGGAACGATATGGCAAATTTCAATTTTTTTAACCCCATATCTACAGAAATGGAACTGCTGGAGCAGGAGCTAAGCAAAAAGCTGGACAGCCGAATAGAATTGCTTAATGAATCGGCGGTACACTTGATTAAGGCTGGAGGCAAGAGACTACGGCCCGCTTTCGCCTTGCTGTCGGCTCATTTTTATATGGATGATTTAACGGAAGTAATTCCCCTGGCAGTAGGACTGGAGCTCATTCACATGGCTAGTCTGGTTCACGATGATGTTATCGACAATTCCCAAACCCGGAGAGGAACGGAAACTGTGAAAAGCGCTTGGGGAAACCGGGTTTCCATATATGCCGGGGATTTTATCTTTGCCCGGGCTTTGTCTTTAATTGCCACTTACGAGCGCAGCAATGTGGTAGATGTACTAGCCGAAGCCAGTATGAAAATATGTGAAGGCGAAATAATTCAGATGATGAGCTGCTATAATGTCAAGCTGGGGCTTAAGAATTACCTGCGCAGAATTGAAAGGAAGACGGCCTTGTTGATTTCCGTCAGCTGTCAGTTGGGAGCCATGATAGCCAATGCTCCGGAGCAAGAAGTCAGGGCTTTGAGGAATTATGGTTATTACCTGGGAATGGCCTTTCAGGTTACTGATGATATCCTCGATATTATCGCGGATGAACAGGTTTTGGGCAAACCCACGGGAAGCGATATCAAGCAAGGGGTAATTACCCTGCCCACCCTCTATGCTTTAAGATATAGTCCCAGGCGGGAAGAGCTCGCTCAGCTACTGGCTTCACCCGAAGCCTGCCGGAATGAAACCGGAAAAATTATTGATATTATTATCGATACCGATGGCATAGACTATTCTTATTATATAACCCGGCATTTCGCGCGCAAAGCCCAAAAACAACTGGCCTTCCTGCCCGAACTGCCGGTGAAAAAGAATCTCTATAATATCGCTGATTTTATTCTCGCTCGTGAGTTTTAGGAAGTAGAGGCGAAATTGTGGCGTTACTAAAGGATTTAACCCCTGAAGAAAAACAAACCATAATTGAGCACCTGGAAGAGCTGCGCAAGTCCTTGATAATAAGCATTATTGCTATTATAGCAGCGGCAGTCTTTTGTTTTTACTATAACGAAGAGATACTGTCCGTAATTATTTCCCCCTTGTCTGGTTTAGGCGAAGGATTGGTAGTAATCGGTGTAACCGAAGCATTTTTTATAAAGCTTAAACTGGCCTTTTATGCGGGCTTTGCTCTGGCCTTTCCGGTGGTAGCCTGGGCTATCTGGCGTTTTTTCAAGCCTGCCCTCTATCCCGAAGAGAGAAAATATGTTTATGTACTGCTTCCGGTAAGCGTTCTGCTCTTTTCCACCGGGATTCTTTTTTCCTATTTTGGCATACTTCCCCTGGTTCTAAAGTTCTTTATTTATATGCAGGGACCCAGTCTGGAAAACATGTTTACTGTGGAACGCTATGTTTCCTTTGTAACCGCCTTTACCATTCCCTTTGGCCTGGTCTTTGAGCTGCCGGTGGTAGTATTTTTCCTGGCCAAATTCGGAATTATTAAAGCCGAAACTTTAAGCAAAAACAGAAAGTATGCCCTTTTAGCCATAGTAGTAATTGCCGCCGCCCTTACCCCCGGACCGGACCCCATCTCCCAGATGCTGATGGCCGGACCCGTATACTTTTTATATGAAGTAAGCATAATCGTGGCTAAAATGGCCAAACCGAGGAAAAAAACCGAAGAGGAAGAGAGTGAAGAACCCCGAGAGCCCGAACCAGAAAGGGAAGAACAGCCCAGAAAGCCTGAAGAGGAGAAAGAAGGCGAGGAGCAAGCTACAGTAGATGAAAGCTAGATATGGCGTTGTTATGGGATTTTGTTCTGCTTTACAAAGGAAATGCTTTTTGTCATAATAGCACTAAGCGTGGAGGAAGGGACAGGCATTTTATCACCTGTGATAATATACATTTCTCCAGAAAGATATCAGAAAAAATAGTAAAACAGTAAGAGACAAAGGAGGGAGCACTTTGTTCGGCTTTATTGGAAACTTCGGACCATGGGAATTACTTTTGATACTGGTTATTGTTTTGATAGTTGTAGGACCGGGGAAATTGCCTCAAGTAGGCAAGTCACTGGGAAGTGCCTTACAGAACTTCAGAAAAGCCAAAGAAGAGGATTTCGAAGAACTGGAAGAGAAAAAGGATAAATAAGGGGTCTGATTTCAGACCTCTTTTTAATAATCCCCCCAGATAGGGACAACAACTACCGAAGGAAAGTGAGTTTAAAGTTTATATTAACGAAACAGGGGTTGAGGGCCATACTATTTCCTATCTACCTGGATTTAAAGGCCAAAACCGGCTTGGTTGTCGGTGGAGGGCAGGTTGCGGAAAGGAAAATTGAAAATCTACTGGATTATGGCATGAATATTCGGGTAGTAAGCCCGCAAGCCCGCGCAAGGATACAAGAGTGGGCCGAGCAGAGCATTATCCAGTGGCAAGCCCGGGACTTTTGCGAAAGTGACCTGCAGGGAGTATTTCTGGCTTTTGTCGCCACGGATAATAATAGCGTGAATCAGGCCGTAGTAGAAGCCTGCCGTAAAACAGGGGTACTGATCAACGCCGTTGATGACCCCCCTAATTGTGACTTTTATGTACCGTCCATTGTCCGTCGCGGTTCGCTGGTACTGGCTATTTCCACCGAAGGGAAGAGCCCTTTTTTTGCCCGGAGGCTGCGGGAAGAACTGGAAAATACCATTAGCCCCGCGTATGGGGAATTTGTCGAAATAATGGGGGAAATCAGGGAAGAGATAAAAGAAAAGGTTCCTGATATTACTGTGCGCAAGAAGATATTTGAGAACCTGGTCTATTCTGAGGTACTGGATTTACTCAAGGCTGGGGAAAAAGATAAGGCAAGGGAGCGAATTGAAGCATGTATGTCCTCCTGGCGGGATTAAATCATAGAACAGCTCCGGTAGAGGTGCGGGAGAGGTTTTCCATCTGCGGAGCAGAGCTAGTGCAGGCTTACCAGGAACTAAAGAGCCATGCGGATTTGGAAGCCTCCGTTATACTTAGCACCTGCAACCGTACGGAAGTTTATGCTACCGCGAAGGATATTCAAAAAGGCTTTGAAGCTTTAGAAACCTTCCTGAGCAAATATGCCCATATGAATGAAGAAGATTTGATAAAATATCTCTACCAGCCCAATTGTTATGATGCCATCCTGCACCTTTTCCGGGTGGCTTCCGGTTTAGACTCCATGATTATGGGCGAACCCCAGATACTGGGTCAGGTCAAAGAGGCCCATCTAAACGCTATGGAAGCCGGTGCTTCTGATGGAGTGCTTAACGCTCTGTTTCAGAGAGCCATTTATGTGGGCAAAAAAGTACGAACGGATACCGACATTGACCGGCATCCGTTTTCCGTAAGCCATGCTGCGGTGGAATTGGCCCGCCAGATACTGGGTGATTTAGACAATAAAAGCGTCCTGGTAACCGGGGCCGGGGAAATGAGTGAAACCACCATACGCTATTTAATGTCCAACGGACTAAAGTCGGTTATTATTTCCAACCGTTCCTATGATAAAGCGGTAAAGATGGCAGAAAACTTTAACGGTAGGGCGGTATATTTTAACCAACTGCCCACTGAATTGAGCCAGGCGGATATAGTAATAAGCTGTACAGCCGCCAACCACTATGTGCTCAGGGAGGATAACTGCCGCCAGGTATTGGAATCCCGCCAGGGTCGAAAAATAATAATGATAGATATTGCGGTCCCACGGGATATCGACCCGGCTTTAAAAGATATTCCCGGCGTGTTCCTCTATGATATTGACCAGTTGGAAAATGTAGTGGATGCCGGCTATGAGGAAAGGCAGAGCGTGATTCAGGATGCCGAGAAAATAATACTTGATGAGTTGGAGAAATTTAATGATTGGCTGGGCAGTCTTTATGTAGTCCCGGTAATAAAAGCCCTTAAGCAAAAAGGGGAAATTATCAAAGAAAATGAGATAAGAAGGGCCTGCAACCGCTTGGGGAAACTATCGGAACAGGAGCAGAACATAATAGCCTCCATGGCCAATTCCATAGTTAATCAAATCCTGCATTTCCCCATGGTGAATCTTAGAGAGCTAGCCGCCACCCAGCAGGGGCATCTTTATGCCGAAGTGGCAAAAAAGCTCTTCGCCCTGCAAATAGACAATGAGGAGTATGAAAAATATGAGAAATTTGAGATTGGGAACCAGGGGTAGCCAACTCGCTTTATGGCAGGCCCGGCATGTGGCCTCCCTCCTGGAAAGCTCCATACCTGATCTCAAGGTGGAAATAAAGACCATCAAAACTACCGGTGATAAGATACTCGATGTAGCCCTTTCCAAAATAGGAGATAAGGGGCTTTTTACTAAAGAAATCGAAAAAGAACTACTGGACGGAGAAATAGATATCGCTGTTCACAGTATGAAAGATTTGCCCTCGGAGTTGCCGCCCGGCTTATGTATAGCAGCCGTGCTGGAAAGGGAAGACCCCCGGGATGTTTTGCTCTCGCACAAAAACTATAGCCTGGCGGACTTGCCCCAGGCTGCGCTAATAGGAACCTCCAGCCTGCGCCGCATCGCCCAGCTCAAAGCCTGGCGTCCGGACCTGCAGCTGGTAGATATGCGGGGTAATGTCGAGACCCGTATCCGGAAAATGAAAGAACAGGATTTGGATGGAATCATTCTGGCCTGTGCCGGAGTCAAAAGACTGGGCCTGGAAGAGATGATAAGCGATTATCTCCCGGCTCACCTGGTTCTGCCGGCGGTAGGGCAGGGAATGATAGCAGTGGAAGCCCGGTCAGATGAGCAGGATGTTTTAAAGCTCTTAAGCAGAATAAACCACCAGGATTCCTTCCTCGCCGGCCAGGCAGAAAGAGGTTTTCTGCACGAGCTGGGAGGAGGCTGCCAGGTGCCGGTGGCTTCCCTGGCCGAGTTGCAGGGAGGACAGCTCCATATCCGGGGACTTATTGCCTCCCTGGACGGAAAAGAAAAATATAGCGGCTCCAGCGATTGTTCCCCGCCGGAGGCCGAAGAAGCCGGGCGTGAGCTCGCCCGCAGCCTCCTGCAGCAAGGCGGAGCCGCCATTCTATGTGAAACTAGGAAATGATGGGGTTCAACTACAAAAAGTTGTTAATATTCATAGGTTTGTATAAATATACCGCTCGCAGTCTTCGCATGGGTAACACCTGCGGCTTGTCTCGCGGCTCAAGGGGTACCGCGCTAATCTCCCGTCCATGGGAGGCAACCTTAATAGTGACACCCGCAGGGTGGAACACCAGGCGTACCCGCAGGGTGAAGCGCTCTCGCGACATCCTGTCGCTCGCCCCCTTTCGCCTGCTCGCCTTCGCCGGGTGTTGCATCCATGCTTCGCCAACGCTCGCTTTGTATATTTATGCAACCCTTCTGCAACAATTGAGGTTTTTGCAGTGGGGTCACAGATAATTTAATGTTGATAAGTGAGTAAGCGGGTGCAGAGGTAATAACTCCTCACTCCTCACCCCTCACCCCTCACTTTCTTGGGAGATGATGATATATGGAGAAAAAAGGACTGGTGTACCTTATCGGGGCCGGACCCGGAGACCCCGGCTTGTTCACCCTGAAAGGCAAACGAGTACTGGAGAAAGCCGAAGTAGTAGTCTATGACCGGCTGGTGGGAGATGAAATCCTATCCATGGCCGATCCGGACGCCGAGTTCATTTATGTTGGCAAAGCCTCATCCCGGCACGCCTTGTCCCAGGATGAAATCAACGCCCTGCTGGCCGAAAAAGCCGCTCAAGGCAAAATAGTAGCCCGTTTGAAAGGGGGCGACCCCTTCCTCTTTGGCCGGGGCGGCGAAGAAGCCCTGTATCTGAAGGAGCGAGGCCATAGATTCGAAGTGATACCCGGGATTACCTCGGCCATCGCCGTACCAGCCTATGCCGGAATACCGGTAACCCACCGGGATGCCACTTCCAGCCTGGCTATAATTACCGGGCATGAGAAGCCCGGTAAGCAGGAAAGCTCCATTCATTGGCAGGAGCTGGCGAGCGGCATCGGCACCCTGGTTTTTCTGATGGGAGTCGAGAACCTGGAGTTCATTTGTGATAATTTAATCAGCCACGGTCGGGAGCCCAGCACCCCTGTAGCTTTAATAAGGTGGGGAACCCTTCCCCAGCAGCAGGTCTTAAGCGGTACCCTGGAAAATATCGTTAAACGGGTAAAGGAAAGCGGTTTTCAACCTCCTGCCGTTATAGTGGTAGGGGAAGTAGTGAAGCTACGGGAAGAGTTGAACTGGTTGGAAAGCCAACCCCTCTGGGGAAAACGAGTAGTCATAACCCGCGCCCGCGCCCAGGCCAGCCAGTTGGTGGAAAGAATCAGAGACCTGGGAGGGCAGGCCATAGAATTTCCCTCCATTAAAATAGAAAAAGAGAAGAACCTGGCAGCCTTGCATAATGCCTTTAAGAATATTGGCCAGTATGAATGGATAATATTTACCAGCATCAATGCAGTGGATATATTTTTTGCCGAGAGCCGGCAGGCCGGGTTGGATATCCGGGATTTGCAAGGTATAAAACTGGGCGCTATCGGCCCTGCTACCCGCGATAAACTGCTGAACAGAGGATTACGGGTGGATGTCGTACCGGAAGATTACCGGGCGGAAGGCATCCTTAAGGAATTAAGAGATCGAATCAAGCCCGGGCAGTGGATTCTCCTCCCCCGGGCCCGGGGAGCCAGGAGCATTTTGCCCGAAACCCTGCGCCGCTGGGGAGCCCATGTCAACGAAATATATTTATACCAGGCCATTGCTGCCAGCCAGGTTAGCCAGGCCACCCTGAAGAATATAATTGCCGGAAATATGGATTATCTAACATTTACAAGTTCCTCAACTGTAAGCAACTTTGTTAAAATAATCGGGGCGGAGAACATCGCCGGATTAAAAGGAAAGGTCAAGGTAGCCTGTATCGGTCCGGTAACCGCCGACACCGCCAGGGAAAACGGTTTTAATGTTGATATCCTGGCCCAAGAGTACACCATTAATGGATTGCTGGAAGCCATATTGGCAGACCTTTAAGTCTTAGGGAGGGAGAATTATTATGATAGGATGCACCAAGTTGCTCTGCGGAACGGCCACCGTTTCCGAAGTAATCAAATACAGCGGACATGAAGGCACTGTGCCTCCCCAGCTTTTGCAGTTTTCGGACCGCAACCGGCCCCTGGTGGTCTGGAACATGACCAACCGCTGCAATCTGCGCTGCAAGCACTGCTATATAGAAGCCGAAGACCGCAAGTACCAGGACGAACTGAGCACGGAAGAAGCCCGGGAGATGATTAACGACCTAGCCGCGATGAAAGTTCCGGTACTGCTCTTTTCCGGGGGCGAGCCCCTGATACGGCAGGATATCTTCGAGCTGGGACAAATGGCGGCGGAAAAAGGTTTGCGGCCGGTGATTTCCACTAACGGCACCCTGATCGATGATGAAGTGGCCCGTAAGATAAAAAAGGCTGGTTTTCAATATGTAGGTATTAGTATAGACGGGGCTCCGGCCACCCACGATGAGTTCAGAAACCGTCCCGGAGCATTTGCTGATGCCCTGCGGGGAATCAAGGCTTGCCTCAATAACGGCGTCAAGACGGGCATTCGTTTTACGGTCAACAAGTATAACCAGGACGATTTGCCGGAGATATTCGAAATTATCGAAAGAGAAGGCATACCCCGCTTCTGCATGTATCACCTGGTTTATGCCGGGCGTGGACGGGAAATGGCCGATATGGACACCAGCATCGGGGAAAAACGCGATATACTGGAACTGGTCAGTAAAAAAACCATTGAACTCTATGAAAAAGGGGTAGAAGTGGAGATATTGACCACCGATAACCATGCTGACGGCATCTTCCTGCTGAATTATATAAAAGAACAGCAGCCCGAGCGCCAGGAAGAAATAGAACAATTATTGCAGATGCACGGCGGTTGTTCCGCCGGAACCAAATTTGCCAATATCGACCCCCGCGGCAATGTACACCCCTGCCAGTTCTGGCAGGACTACACCGTGGGTAATATCAGAGAAAAACCCTTCAGTGAAATCTGGACCTCGGATGACGAGTTGATGATAAAGCTGCGGGAAAAAGAAAAGCATGTAAAAGGCAAGTGCGGGGACTGCAGTTACAAATCCCTTTGCTCCGGCTGCCGTATTCGGGCCCGCGCGGTCTATGATGACCTCTGGGCCGAAGACCCCGCCTGCTATCTGACGCAAGCTGAAATGAAGTGAGGGGTAAGGGGTAAGGGTAACGGGTAAAAACCCCTTTAGTTGCATAAGGCTTGCATAAATATACAAAGCGAGCGTTGGCGAAGCATGGATGCAACACCCGGCGAAGGCGAGCAGGCGAAAGGGGGCGAGCGACAGGATGTCGCGAGAGCGCTTCACCCTCCGGGTACGCCTGATGTTCCACCCTGCGGGTGTCACTATTAAGGTTGCCTCCATGGACGGGAGATTAGCGCGGTACCCCTTGAGCCGTGAGACAAGCCGCAGGTGTTCCCATGCGTAGCGCCCTGTCGGGCACAACTGATGCTCCCTTCGGTCGCTATTAAGGACGCTGGAGCGGTATATTTATACAAGTCAATGAATATTAATAACTTCATGCAATAGAATCAATATTTTGTACAACTAAAAATAATAAAGGAGGGGCGGTAGAAATGGGATTTCCTATACAGCGGATGAGAAGATTGCGCAGCAGCGAAACCCTGCGCCGCATGGTGCGCGAAACCACTTTGCGCAGCAGCGATTTCATTTATCCACTTTTCGTTATTTACGGCCAGGACAAAAAAATACCAGTTAACTCCATGCCCGGAGTTTTTCAGTTCTCCGTAGATCGCTTGCCCGAGGAGATAAAGGAGATAGATTCACTGAAGATTCCCGCCGTGCTCCTCTTCGGCCTGCCCGAACATAAAGACAGTGTGGGCAGCTCCGCCTACCAGGACAATGGAGTAGTACAAGAAGCAACCCGGCTCATAAAGAAGATCTGCCCGGAAATGCTGGTAATCACCGATGTCTGTCTTTGTGAGTATACCGACCACGGCCATTGCGGGCTTATTGACCAAAAAGGCGTGGTAGATAATGACGCCACCATGGGTTTACTGGCCCAGGAAGCCCTGTCTCATGCCCGGGCCGGTTGTGATATTATAGCCCCCTCTGATATGATGGATGGAAGAATCGGATATATAAGAAAAGAACTGGATGATAATGGCTATAAAGATATTCCCATTATGGCCTATGCCGCCAAATATGCCTCTAGCTTTTACGGACCCTTCCGGGATGCGGCCGACTCCGCGCCCCAGTTCGGGGATCGCAAAAGCTACCAGATGGACGGAGCCAATATCCGGGAAGCCCTGCGTGAAGTAGCTCTCGACATCGAAGAAGGAGCCGACATAGTGATGGTTAAACCGGCTTTACCCTATCTGGATGTAATAAAAGCCGTCAAAGAAAAATTTGCCTACCCTACGGCTGCCTATAATGTCAGTGGGGAGTATGCCATGATAAAGGCTGCCGCTGCTTGCGGCTGGCTGGATGAAGAGCGCGTAATGATGGAAGCCCTTACCTCCATAAAACGAGCCGGAGCTGATTTGATAATAACTTACTTTGCCAAAGACGCCGCCCGGGTTTTGCAAAAGCTGTAAGGGAAAAATTGATTCCACTGCTTAAATATTTTTGTTGGATAATGCATATGAGATGTAAAAATATACAAACGACTTTAGCGAAGTATGGTGTAACACCCATATTGATTATTCTCCCGGAGGAGGGTTTAATATGTTGGTATCCTGGAACACCACCAACCAATGCAATATGTTCTGCGACCACTGTTACCGGGATGCAGGGGCCCGGCTCGAGGACGAGCTTAGCACGGAGCAGGCCAAAAAACTCATTGAAGAAATAAAAAAAGCCGGTTTCCGCATAATGATTTTCAGCGGCGGAGAACCCTTGATGCGCCCCGATATCTTTGAACTCGGGCAATATGCCACCCGGCAAGGCTTAAGGGTAGTTATGGGAACCAATGGTAGCCTCATAAGCCCGGAAGTAGCCCAAAAGCTAAAAAAAGCCGGATTTATGGCCGCCGGGGTCAGCCTGGACAGTCTCAATCCCGCCAAGAACAATGCCTTTCGCAAGCTGGACAACGCTTTCCAGCTCACCTGCGAAGGGATGCAGAACCTAAAAGACGCCGGCCTGCCTTTTCAAGTCCATACCACCGTAATGGACTGGAATGTAGACGAACTGGAAGCCATCTGCGACTTTGCCATAGAAATAGGAGCCATGGCTTACCATGTCTTTTTCCTCGTACCCACCGGCAGAGGAGCCGATATAGAAGAAGAAGCCCTGCGCGTGGCCGAATATGAGAAGACCATTGCCCGCTTGATGGACAAACAAAAGAAAATCCCCATAGAGCTGAAGCCCACCTGCGCCCCCCAGTTCATGCGCATCGGGGAGAAGAAGGGGCTTTCCCTGCGCTTTTCCCGGGGTTGCCTGGCAGGAATCACTTATTGCATTATAAGCCCCCGGGGTGATGTACAGCCCTGTGCCTATTTGGACATAGCCCTGGGCAATGTGAAAGAGCAAGCCTTTGACCGCATCTGGGCGGAAAACCCCATGCTGCAGGAGCTGAGAACCATGGACTACAAGGGCAAATGCGGTATTTGCGACTATAAAGACAAATGCGGAGGCTGCCGCGCCCGCGCCTATTACTACAGCAACGGAGATTACATGGCCGAAGATGAGTGGTGCCTTTACCAGCCCCCGGATGCCAGAAAGAGATGAAAGAGATGAATGAATTAAGCAGGACTGATCGGGAAATATTAAATATATTGCAGGCAGATTTTCCCTTGACTACCTCGCCCTACCGTGATGTGGCCAAGAGTTTAAATCTGGATGAAGATGAAGTCATAGCCCGGATTCAGGCTATGAAAAAAAGCGGCTTAATTCGGCGAATCGGGGGAATAATGGATGCCAGAAGCCTGGGTTTCTATTCCACCCTTTGTGCCTGCAAGGTACCGGAGCAGCGCATTGATGAAGTGGCCGGGATAATCAACCAGCAAAAAGGAGTAACCCATAATTATATTCGCGACCACGAATACAATATGTGGTTTACCCTGACTGCTCCCTCGCAAGATGAAGCTATGCAGATACTTAAATCCCTGCAAAATGATGCCGGAATAGAAGTAATTAGTATGCCGGCGAAGCAGGTATATAAGATAAAAGTTTCCTTTGAAATGAGTGAGACTGATGCCCTATGATAGTACTGACAGAGAAATAATGCGCTTTTTGCAGGGGGATATTCCCCTGGAATCGCGTCCCTATAAGAACCTGGCGGAGAGATTAGAGCTCAGCGAAGAAGAAATTGTTCTTCGCGTAAAGAAACTCCGGGAAAAAGGATTCTTAAGAAGGATGGGAGCCGTCCTGCGTCATCGCCAGGCCGGGTTTGCGGTAAACGCCATGGTGGCGTGGAAGCTCGAGAATGAAGAACAAGCTGACCGGGCCGGGAAGATAATGGCCGGCTATAAAGAAATCAGCCATTGCTATATCCGGGAAGTTCCGCCTGATTTTGATTACAGCATTTTCTCCATGATTCATGTAAAGAATGAAGAACGCTTGGCGGAAATCATTGAGGAAATTTCTTTGCAAACAGGGATAGGAAAATACATTATAATAAGAAGTAGTAGAGAATTAAAAAAAGAAAGCATGCAGTATTTTTGAGCATATGGTAGTAGGCAAGAGAACTGTCCCCATGCCTGCGTCCATGCCTGCGAGAACGAGAAAGGGAGTACTATGAGAACAGAGCGGTCGATCGAACTTTTTGCCAGGGCCCGGGAATATATTCCCGGGGGCGTAAACAGTCCCGTCAGAGCTTTTAAGGCCGTGGGAAACAATCCTCTATTTATCAAGGAGGGCCACGGTTCCAAGATTTATGATGTGGATGGCAATGAGTATATAGATTATGTCTGCTCCTGGGGACCACTGATTTTAGGACACAGCCATCCCCAGGTGGTACAGGCTATTTGTGAAGCCGCGGAAAAAGGCAGCAGCTTTGGCGCTCCCTGTGAACAGGAAATAGAGCTGGCCCAATTAATTTGTGAGGCCATACCATCGGTGGAAAAAGTACGCATGGTAAATTCCGGAACCGAGGCCACCATGAGTGCGGTGCGCCTGGCCCGGGCTTTTACCGGCAGGAACCATATCGTTAAATTTGAGGGTTGTTATCACGGACATGCTGATCATTTTCTAATACAGGCCGGCTCAGGATTATTGACCGCAGGAGTGCCGACCAGTCCCGGGGTGCCCGAAGCCTTTGCCCGGCATACCCTGGTGGCTCGCTATAATGACCTGGATTCAGTAGAAAGACTCTTTGCACAAGCCCCGGCGGATATTGCTGCCGTAATAGTGGAGCCCGTAGCGGGCAATATGGGCCTGGTACTGCCTGAGCCCGGTTTTTTGGAAGGCCTCCGGCAGATAACAAAAAGATACGGTGCCCTGTTAATTTTTGATGAAGTAATCAGCGGTTTCCGCTTCTGTTTTGGCGGTTACCAGAATATAGTGAATATTGAGCCTGACCTGACCACCCTGGGCAAGATAATCGGCGGGGGATTACCGGTAGGAGCTTATGGGGGCAAAAAGGAGATTATGGAGAGGATTGCCCCGGAGGGGGACGTTTACCAGGCCGGTACTCTTTCCGGCAACCCCCTGGCTATGGCTGCGGGAAGCGCAACTCTAAAGATTCTGCGGGCGGGTAAATGCTACGAGCTACTGGAAAGCACTGCGGCCAGCCTTTGCGGGCAACTGAATCAGATCCTGGCCCAGCACGATGGGCTATTAAGCATGAACCGGGTAGCATCCCTGTTTTCCCTTTTCTTTACCGGGGACAAAGTCCGGGATTATTCCTCGGTCATGCGCTCCGATACTGGCAAATATGCTAGTTTTCACCAGCAGTTGTTGCAGGGAGGAGTATATTTCCCCCCATCCCAGTTTGAAGTCTGCTTTATTTCCGCTGCTCATGACGAAGGGGATGTTGAGAAGACCCTAAAAACCATAGATAAGGCCCTGCAGCAAACGATGGTTGAACAGTAGTTTAGCGATAGTTGAACAATAGTTTAACGATGGTTGAACAACCGCTAAACAACCGTTCAACAACCGAGGTGGGAGGGGAGGCCGGTGGAAAATGTCCTGGACTGGGAGTGGTTTATCAAGAAGTTTGAAGCCCTTAGCAAGATAGACTTAAAGGCTTACAAGCGACCGCAGATGGAGAGGCGTATCAATAGTTTTATGCGCTCGGTAAATGCTCCCGACTACAAAAGCTTTGTAGATTTGCTAAACAGTGACAAAGCGGTTTATCGCCGCTTTTTAGACCATATTACCATTAATGTTTCCGAGTTCTTTCGTAACGCCAATCACTGGGAAGTGCTGGAGAAGGAAATAATTCCCCTGCTGCTTAAGGAGCGCAGCAGCCTGAAGGTTTGGAGTGCAGGCTGTTCCACGGGTGAAGAACCCTATTCCCTGGCCATCATGTTTAAGGAAAAGGGTTTTCCCCTGTCCGGTAACATATTGGCCACCGACCTGGACAGCGAAGTACTGGAGAAGGCAGGTATGGGAATCTACTCCAATAAGGTGGTACAAGGTCTTTCTCCGGAGCAGCTGAAAAAGTATTTTGAAAACCAGGGCAGTTATTACCAGGCCAAAGATGAGCTGAAAAAGATGATTAGTTTTCAGAAGCATGACCTTTTAAGGGATTTATTTCCCCGGGACTATGACCTTATTCTCTGCCGTAATGTGGTAATATATTTTACAGAAGAAAGCAAATTCAAGCTATATCAAAGATTTTCGAACTCGCTTAGAAGCGGTGGAGTACTTTTCATCGGCAGTACCGAACAGATTTTTCAGGCCCGGGAACTAAACTTGAAATCCATAGCTACCTTTTTTTACCAGAAATATTAATCATTATCTATAGAAGAAAAAACTTTGTCTATCCAATCCAAAAAGCAGGAAATACGATATAAATGGCGAAAGGTTAATGTTGATTGTATTTTAAGTCAAGGCCGGGTTCAGCACCGGGGGCTTTGACGGTAAAATTGCCGTAGGCAAGAACATATAATATCCGTTCATGGGGGTGGTAAGCTACAACTGCAGTACGTAAAAACCAGATTATGGTTGAAAAGAACCCTGAAAACAATTAGTGAAAAGGAGGAATGAACTTGAAGGTTCTAGTGTGTGTTAAGCAAACATTTGACACAGAAGCCAAGATCGAATTGAAGGATGGCAAAATAGCCGATGCTGGTATCAACCTGATTATTAATCCCTATGACGAAGTAGCTGTCGAAGGTGCCATCCAGTTGAAAGAAAAGGGTGTAGCCAAGGAAATAGTGGTTGTTGCTGCTGGTTCCGACAAAGCTATGGATGCCATTCGTACCGCCCTGGCTATGGGTGCTGACCGGGGAATACTGGTACAGCAGGATACTGCTGCTGATGAGTTTGCCAGAGCCGTTGCCCTGGCCGAGGCTATCAAAGGAGAGAACCCAGACATTATTCTCGCCGGCCATGTTGCGGCTGATGATGGTTCATCCCAGGTTCCTACCCGCGTAGCCGAGATTTTGGGCTTGCCCCATGTTAATGTTATCACTGCTGTTGAAATTGCTGGCGGCAAGGCCACCTGCACCAGTGAAGCTGATGGCGGAACTCAGGTAACCGAAGTAAGCCTTCCGGCGGTAATCTCCAGCCAGGTTAGCTGGAATGAACCCCGTTATCCGTCCATGAAGGGTATTATGGCTGCCAAGAAGAAACCGGTTGCCACCGCAGCTGCTGCGGCTGCTGAGAGCAAGGTAAAGATCCTTGAATTCAGCCTGCCCCCGGCCAAGGCTGCTGGTATCAAGATCGAAGACGAGCCTGAAGTATGCGCCACCAAGCTGGCAGAGTGGATGAAGAATACGGTTAAGGTTGAAGTAAAATAGCTTTAAAAAACCTTATTAAAAATAAAAGGAGGGTAATTGATGGCAGGGACATGGATATTTGTAGAACAAAGAGACGGTAATATCCGTAAGGTAACTTTTGAGATGCTCTCAGAAGCCAAGAAATTTGGCGATGAAGTAGCTGCTGTTGTTTTCGGAAAGGGCGTTGAAGCTCTGGCTCCCGAATTTGCCAAGTATGGTGCGGACAAGGTTTATGTTGTTGAGGACGATGTATTCGCCAACTACAACACCGGCGCTTATGTAGCTCAGATGGTAGCTATGATTAACGAGTTCAAGCCCAATGCAGTGTTATTTGCTCATACCTTCAATGGCAGAGATTTTGCTTCCAGACTGGCGCAGAAGCTGCAGTTAGGTCTGGCCACTGATGCTATTAAGGTAGAAGTAAGCGCAGGCAAAGGTGTATTCACCAGAGCCATCTATGCTGGTAAAGCCCTGGCCAAAGTTGAAGTTGCTGGCGAGCCCGTTCTGGGCACCATTCGCCCTGGCGTATGTGAAGTTGGCAACACCGCTGGCGCCGGCGCAGTGGTAAAACCCGCTGTAGCCGCTACTGCTGCTGATGTTTACCAGACTGTGAAGAGTTTTGTTCCCACTGTTTCAGCCCGTCCGGAACTTACTGAGGCTGATGTAGTTGTATCCGGTGGCCGTGGCTGCAAGGGCCCCGATGGAATCAAGCTGGTGGAACAGTTAGCTGACCTTCTGGGTGCTGCCGTTGGCGGATCTCGTGCATCCATTGACTCTGGTTGGCTGGGACATGAACTGCAGGTAGGACAGACCGGAAAAGTAGTTAACCCCAACCTCTATGTAGCAGCTGGAATTTCCGGAGCTATCCAGCACCTGGCAGGAATGTCTTCCTCCAAATTTATTGCGGCTATCAACACCGATACCGAAGCTCCGATATTCAATGTATCTGACTTTGGCGTGGTTGCCGACTTGTTCAAGGTTATTCCGACTCTGGTAAGTGAACTAAAGAAATAGTTATTTAACAACCGGGGGATGGTGTTTACTGGATATACGTCAAACGTATATCCAGTAATAACCTTGTTTTTTTTGCTTGCTTATTAAGGAGGGAATTGGATAATGATTTTTGGATTTCACCCATTAGAAGGTGGTTACGATGTCCCGATGCGTGTCGTTGGGGCCAACATTCCCTACGAATGGCTTATTTATGTTATAATGCTCATCCCCGTTAGTGTATTTCTCTTTGGTTTTTGGAAAAAGTTAGAAGTTTGGCTGCTGGCCAAAGGCGAGATTCACCGGAATGATAAAATTGCACAGCGCATTTGGTCCTGGTTTGTTTTCTCCTTTGCCCAGGCCCGGGTAATAAGAAAACCGTTGGCAGGCTGGATGCATGCTTTCCTGTTTTGGGGATTCCTGGTTCTATTCCTGGCTGCGGGCATAGATGCCATGCATAACATGATAAGCTGGCCCCATCTGGAAGGCAATTTTTATATTGGATTTTCCTGGGTTGTTGACGTTCTCGGCTTTTTGGCTTTAATTGGTGTCATGGTTCTGGGTTTCGTCAGGTACTTCCAAAAACCAGAGCGTTTAAACGATACCAAGTCATCTGATGGCTGGATTATTCTTTTAATCTTTGCCATTTTGCTGACCGGTTACTTTATTGAAGGACTTAGAATTGCTGCTCAGATCAAGCTGTCCACTACCATGCAACAGATTGCTTATGAGAGAGCGGCATCACCGTTCGGCTGGATGTTTGCCAGTTTCTTCGGCAGCATGAGTGTGGATGCGATGCTGATGTGGCACCGATTACTGTGGTGGTTCCACATGGCTATCGCTTTCCTCTTTATTGCTCTGGTACCCTTTACTAAGCTCTGGCATATCTTTGCCAGCATGCTGAACTATACTTTCCGCGATCTGGAACCTTCCGCCAACCGGATGGTATACAATATTGAAGAAGCGGAAACCTTTGGTGTGGAGAATATCGAAGATTTTGGCTGGAAAGACCTGTTGGATCTGGATTCCTGTATCCGCTGCGGCAGATGCCAGGAAAACTGCCCGGCCTATAATACCGGTAAACATTTGAATCCCAAGATTACTCTGATTCAAAACATGAAAGCCCATCTTGATGCCAAAGCTCCTTATCTCCTGGCAGCTAAAGCCAGTGGGGCGGAAGTAGAAGAAATGGCTATGACCGAAGAGGCTGCGGCTGAAGAGGTTAATCCCATGGAACAGAGCCTGCTCTACGATGTAGTGGGCAGTGAAACAATTTGGGATTGCACCAATTGCCGGGCCTGCATGGAGCACTGCCCCATGTTCATCGAGCACATTCCGAAGATTGTAGAAATGCGCCGCAACCTGGTTATGTGGCAGGGTGACATGCCGGGTGAAGCCCAGATGGCCTTTACCAACATGGAACGTAACTACAATCCCTGGGGTGTGGGCTGGGCCGGTCGTGCTGGATGGCTAGATGAGAGAGGCGTCAGAGAGATGGTAAATCTCCTACCCGAAGACGGCAAAGAATTCGAGTATCTGCTTTATGCCGGATGCGCCGTATCCTTTGACGATCGCTATAAGAGAGTGGGAGAAGCCCTGGTAAGATTGTTGAACAAAGCCGGAGTAAGCTTCGGTTACCTGGGAACAGAAGAGTATTGCTGCGGCGACTCGGCCCGGCGTCTGGGTAATGAATACCTTTACCAGACCCTGGTAAGCCAGAACCTGGAATCCTTCAACAATTACGGGGTTAAGAAAATAATCGTAGTATGCCCGCATGGATATACTGCTCTGAAGAATGAATACCCGCAGATGGGTGGCAATTATGAAGTATATCACTACACCGAAATACTGGCCAAGCTAGTAGCTGAAGGTAAACTGAAACCCAGCAAGCCGTTGGGTGTAAAGATGACCTATCATGATTCCTGTTTCCTGGGACGGCACAACGGGGTCTACGACCAACCGAGAAATGTCCTCAAGGCTGCAGGCGGACAGGTTATTGAAATTGAAAAAGCCAAGGAATTTGGCTTCTGCTGCGGCGCCGGCGGAGGACGCATGTGGCTGGAAGAAGAAGCCGTACTAAAAGATGGTATTCAGTACAAGCGCATCAATGACACCAGAACTGACCAACTGCTGGTGCCGAATCCAGAAATGATTGTCACCAACTGCCCGTTCTGCCTGACCATGATTGCTGACGGTGTAAAAGCAGCTGAAGCCGAAGAAAGCACCAAGGTATTCGATGTGGCTGAAGTACTTTGGAAAGCCATGGAGTAAAGAAGATAAGCCTGGACAAAGCCCGTCTATGACAGTTGCAGCATAAGGCTTATGTCAAAAAAGAGCATATATTTTAGCAAAAAAACAAGACCCCGGAAGGGGTCTTGTTTTTTTGGAAGTAAGGGGTGAGGAGTGAGGGGTTATTATTTTTTCATAAATTTTGATTATTAAAACCCTAATCATGATAAAATACAAAATAATAAAGAAACGGACAACTGCAGTTGGGGAACAAGAATTAAGCTATAAGTAGTGATTTTGACTACTGCAAAAGATAGGCATAGCGGAGATGCCGCTGTCTTTTGAGTTATTCTTCGCTTTGAGCTATTGGATTTGTCCCATGAACTGTAGTTAGATCTAGCAAAAGGACCGTCCCAATCTCACTAGTGACAAAAGGACTGTCCCCATACGATGGAAGGGGCGATTACAGTGAAACTGGCTGTTTATCCGGGGAGCTTTGACCCGGTAACCAATGGGCACATTGATATTTTGGAGAAATCGAGCAAAATATTTGATGAAATTATCGTAGCGGTAATACATAATGTCACCAAAAAGGCCCTTTTCTCCCTGGATGAACGGGTAAAGCTTATTGAGGAAAGCACCCGGCACCTGAACAATGTCCGGGTAGATGCTTTCAGCGGACTCTTGGCCAATTACCTGGCGGACAAGCAAGCCTGTGCTATTATACGAGGCCTGCGAACGGTGACTGACTTTGAATACGAGATGCATATGGCCATGATGAACAAAAAACTGATACCAAATATTGATACCATGTTCTTTATGTCCGACAGCCAGTACACCTTTATCAGCTCCAGTGCGGTAAAAGAAGCCGCCCTGCTGGGAGGGGATGTAGGCTCACTGGTCCCTGCTGTGGTTAAAGCCGGGTTGGAAGAGAAGATGCTGAACGATGGTTGAACAATTGTTGTACTTCAACTTAGCCCGTGTACTCCATGGTAGCAAAGATTATTGAGATAGGATATTTTATTTGGTTCTATTAAAGTACTCCCGTGATACTTTAAGCTGTTTTTGTCTAATTGCTTCCCAAAGCGGTTTAGGTATTTCGCCAGTGCTATTAGACACTTTAGTTAATTTTAAAGTGCCATCGGGCATATGTTTACGATAGAAAAAGTGGTCTGTCGTTTTATAAAGTTCCCAGCCGTCCCGCTCACAAAATCGTTTGAGATCAGACCATTTCGGCATAAATATATCCTTTAACTTCATCAATGTTGGATGATAAAAGAACTTTTAATATATAAGGATAATGAGTTTTCCGGTTAGGAGCGTTATAGAAGAGCTTAAAATCATTCATATAATCCTGCGCATATTCCAGTAAATCTTCTGCTAATTTTTGTATAACTTCTTGCTCCGATTCCCCGGAAACTACTAAATCAAAACCATCTATGGTTCCTATAATTATTCCATCTTCTTTAGACAGTTCTGCATGTATCTTTAAATCCTGCAATAAGTCTTTAATAATCTGCTCCGAGAAAAACAATAACACATCTCGGTTGCGTTTTACAGCAATAGGTTTATCGCGTACCACAGTATCAATATAATAACTGAAATTGTTTCTTATTTCGGTTGCATTAATCGTTTGCATAAAAAACACCTTCCTTCACCCCTATCGTACATTATGTACATAATGTATGCAATAAAAGTTTTAAAATACCTGATGAAACAAGGGAACAGGTTCACTGTCCACTTTTCCCTAAAGTGGGGGCAATAGTCCCCGCTTTTTTTTTGCAAAAAAACACTTGCCAAATTCAACATTATGAGTAAAAATAGTACTCATAAAGACATAATATGAAAATCCATAGCTGTGTAGTACTAATGGGAGGCACAGAGGGTGAGACTTGGGGACGGTTCGAGCGTCTCCGAAGCGAAGCGAAGGACCGAAGGGAAGACGATGGAACCGTCCCCATGTCTCACCCAAAAAGCGTAAAAATAAACCGAAAGGAAGATAAAGAGGAAGAGACGGCTGAAGAATGAGGAACCCCCTCACTCCTCACCCCTCACCCCTCACTAATATTGCTCGAATCACTAATTACATCCAAAACCCGTCTGAAACTAATACTGAAATTCTTTCTGAATCCCGAAACCACGGCCCACCTGCGTGGGCTGGCCACGGAATTCGGCGAATCCACCAATGGCGTCCGCGTGGAGTTGAACCGCCTGACCGAAGCCGGTCTCCTGGAAAGCAGCCAGAAAGGCCGCAGCATTAATTATAGAGTAAACAAGAAACACACCCTATTCCCGGATATCCAGAACATAGTCAAGAAGTACCTGGGCATAGATGAAATAGTGGAATCCATCATTAAAGAACTGGGCAATGTCGAAATAGCCCTTATTACCGGCGACTATGCCCAGGGTATCGACTCCGGGCTCATAGACCTGGTACTGGTCGGGAACATAGACAAAGCCTACCTCCAGCAGCTGGTAGAGAAAGCGGAAGAATTGATACACCGGAAAATACGAACCCTGGTAATAGACCAGGAAGAATTCGCAAAACTTCGAGATAAATTCGAAAAAGAAAAGACCTTGCTGCTATGGAAGGGCTGAACGATAGTTAAACGATAGTTAAACGATGGTTAAACAATTGTTAAACTACTGTTCCTGGAGGAAGGATATGTTTGGATTTCAAAAATTAGAAATTTATAATCTATCAAAAGATATTGTGAAGGACAATTATCGATTGATTAAAAAGTTTCCTAGTGAAGAAAGATTTGCTCTAGTACAACAGATGAGTAGAGCCGCTGTTTCAATACCATCAAATATTGCTGAAGGAACAAGTAGAATGAGTAATAAAGAAAAGGCTCATTTCATTAATATAGCTTACGGGTCTTTGATGGAGTTAGTTTGTCAAATGGAGATATCTTTAGAAATTGGATATATAGAGCAGAAAGAATATGATGATTTTGTTAAAAAGTCAAAAAATCTTGCTGTAAAAATGAGCAACTTTATTAGAACGATAGCTTAACGATGGTTAAACAATCGCTAAACAACTGCTCAACTACCGTTAAACAACCGTTCCAAAAGGAAGGATTAAAATAATGCCAATACCACTCATAGACCTGAAAAGACAATACGCCGCCATCCAGACCGAAGCCGAAGCAGCCGTCTGCTCCGTCCTGGCCTCCGGTTCCTATATCATGGGAGCCAATGTCCAGGCCTTCGAAGAAGAATTCGCCGCCTACTGCGGCGTCAAACACGCCATTGCCGTAGGCAACGGCACCGATGCCCTGGTAATTTCCCTGGAAGCACTGGGTATAGGCCCCGGTGATGAAGTCATCACCGCCCCGTTTACCTTCTTTGCTACTGCGGAGAGCATATCAGCCGTAGGTGCTACCCCGGTATTTATCGATATACGCCCGGATACCTACAACTTAGATGAAAACCTGATAGAAGCAGCTATCACTGACAAAACCAAAGCTATCATGCCTGTACATATATTTGGCCAACCCTGCGAGATGGACAAGATAAACCATATCGCTGCCAAACATAACCTATACGTAATAGAAGACGCTTGCCAGGCCGTCAGCGCCGAGTATCAGGGCAAAAAAACCGGGACCCTGGCCGATATTGCCTGCTTTTCCTTCTTCCCCACCAAAAACCTGAGCTGCGCCGGTGACGGTGGTATGATTACCACCGATAATGACCGTTTGGCTGCCATCTGCCGGGCATTAAGAACTCATGGCAGCGGTGAAGCCGGGCAAAAAGCCTATAACCTGCTCCATAATATTGATGCCGGCATAAGTGATAAGCCGGCAGGAGATAATACCGTTTACAATCCCCTGAAATACTATAACTATTTGATAGGGCACAACTCCCGCCTGGATGAACTGCAGGCCGCCCTCTTGAGAATAAAACTAAGAAAACTGGATGAATACCAAAAGCAGCGGGAAGACCACGCTCGCTACTATAATGAAGCCTTGCAGGAAAGCGACCTGCAAAGACCGGCAGCCATGGATAACTTAAAGCATGCCTGGCATCTCTATATCTTGCAGAGCGAAAACCGCCCGGCTATAACAGAATACCTGAACTCCAAGGGAATAGCTACCGGTATATATTATCCGGTTCCGCTGCACCTACAAAAAGCGTACATAAACCTGGGTTACCGTCTGGGAGACCTGCCCGTTGCCGAATACCTCTCCCAGCGAACCTTTGCCATACCCTGTTTCCCGGAACTAACGGCTGAGGAGCGAGAATACATAATTGCAACTTTAACAGAAAAGTAAGGAGTAAGGCGTAAAGGTGAGACAGGGGGACGGTACCAGCGTCTCCGAGCGAAGCGAAGGACCGAAGGGAAGACGATGGAACTGTCCCCGTGTCTTACCCGGCCCAGTGTTCATGGGGCCAGAGCCGACTTGAGGCCCCGCCAGGGGCCGAAAGCGGTCCTGTCCCTGTGGACACCGCTAGAAGGACGCGAAGCACTCTGGCGGAGCTGGATTTAAGAAAATCAAGATCCTGTTCCCTTGTCCCCATCGAATTACCATCAAAGTAAAGGAGAACTGGCAATGCCCGAAAAAGACTATTTCGTCCATGAATCCAGCTACATAGATGAACCCTGCCAGATCGGCAAAGGCACAAAGATATGGCATTTCTCCCATATCATGCAGAACTCCCAAATCGGCGAAAACTGCAACATCGGCCAGAATGTAGTCATATCTCCCGGGGTAGTCTTGGGGAACGGAGTAAAAGTACAAAATAATGTATCGATCTATACCGGGGTAATATGTGAAGACGATGTATTCTTAGGCCCTTCCTGCGTCTTCACCAATGTCATCAATCCCCGCAGCTTCATAGAGCGTAAAGATGAGTTTAAAAGCATTTTGATAAAAAAAGGAGCCACCATCGGAGCCAATGCCACCATCATCTGTGGGCACACCATAGGACGCTATGCCCTGATCGGCGCTGGCGCCGTAGTCAGCAAAGATGTACCCGATTACGCCCTGCTGGTCGGCAACCCGAGCCGAATCATAGGCTATGTTTGCCAATGCGGCCAGCGCCTAACCTTCAATGAAGCAGGACAAGCCCAATGCCCCTCCTGCGATGAGAGATATATCTTTAGTAAGGAGTCAGGGGTGAGGGGTAAGGAGTGAGAAGTCATCACCAGTTAGAGGCTTGGAAAGGCGCGAAGCGCCCCCTCACCCCTTACTTCATAAAGAAAGGATATAGGCAATGAAACAAACCTTGCTAAACAAAATAAACTCTAAACAAATCATCGTCGGCGTGGTCGGTCTGGGCTATGTAGGCCTGCCCCTGGCCGTCGAAAAAGCCAAAGCTGGCTACAAAACCATCGGCTTTGATGTCCAGAATGCCAAAGTTGACATGGTCAACCAGGGCATCAATTACATAGGCGATGTAGTAGACAGCGAACTGAAAGACCTGGTTGAAAACGGCCTGCTGTCCGCTACCTGTGACTTCTCCTTCGTCAAAGATGTAGATTTCATAGCCATAGCCGTTCCTACCCCCCTGGACGAATACCAGCAGCCTGATATAAGCTATGTCAGGGATTCTACTATAGCGGTAGCTAAATACATAAAAAAAGGCAGCATGGTAGTATTAGAATCCACCACCTACCCCGGTACCACCGAAGAACTAATGCTGCCCATACTGGAGCAGGGTTCCGGCCTAAAATGCGGAGAAGATTTCTACCTGGCCTTCTCCCCCGAGCGGGTAGACCCCGGTAACCTCATCTACCAGACCAAAAACACCCCCAAGGTAGTTGGTGGAGTAGGTAAAGACGCTACCGAGGTAATCGCCGCCATGTATCGCAATGTACTCGAAGGCGAAGTATTCGAAGCATCCTCCCCCCGAATCGCCGAAATGGAAAAAATCCTGGAAAATACCTATCGCAATGTAAACATCGGACTTATCAACGAATTAACCATGCTATGCAATAAAATGGACATAAACATCTGGGAGGTAATCGAAGCCGCCAAAACCAAACCCTTCGGCTTTACCCCCTTCTACCCCGGTCCCGGCCTGGGCGGGCACTGCATCCCCCTGGACCCCTATTACCTATCCTGGAAAGCCCGGGAATATGGCTTCCATACCTCCATGATCGAAGCATCCATGATGGTAAACGACCGTATGCCTGAATACACCGTAGAACGCGCCGGCAAAATCTTAAACCGCTTTAAGAAAGCCCTGAACGGCTCTAAAGTCCTCATATTAGGCGTAGCCTATAAAGGAGACATAGATGACTACCGCGAAAGCCCGGCCATAAAGGTCATTGAAGAGTTCGAGAAAGTTGGTTCCGAAGTCGAGTACTACGACCCCTTCGTCAAAGAATACCAGGATCGCGGCCATACAAAAAAAGGTCTTTCCGAACTGACCGCCGAAATAATTCAAAATGTTGATTTAGTAGTTATAACCACCAACCATACCCGAGGAATCGACTACAACTTCGTGCAACAGAATGCCAAATACATATTCGACACCAAAAACGCCATGAAAGATATACTAAATCGAGAGAATGTAGAACTACTTTAGGGAAAAAGGAGAAAACTGTGATAAAAATAGGATTGATTGGCTGCGGAAGAATCTCCAAAAACCACTTCGAGGCTATCGCCCAGCAACCCGATGCCCAATGCATCGCTTGCTGCGACATAATCGAAGACCGCGCCCAAGAAGCAGCACAACAACACAATATCCCCACCTGGACAACAAGCTATGACCAGATGTTATCAGACACTAATATAGACCTGATCTCCATTTGCACCCCCTCAGGCCTCCACCCCGAGCACGGCATCCAGGCCGCCAAAGCCGGCAAACACGTGCTCACCGAAAAACCCATGGCATGCAGGCTAGCAGAAGCAGATGAACTCATAAAAGCCTGTGACGAAGCTGGAGTAAAACTATTCGTAGTGCTCCAAAACCGCCTCAACCCCAGCATCCAACTAGTCAGAAGAGCCTTCGAAGAAGGCCGCTTCGGCCAAATATACATGATAACCTCCAACATCTTCTGGACCCGTCCCCAGGACTATTACGACATGGCCACCTGGCGTGGCACCTGGAAACTCGATGGCGGAGCCTTCATGAACCAGGCTGCACATTATGTAGATATGGTACAATGGTTCGGCGGCCCTACAGAAGAAGTAAAGTCTATAACCGCAACCCTGGCTCGAAATATCGAAGCTGAAGACACTGGTTCAGCTATAATCCGCTTTCAAGGTGGCACTATCGGAAGTATAAATGTAACCATGCTTACCTACCCAAAAAATTTGGAAGGATCTATAACAATACTAGGAGAAAAAGGAACCGTTTGCATAAGCGGTGTAGCCATGAACAAAATAGAGCACTGGGAATTTACAGACCATCAGCCATATGATTTAGAATTGGAAAAAGCCAATACACACCCGAGCTCAGTCTACGGTTTTGGCCATAGATTGTATTATAAAGATGTTATCAAATGTTTATTAGAAAAATCTGAGCCAATTAGTAATGGAGTGGAAGGGAGAAAGTCATTATATTTACTTGAACAAATATATAGTAGCAGTGGTTAGTACTTCTTGGCTTTAAATCATACATATTTCAATATTATAATAAAATCTTCATATGTAAATTAGTTTCTTAGAATATAGTGTATATGATTATGATAAAGACATATTTATAAAAATTTTTAAACATTTAGGAATCGAAACCTCTTCTTAGCTCGAGAAAAACACCGATTCCTACAGTGAAAGTTGAGAAATAGACTTAGGAGGCAAGGTGAAAATGTCTTTCTCCTGTTCTTCTCACCTCAAGTCTAAAGGAGTTGAAGGTAATGAAAACCGTAATAGTAACTGGTGCTGCAGGGTTCATCGGTAGTAAGGTATCTAAAGAACTACTAAAACAGGGTTATACCGTTATCGGGATAGATAATCTAAATGACTATTATGATGTACAGATCAAGTATTGGCGCCTTGCCACCCTAAAAGAAGAAAACAAATTTGTACTTTATACAGCAGATGTAGAAAACATTGAAGCTATAAGATTTATATTTAAGTTTCATCAACCGGACGCCGTTATTAATCTTGCTGCACGAGCAGGTGTAAGGTATAGTATGGAAAATCCCCATATATATATGACGACCAATGCTCATGGGACATTAAATCTTCTAGAACTCTGTAAGGAATTTGGAGTAAGGAAGTTTGTATTAGCATCTACCTCTTCTTTATATGCAGGACAAGAAATGCCGTTTAAAGAAGAATTACCTGTAAATACTCCTATTTCTCCATATGCAGCATCTAAGAAAGCAGCAGAAATGATGGCATATACCTACCATTATTTATATGGACTTGATATAACTGTTTTTAGATATTTTACAGTTTATGGTCCAGCAGGACGTCCAGATATGAGTATTTTTCGTTTTATAAAGTGGATCATGGAAGGAACTCCTTTGCAGGTTTTCGGTGATGGTAGTCAACGTAGGGATTTTACTTATGTGGATGATATTGCCCGGGGGACTGTTTTAGGATTAAAGCCTATGGGATATGAAATTATTAATTTGGGTAATAGTAATCCAGATACGTTATCCAAGACTATAGAGTTAATTGAAGAGTACACTGGAAAAAAAACTGAAATTCAATATAAAGAGTTTCATAAGGCTGATATTTCAGCTACATGGGCAAACATAAGTAAAGCACAAAATTTATTAGGATGGCAAGCAAAGACTAACTTACCGGAAGGAATAAAGAGAACAGTTCAGTGGATGAAAGATAATTGGGAGTGGATCCAAAGTATAAAACTATTATGAGTATGGCGTCTTCTTTTGTTAGATATGAGGGTTTTACAAAATTCAAAAAAACAGTACACATATCTTTTGAAAGTACAATATATAGTATTATTATCTTCTTATGTCCGCTATATATTGAACGAATTTCACGCAAAAGTTTATTATGCAAAAGTCCCAGATATATGTGTTATTAAACTAAAGAGGATTTTACATCGACAATACGATTATTATATCGGGAGATGGTAAAAAGTTTTGAATAAAGTTGATGTAGCCATAATTGGTGCCGGAGTGGTGGGACTGGCTATAGCCTGGAAGATTGCAAGCAAAACAGGAAAAACAGTAGTTGTAATAGAGCGCAATAACAAATACGGTCAAGAAATATCCAGCCGGAACAGTGAAGTTATTCACTCTGGTTTATACTATTCTCCGTCTATGTTGAAGACCCAGCTTTGTGTACGGGGTAATAGTTTATTATATGAGTTCTGTGAACAAAGAAATGTTGCACATTATCGGCGAGGCAAAATACTTGTGGCGCTTAACCAGGGCGAAGAGGAGCAACTTGATGCTCTGTACAATAACGCGTTATCAAACACAGTAAGCGTAAATCGTTTAACTGGAAGAAAAGTCTTAGAAATGGAACCAGAAGTTTTAGCCTATTCTGGACTATACTTTCCTAATACGGGTACAGTGGATGTACATGAGTTGATGCAGGCCCTATTCTTTGAAGGTCGGCAGGCTGGTGTAGTTTACCTTTTTTACTCAATTGTAAAGGAAGCAGTATATACCGGAAGCGGTTACGAAATAGGGACTCAGCGAGAGACAATACATGCGCAGAATGTTATTAACTGTGCTGGTTTGGGAGCAGAAACAATTGCACAATTAATAGGAATAGACACAATAAAGAGTGGATATCACTTGCACCCCTGTAAAGGAGATTACTTCAAAATAAAGCGCAAGCTAAAGATTCAACATCTAGTATATTCGGTTCCTACTTCCAATAGCCTGGGCATTCATTTAAGCATGGATAGGGAAGGATATTTACGCCTGGGACCGAATGCTTATTATGTTGAAGATTTAAATTACTCGGTAAATGAAAGCCATGGTACTGAGTTTTTTCAGGCAGCACGACAATATATACCCTCATTAAAAATGGAAGATCTTATGCCTGATTTTGCCGGAATTAGACCGAAAATTCAAGGCCCTGGAGAGGAAATGAAGGATTTTGTAATCAAGGATGAGAGTGACCCGGGATATCCCGGGTGGATAAACCTTATTGGTATAGAATCCCCTGGGCTAACCTCTTGTTTGGCTATCGGGGACTATGTCAAAGAATTAATATAAAATAATTTGAAATAATTATTTAATCACTTGAGACTTTTGCACATTAGTTAAGACCCAAAATAATGGGATTTTAGTCGTACAGAAAAAGGACTTCACCCCCATTTTGCCGAATTAATAAGTGACAAAACAAATAACCCGTAGGAGGCGAAGTCACTTATGAATATTCGACAGAACTGTATTTTCTCCTTTGAGGACGCATTAAAAATACAACCAAAATCAAGGCTTGAGAAAATAATTAACACCCTTGATCTAAAACCAGTTCTTTGCAAATTAGATAAACCTGGCGAGATAAAAGTTAGACCAAAACCATACCCAGCCTATGCGATGTTAAATGCCCTGATAGCTATGAGACTAGAGAACATGGGTACCTTTACTCAACTGGTTGAACGACTTACTTATGATCCTCATCTACGGTATGTTTGCGGTTTTGAACCATTTGGTACCGCGCCTAGCAAATCATGTTTTAGCCGGTTTTATTCAAAACTTGCTCAGAGCGGTTGTTTAGAAACATTATTTACTTCCCTGGTTAAACAAGCAGAGGAAATGGGCCTTCTTGATCTTAGTTCAGTAGCAATTGACGCTACCAAGGTAGAAGCTTATGAAAAGTCCGTTCCCCGCAAGAATATCATCCAGAATGGTAATGCCGCTGATTGGGGTATTAAGAGTGATACCAACGGCAACCCTATCAAGTGGTTTGGCTACAAGCTCCATATTGGCACCGATGTAAAGTCCGGGCTTCCCATAGCAATGAAGGTAACACCGGCCAATTGTTCTGATTCCAGTGTAGCTTTGGAGTTGGTTGAGAAATGTTGTGCCAATACTCAGTCCAAAATAGTTTACTTCCTGATGGATGCTGGCTATGACCACCGTGAAATATATTCTGTAATCAGAGATAAATACCACGCCCAAGCTATCATTGCCCTGAATAAGCGGGGTGCTAAACAACCTCCAGAAGGTTTTGATTGGGATGGAACTCCCATCTGTTCTGCCAGGTATCGGATGGTGTACTGGGGTTCCTATCAGGGAGTAAACAAGTTTAGATGTCCTCATATTATGGGTAAATGCGACTGTCCTTTTGGCTCCGCCTGGTGTTCTGATAGCAACTATAGAATGGTGGTAAAAACTAAAGTTAAAGACGATCCCAGGTTATTTTCAAGTCCCCACCGGGGCTCTGCTAACTGGCAGAAGCAATATAATTTGAGAACCTACTCAGAACGCTGTTTCAGCCGTTTTAAGGAAAACTTGGGTTTAGAAGACGGGCTAAACGTTAGAAAAATAACTAAGGTTGAAACCCACGCTTATCTCTGTGCTATAACTATGATTGCAGCTGTAATAGCAATAAACCAAGACAGCAGTACTAGATCATCAGCAGCATAATATTTTATCAGTTTTTTAGGAACTATCCCTTTAAAGGGAGGAGTATGCCCAATTACTGAAATTATTTATTAACGAATGTAACTAGATTGACTAACTGTAATTTACTGTAAAGCGGCGGCGCTGTGTTACTCAAATATTTGCTTTTGCTATATGGATTTTTTTGAGTTATGCAAAAGTCTCAATTAGTTTTTAAATAAGAAAAATAAGAAAGGAGTTAATTATGGATATTAAAGGCAAACGGTTTCTGGTGATAGGCGGAGCGGGACTAATAGGCTCCCATACCGTAGACGAACTTTGTAAGGAAGATGTAGGGGAAATAATAATATATGATAACTTCAGCCGGGGCAGAATCGAGAATTCAACTAATGCCATGAGAGACCCTCGGGTTAAGATATTTGACCTGGGCGGAGAACTCCTGCATAGAGATATACTTGATATGGCTATGAAGAACATTGATGGAGTATTTCATTTCGCTGCCCTCTGGTTGCTCCACTGTTACGACTACCCCCGTTCCGCTTTTGAAGTAAATATTGGTGGAACCTTCAATGTCTTGGAAGCCTGTATCAATAACGGAGTAAAACGCCTGGTCTATTCCTCTTCCGCATCCGTTTACGGAGATGCCGTAGAAGAACCCATGACCGAAGACCACCCCTATAATAACAACAATTTCTATGGGGCCACCAAAATTGCCGGAGAGCATATGGCCAGAGCCTTATACCACAGATACAAGGGAGAAAGTAATTTTAATTATGTAGGTCTTCGTTATATGAATGTATATGGCCCCCGTCAGGATTATCGCGGTACCTATGTAGCAGTAATAATGAAAATATTGGATCGTCTCGACAAAGGGCTGCCGCCGGTGGTTTTCGGTGACGGTTCCCAGGCATATGATTTTGTTTATGTCGGTGATTGTGCCCGCGCCAATGTTTGCGCTATGAAAGCTGACAGCACCGATAGCTTCTATAATGTAGGTACCGGTATACGCACTACTATCAAAGAATTAGCGGAACTGGTATTGGAAATAACCGGATCAGACCAGAAAATCAAGTACGAACCCCAGGGACTTACCTTTGTAAAAAACCGTATCGGTTCACCGGTAAAAGCTGAACAGGAAATAAATTTTAAGGCGCAGATGCCTCTGCGCGAAGGCCTCATAAAGCTCATCGAATGGCGCAATGCCCATAAGGCAGAGGTAGAACAGCGCAGGAAAGAAGCAGGGGTTAGCGATGAATAAGCGTAAAATGATTCAGATTGCCACTCCTAAAATGGGAGAAGAAGAATGGCAGGCATTACGAGAACCAATTGAAACCGGATGGCTCACCCAGGGCCCAAAAGTAGCCGCCTTTGAAAATGAATTTGCCCGGTATCATCAGGTAAAACATGCCTTGGCAACTACTAGCTGTACAACAGCTTTACACTTGGCACTTTTGGCTGTAGGGGTAAAAACAGGTGATGCGGTTATCGTTCCCTCTTTTACCTGGGTGGCCACTGCCAACGCAGTGGAGTACTGCGGGGGAATACCGGTATTTTGTGATATAGACCCCTATACCTATAACATTGATCCGGCCAGTGCCAGGACGAAAATTGAAGAATCAATTAAAAAAGGCCTAAAGGTTACGGCCATTATTCCGGTACATCTTTTCGGCCTCTATGCCGATATGGAGGCAATACTTGAACTGGCCGGAGAATATAACCTGAAAGTAGTGGAAGACGCGGCCTGTGCCTCCGGAGCATTATACCATGGCAAGACGGCGGGAACTTTGGGTGATGTAGGCTGCTTTTCCTTCCATCCCCGCAAAGTTCTGGTTACCGGTGAAGGTGGGATGTGTACCACCAATGATGATGAGTTGGCCATAAGGATTAACTGTCTGCGAAATCATGGGGCGTCAGTATCCGAAGAGCAGCGACATCACGGCAATGCCCCCTATTTACTGCCCGAATTTAATGTTCTGGGTTACAACTATAGAATGACCGATTTACAGGGTGCTCTTGGTTTAATACAGTTAAAACGGCTGGAAGGATTTATTTCCGAAAGAGATTATTGGGCAAGGTATTATGACCAGAAATTAGCCGGATTGGAATGGCTAAGAATCCCGGCCCGTCCTGAAGGATGTAAGGTATCTTGGCAGGCTTATGTTTGTATGGTGGATGAAAAAAAGGCACCTTTGAGCCGGAATCGCCTGATGGAATACTTGCAGGAAAACGGCATATCAACCCGACCAGGAACCCAAGCGGTTCACATGTTGGGGTATTACCAGGATAAATATAATCTACGGGATGAGGATTATCCTATAGCGAAAGATGTATATGAGCATAGCATTGCCCTGCCCCTGCATAATTGCATGCAGGCAGAGGATTATAAATATATAATAAGTATTCTAAGGAGATTGTAAAGATGTGCGGCATAGCCGGAGTATTTAACTTAAATGGTGAACCAGTATCACCGGTAACCTTACGCAAAATGACTGATATTATAGCCCATCGGGGGCCTGATGGCGAAGGATTCTATATTGACAGCTTTATCGGCCTGGGTCATCGCCGGTTGGCAATACTAGATTTATCTCCGGCAGGACATCAGCCCATGGTGAGCGATGATAAAAACTTTGCCATAAGTTATGATGGAAAAATTTATAATTTCCAGGATTTGCGGAGTGAATTAGAAAAATGCGGTCACAGCTTTAGATCCCGAACCGATACTGAGGTAGTGTTGCACGCATATATGGAATGGGGAGAAAAATGCGTTCACCGTTTTAACGGTATGTTTGCCTTTGCCATATGGGATCGTACCCGGCAGGAATTATTCCTGGCCCGCGACCGTTATGGCATTAAACCCATTTACTATTGTTTTGCAGATAATAAATTCATTTTCGCCTCCGAGCAAAAAGCTATCTTAACTCATCCCAGTGTACATAAAGAAATAGATAAGGAAGCTTTGCTGGAGTATTTCACCTTTCAAAATATTTTTACTGACAAGACATTGATAAAAGGCATATATCTTTTCCCACCTGCATCGTGGAGCAGAGTTGAGTTAGGCCGGCAGCAATCTTCCCTGTCACCGGTACAATACTGGGATTATGATTTCAGGGAACCGGAACAGGCAGTCGATGAGCAGGAATATCTGGAGGAACTGGATCGACTATTTACCCAGGCAGTGAAGCGACAATTGCTAAGCGATGTGGAAATAGGTTCTTATCTAAGTGGAGGAATGGATTCAGGCTCCATTACTGCCATTGCCGCAAAACATTTGCCCTACATAAAAACCTTTACATGTGGCTTTGATTTGAATTCAGCTTCAGGTTTGGAACTGGGTTTTGACGAACGGGAAAAAGCAGAATATATGTCATACCTTTTTAAGACTGAGCACTACGAAATGGTACTTAAAGCCGGAGATATGGAAAGAGTCATGCCGAGTTTGGCCTGGCACCTGGAAGAACCCAGGGTGGGTCAGAGCTACCCGAATTTCTATGCCGCCCAATTAGCCTCCAAGTTCGTTAAGGTAGTCCTGTCCGGTGGTGGTGGGGATGAACTCTTTGGAGGATATCCCTGGCGTTATTACCGGGCTGTGGTAAACGATGATTTTGAAAACTATATCGACAAGTACTATGCATTCTGGCAGCGGCTAATACCTAATCAGGCCATAAGCAGGGTATTCAAACCCATCTGGAATGATGTAAGCCGTGTATGGACCAGGGATATATTCCGAGATGTTTTTAAGAATCGTAAGGAGCAATTGAATAGCCCGGAGGACTATGTAAATCATTCTCTTTATTTCGAAGCCCGCACCTTTTTACATGGTTTATTGGTAGTGGAAGATAAACTGAGCATGGCCCACAGCCTGGAAACCAGAGCACCGTTTCTTGATAATGATTTGGTGGATTTCGCCATGCAGATTCCGGTATCCATGAAATTACGCAACTTATCGGAAGTGGTACGCTTAAATGAAAATGAACCAGGATCCAAGACGAAGAAATACTTTGAAAAAACCAACGATGGCAAATTGCTGCTCAGAAAAATGATGGAACGCTACATCCCTGCACAAATAACAGATGCAGAAAAGCAGGGATTTTCTGCCCCTGATGCCTCTTGGTTTAAAGGTGAGAGCATCGAGTATGTAAAGCGAACCCTATTTGCTCCCAATGCCAAGATATATGATTATTTGGATTATACGTACGTAAAAAACTTGATGGAAGAACATCTATCAGGCAGGGTTAACCAGAGACTTTTTATCTGGTCACTTTTGAATTTTGAATACTATTGTCAACATAATTTTAAGTAAGCGAGGTTTAGATATGTTTTGGGCAAAAGAAATGGGTGTTGATTTATATGCAGATGGAATGAGTATTGAGATTAATGGTATAAAATATAAAATTGCAGATGGAATACTACGGCAAGAACTGGTTTACTCTTCAGATCAAAGCCAAAAGATTCTTTTGGCTTTAAATGGAATTTAAGAGATACGTATGAATCTGATAAAGTACAATTACAAGCTAAAAATTGGTTAATAGAGCGGTATTTTAATGGAAAAGCAAATCAATTAGACTTATTACTTTCCAGGGGAACCAAAGTATTAGACGCAGGTTGTGGTAGTGGTTTTTCGGCTTTACTCTTATTCAGAAAACATCTCAATGATATTTATTATTTAGGTGCCGATATTTCAAATTCAGTTGATATTGCCAAAATGAGGTTTGAAGAAGCAGGGTGCCATGGCGAATTTATTCAGGCAGATTTAACCAAACTACCATTTTCAGAGCCCAAGTTTGATGTAATATTTTCTGAGGGGGTATTACATCATACTGACTCAACGGAAAAAGCTATAAAGTATTTAACAACGCTCCTTATACCGGGAGGGCATTTTTTATTTTATGTTTATAAAACGAAGGCTCCAATTCGTGAATTTACAGATGATTATGTAAGGAATCAGTTAATTAATATGGATGATTCCCAGGCATGGAATGAATTGCGAAGTTTAACGCTTCTAGGAAAGATATTGGGTGATCTTAATATTGAAGTTGAAATACCAGAACCTATATTGCTTTTAGGGATACCTGCGGGGAGGATTAATATTCAGAGGCTGTTTTATTGGTACATATGTAAAGCATTTTATAATCCGGAATGGACGATTGATGAAATGAATCATGTTAATTTTGATTGGTACCGACCCTTAAATTGCCATAGACATACGCCTGAAGAAATAATGACTTGGTGTAATCAAGCGGGTTTAAAGATTGAGCGAATGAATGTCCAGGAAGCGGGAATAACTGTGGTAGCAAAAAAGGAATAAAAAGTAGTTATGCGTTATTGATGGCAATAAAAGGTATAAAGAAACCTGTCTATTCACATACAGTTATTTTGATTCTTTCTTTAGGAGAATCCGCCTTAGTTAAAGGGGTAGTAGTATTTGATGAGAAAAATATCTAATCTTTCTAGGACTGAAAAATTGATTAAGAATGCAATTAATTTATTTGAGCTGGATTTAAAGGGGATTTCGGTACTAACTGAAACTGCTTCTGGCCCATTCGTAACAACATGTCTAATTGCTGCCGTTGCGGGAGCGGATCAAGTTTTTGCAGTAACTCGTGATTCACGATATGGAAAAGCTCAGGAAGTAATTGAATATACGATGAGGTTAGCTAAATTTCTAAATATTCAAAATCGCATTACTATCTCAGATGATGATTCTTCAAAATACGCACGGTACGCTAATATAGTTACTAATTTAGGATTTGTAAGACCAATAAATAAGACACTGATAGAATTGTTACCCCGGGATTCAGCCATTAGTTTGATGTGGGAACCGTGGGAATTTAGGCAGGAAGACGTAGATTTGGAAGCTTGCAAACAAAAAGGAATCCCAGTTTTGGGGACTTGTGAAACACATCCCCAATTGCTGATATTCAGGTATGTAGGTATGTTGGCATTGAAATTATTATTAGAGGAAGATATTGAAGTTTTCCGCTCTACAATACTCGTTGTGGGGTCTGGTCATTTTGGGATAGAAATAATGAAAGTTATGCAAGCCAATGAGGCGAAAGCTATACTCTTCGATCCTTTACAGGACGAAATATCATATGAATTGAAGGGGTTTATCAGCCAATGTGATGCTATAGTAATTGCTGAACATAAAGCTAGATTCTCTGTAATAGGCGGGGAAACGGGTATACCTGTAAATTGGATTCATTCCAGTACAACTATAATTCATATATGTGGCGAAATAGATTATATAAGTTTGGAGGAAAATGAAATATTGAAAATGCCGCCACGAAAGGTAATGCCGGGATTTATGACAGTTACCACAGATTATGTAGGCCCTCGCCCGGTAATTGATCTACATACAGCCGGTCTTAAGGTTGGCGAAGAAATGGTAAGAGGTATGAGGGTGACGGGTGACTATGAACAAGCTATACAATACGCATTAAAAAATAGTCTGGTAATGGATTTTTAAGGAGTTTCTTTAGTAACCCCATGAGCTATTTGGAGGTATAATTAATGCTTAATATAATTGAAGCTAGCGATAAGAATTTGGATAAATGGGATGAGCTTATTGGTAATTCTATAAATGGGACCATTTTCCATTTGGAGAAATTTCTATCTTATCATGGCGAACGATTTAAGGATAGGGGGAAGTTCTTATATATCTGTGAAGGTACCCAACCTTTTGCGCAGATTTCATTAACCATTGAAGAACAAGATGGAGAATGTTTAGCACGTTCTCCATATGGAGCAAGTTATGGAGGAGTTGTCTTCCAATCATATCCTGGTTATAGAAAAGGAAAGGAGATTGTACAACTTATCCTAGATTACCTGAAACAGCATCAAGTAGACCGCTTTATTATTACCCCTCCGATAGCCTGCTGTTCAAAATCTTCTTTGGATACATTTAACTTCAATCTATTAGAAGCTGGGTTTAAATCGATTAACCGCGATATTTCGAGTGTCTATTATTTTGAAAATAGGCCTGTTTTTGAATGCCTTCCCTCAAAAGTAAGAAATACAATAAGAACTGCAGAAAAGAATGACATTGAAATTAGACAAAATGCTGATATAAGGGATTTTTGGCAAGTATTATCATCAACGTACTTTAAACATGGAACCAATCCAACTCATAGTATTGAAGAATTTAATTTGCTTATGGATTTGTTACCTGGCCGGATATATACCAATGTTGCATATAAAGATGGGATACCTGTAGCTGGAGTAGCTTGTTTCGAAATAAATAAGCTCACAAATAGTTCATTTTATTTATGTCAGTTTCAAGAATATCAGAAATATCAAGCATTAAGTTTACTGGTTATGACAACATTGGAAAGTAGCCGGGAAAAAGGGTTTAGTTTTTTTGATTTCGGGACGTCCACAGTAAATATGCAGGCAAGGCCCAATATTTTCACCTTTAAAGAGCACTTTACCAAGATAGGACAATTTAGGGAGACTTTTGAATGGAAAAGACAGCCATAAGAATTCCAATATTTATGTATAGTTTATTAACCCCCGCTTGGGAGCATAAAATCGAAGCGCAAACAGATGGTGATCCATTTGGCGACTCTCAACCAATGAAAGAGTATTATGGTCCAAACGGAAAATGGCTGCTGGACGGAGTTTTAAGGCATCTAAATATATCACGTGAAGACGAAATTGCTATTTTAACCACAAGTGATGAACGCTATGTGTCAACATGTGTATCCATTACTTGTTTCAATTACGCTAAAATAAGCAGAGTGGTTGGTCCTAACACCAAGGTAGTAATAGTCATTCATGAGTTTGGATATGTTTACCCCGATATCAAAAATTATGTATGTAATTTGAAGGAAAGAGGTATTGTGGTTATTGAAGACTGCGCTCATATTATTGGCTGTGATATCAATGGTAAGAAAATAGGTTCTTTTGGTGACTATGCACTTTTTTCTCTTCCCAAAATAAGCCCAGCACGTGCAGGGGGCTTATTGAGAACGACTAAAAACATTAAACTGCCGGTTCTTAATTCTAATTTGTCCCAGCTTACAAATATAGGGATAGCTGGTGCGGAAAAGTACTTGCCGAAATATAAGTTTTTTAATAAAGGCAGAATAGAACGAGCAGAATTGTTGAAATCTCAAGTAAATGATCTATGCAATATATTTGAGCCTTCCCACCCGGCAGTACCATATTTTTTAGGAATAGTAACAAGTGAAAAATCCAAAATTGAAACATCACTTCCCTGGATAGAGTTTGGTGCTACGTTACGAAACGACTTAGTATATATTCCAACTAATCCATTAGCAAGTATTAATCTGTTTGAATTAATCACCAATACAATTAAAAATGGAGGGAAAATATGCAATTAGCATTATTAGGTAATGGTAATGAATTTATTCAACTAGCCAGGGGATTAGTAAACGGTGGACATAGAGTTACTCATATTGGCCCTGTTAATATGAGTAATCAAACGGATCAACAGATTTTAGCTAATGAGTTGGGAGCAAAACTAGTTCTGGATCATATAGAACTTGTTAATGACGGAATAAGAGATATTATAATGTGTTCATATGCACCGCTTATAGAAATGAATGTGTTGCAAAGAGCAAGGTTTTATAATATTCATTATGCCCTCCTACCTAGATTTCGTGGGATGCACGGATTAGTATGGGGAATTATTAATGATGAAAAAGAAGTAGGTTATACCCTTCATTTAGTTGATGACGGAATTGATAGTGGCCCAATTTATCACCAGGGTAAAGTATTAATAAAGGAAGACGATGATATAATTACATTAAGAAATAAAATTGACCAGCTACTTTATAAGGAAATTGGTACGATATTTCAAAAAATAGAAAATGGTGAGTTAAAAGCCGTTGAACAAAGACATAGTCTAGCTACCTATGGAACCCGTAGAACAGAAGCTGACAGTGAGATTAATTGGAAATGGCCAGCGCGTAGAATATTTAATATAATTCGTGCGTTAACTCCCCCCTATACATCAGGAGCATTCACTTATTATAAAGATAAGAAATTGATTATTGATGTCACTGCAAAAAGTCAAAAAAGTCGTATCAGCAAGCAGGAAAAACCTTACCGAATAGCGAAGTATTATAGAGAAAATAGAAGAAACACAACGATAAACCAGAAATTCGGAGGTTTTTCAAATTGTTTAAGCCAAATAATGATCATCTTCAAGGAAAAGTATTTAGCGATTTCCAGCGGTTCAACTCCGTTGTAGCTAAACGGCTTAAAAATTCCTGGTCAATGGTATTTTATGAACAGGTCTTCTGCCTTATTAGAGAAGAACTATTTGCTCCGCTCTATAGTTTGGAATGGGGAAGGCCCAACTTTCCTATCAATATACTAGTAGGCCTGGAGATTATTAAACACTTGTTTGATTACACTGACCAGGAACTGCTAGATCAGTACTATTTTAATTACCAGGTACAATATGCTCTGGGAATAGAAAATATCGGTGAAATATACTTGGGAGAACGGACCTTGTACAACTTTCGAGAGAGAGTGGTTCGTTATTCCAAAGAATATCCCGAAAAGGAGGCTCTGGCTTTTCAACAGTTTGAAATACTTACCCGGAATTTCCTTGGTTTAGTCGGGCTTAAAACTGATGAACTACGCATAGATTCCACTTTAATTAGTCCCAATATCAAGAAAGCCGGTCGTCTTTCCCTGGCTCATGATGTACTGGCACAAGCAGTAAGAGCCATACCCGTCGCTTATCGCAGCGAGAATCTAAACAAAGTACTGGAAGATTCCTTCAAGAACAAATTATTATACCAGACCAAGAATAGCCAGTTAGACAGTAGATTACAGGCTGTACTGGATTTAATGAGTGAAATATATGTCCTATCCCAAAACCATAAAACTATCGCTGATTTAGAAAAGGTGAAAATCCTGCTGCGCTTCCTCAATGAACAGGCTAATTGCGATGAAAACAGCGGGCGATTCAAAGCCAAAGCAAGCAAAGAAGTCAGTTCCGATTCACTACAATCAGCGTATGATACAGATGCTACTTACCGGGATAAGGCCGGGAAAAAAGAATCGGGTTATACAGCCACATTCACCGAAACCTGTAATAGCGAAAATGATGTTCAGATTATAGTTGATTACACAGTCGAACCCAATAACAAGAGCGATGTAGAAATATTTCAGGACCGTATGGATATTATCAAAGATAATACCAATGCCAGCGATATTTACGCTGATGGCGGTTACTACGGAGAGAATGTGATAAATAAAGCCAACTCCAAAGGTATAGAAATCCAGCTCCATTACACTGATATGACTGGCAAAACAGCCCCCGAAGGACAGCTACCAGCTCATCACTTTGTCTTTAACAAAGATATGGAAATGGTACAGTGTCCGGGAGGCCAAATTCCCAGCAGCAGCAAGTACAATAGCAAAACCAAGATAACTACTAGTCATTTTCCTAAAGAAGTCTGTAATAACTGTCCTCATCGGTGCAATTGTCCTCTAAAGGAACAGAAGAGAGATATGGTAGTAAGGATATCCAAGAAATCCATACTGGCATCTCAAGTACGGGAAACAGTAAACGATCCTCACATAAAACACGAAAACATCAGCAAACGCGCTGCGATTGAGGGAACAAATTCGGCCATCAAAGGATGCCAGGGTGCAAAAAGATTAAGAGTGCGCGGTAAAATCAAATGTACCTTACAAATAGGTTTTAAGGTAATTGGTCATAATTTCAAACAGATATTTAGGGCTTTAACCAAACAGATCAAAAAACCAAAGATAAAAACAAAGGGGTTATTGTGCCCAAATCCAAATTAAAAGGGTGAAAATGACAATTATGGTTCTTAGTATGGGTTAATTTGGTCCCAAAAAGCTCATTTTTCAAGTAAAATCTATTATCAATGTACTGAAAAATTTTACCATAAGGTTGAGCTTAAGGAAAACACGCCTATTTGGCAGTGACATCATTATTACAAAAGCTCATTGCCTTGAAACCCCATCTTATTTTATGACCCCCGGAAAAATCGTTGGCTTTGAAGGCGACTCTGTATATGTAAAATGTGGAGATACGATTGTTAGTATTGATGAAGTTGTTTACCAAGGGAATAAGTATTTAGCCCGAAACGTTTTGAACACGAATGGATTAAGGTTAGGTTAGCTTTCTTACTTAATCTGGTTATGCCATATTTATGGTTATGAAAATAGAGGACGACATAATTATACGGAATCATTGTTGGATTATGACAAGAAGTACCATACTACCTGGCATCGAATTAGGTGAATGCACAGCAGTGGCTGCTCATAGCGTAGTGACTAAAAGCTTTGAAGGATATGAATTAATTGGTGGTATCCCAGCAAGAACAATACGGAGCCTAAATAAACGTTAGGTTTTAAAAGAAACGGGAGAAATAAATGAGGATATTAATCGGTATTACTGAAATTGAGACTTTTGCATAACTCAAAAAAATCCATATAGCAAAAGCAAATATTTGAGTAACACAGCGCCGCCGCTTTACAGTAAATTACAGTTAGTCAATCTAGTTACATTCGTTAATAAATAATTTCAGTAATTGGGCATACTCCTCCCTTTAAAGGGATAGTTCCTAAAAAACTGATAAAATATTATGCTGCTGATGATCTAGTACTGCTGTCTTGGTTTATTGCTATTACAGCTGCAATCATAGTTATAGCACAGAGATAAGCGTGGGTTTCAACCTTAGTTATTTTTCTAACGTTTAGCCCGTCTTCTAAACCCAAGTTTTCCTTAAAACGGCTGAAACAGCGTTCTGAGTAGGTTCTCAAATTATATTGCTTCTGCCAGTTAGCAGAGCCCCGGTGGGGACTTGAAAATAACCTGGGATCGTCTTTAACTTTAGTTTTTACCACCATTCTATAGTTGCTATCAGAACACCAGGCGGAGCCAAAAGGACAGTCGCATTTACCCATAATATGAGGACATCTAAACTTGTTTACTCCCTGATAGGAACCCCAGTACACCATCCGATACCTGGCAGAACAGATGGGAGTTCCATCCCAATCAAAACCTTCTGGAGGTTGTTTAGCACCCCGCTTATTCAGGGCAATGATAGCTTGGGCGTGGTATTTATCTCTGATTACAGAATATATTTCACGGTGGTCATAGCCAGCATCCATCAGGAAGTAAACTATTTTGGACTGAGTATTGGCACAACATTTCTCAACCAACTCCAAAGCTACACTGGAATCAGAACAATTGGCCGGTGTTACCTTCATTGCTATGGGAAGCCCGGACTTTACATCGGTGCCAATATGGAGCTTGTAGCCAAACCACTTGATAGGGTTGCCGTTGGTATCACTCTTAATACCCCAATCAGCGGCATTACCATCCTGGATGATATTCTTGCGGGGAACGGACTTTTCATAAGCTTCTACCTTGGTAGCGTCAATTGCTACTGAACTAAGATCAAGAAGGCCCATTTCCTCTGCTTGTTTAACCAGGGAAGTAAATAATGTTTCTAAACAACCGCTCTGAGCAAGTTTTGAATAAAACCGGCTAAAACATGATTTGCTAGGCGCGGTACCAAATGGTTCAAAACCGCAAACATACCGTAGATGAGGATCATAAGTAAGTCGTTCAACCAGTTGAGTAAAGGTACCCATGTTCTCTAGTCTCATAGCTATCAGGGCATTTAACATCGCATAGGCTGGGTATGGTTTTGGTCTAACTCTTATCTCGCCAGGTTTATCTAATTTGCAAAGAACTGGTTTTAGATCAAGGGTGTTAATTATTTTCTCAAGCCTTGATTTTGGTTGTATTTTTAATGCGTCTTCAAAGGAGAAAATACAGTTCTGTCGAATATTCATAAGTGACTTCGCCTCCTACGGGTTATTTGTTTTGTCACTTATTAATTCGGCAAAATGGGGGTGAAGTCCTTTTTCTGTACGACTCAAACCCCATTATTTTGGGTCTTAACTAATGTGCAAAAGTCTCGAAATTGGTTTTGCGAAAACATAATTATTAAATCATCATTATTAATTGTTGTAATGTGTAGGTGGAGATCTAATGCAAATTATTTTACTAATTCTGTTATTATTTATATTTAATTTCATTATTAGATTACTCTTTGTTATAGGAGCATCTGCAATAAGCACAGATGAAGACGTAGCCTTTTGGTTAATTAATAGTAGGTATAAACATAGATTTAATTATACAGTTACAAATTCCATCCCATTTGGTTATTTTGCATATCCTAGTATAACTCACTGGTTAATTAGTCTATTTCCTAAAAGACATTGGAAAATAGTTGGTTATACATTAAACATTATATATGATTGCTTTTCAATAATAATATTTTTTATATTCCTATTCTATTTAGGTGAAAAAATATTATTTGTCAAAAAGGAAATTATAATTTGGTATTCATTTTATGCTGCCTTAGTTTATGGTTTAACTCCTATTCTTTTTCCGGTAAATGCCAGGCTCCTTTCATATTCTGCACGGACGTTTGGGCTGTTTATGGGATTTCTGTTTTTCATGAGTTTGGGTATTGCCTTTATTAATGAATTTTGGTGGTTATATAGTTTAACTATTATAACGGGCATTTTAATTATAGGATCATCACAATTTGCAATGCAGAACATGGTGCTAGTTTCATTTTTTTTAAGTCTATTTTATTCATCAGCAATACCGTTTACAATAACTGCAGTTTCGTTTGGTATAGCAATTTTAATAAATCCATTTGATATAAGGAAAATATTAAAACATAAGTTAAATCATTACAAGTGGTATTTTGCTAATCGTTCAGGAACAGGTGCTGAAAATAGAAATAATTTAGTTGATTATGTATTACTTCCAGTTTATTTATTTACAGACCTAAAAAAATTCATAAGACTTATTACGAATAAATTAACGATTATAATCGCATTATATGCTATTCCAATCTTATTTGTAGTTTTTTACATAATAATTATTGATAGAACATTATTTGATATAATTTGGGTTAATGAATGGTTACGGTATTTCTTAGCATTGATATTGGGAGGTATATTTGCATTTTCATTAACTTCACTTCCTCCTTTTTTATTTTTAGGAGAAGCAGAAAGGTATTTGGAGATGAGTGCTGCTTTCGCCAGTGCTTTATTTGTTTATTTTATGTTGTACTATAATTGGTCTGAATGCATTATTCTATTTGTTTTATTGTATGATTTTTGTTTGATTAATTTGGCTTATATATATTTGAATAAGGAAGGATTATTAAGTCTATGGAAATATGAAGAAAAAGATTGTATTATCGAATTTCTTAATAACTTGAATGAGGAAACTCGTATTCTTGCCATACCGTTTAAGAGTGTTGATAAAATAGATACATATATCAATAATCATAAAGTTAAGTTTTACCGACTTTTTATGTCTGCGCCTAATCGAGATTTTAAGTATATGGAAGAAGACTTGATTAAATATGATTGGCCCCGACCAGATTTTTCATGGTTTCAGCAACGATATGGAATAAATGCGGTACTTATTAATCGTAGTATTGTTGAAGCAGAAGAGGCAACTAATATCAAGTACAATTTTATCGATATGCCAATCATTTGTCAGAGTGAAAAATATGTACTTTATAAGCTATAGAATGCTTCTTTAAAGGGATGGTGTTTTATTGTTGATTTTCGAGTTTTTATAAATACTTTAGCTAAAGATTCTGCTGTTTATGGATTAAGCAGTATCTTATCTAAGTTCATCGCCATATTTTTTATTCCTATATTAACAAGGATATTTTCACCATCAGATTACGCTATTATTGATTTAATTACAGTATTTACTTCACTTATAATTTTAATTGCTTCCATTAATTTGGAATCAGCAGTTGGAAGGTTTTTTTATGATGATAATGATGAGTTAGAAAGCTTAAGATATTTATTGTCGACTGCTTTAATCTGTTCCATTATAGGGGGAATATTAGCAACATCTATTTTATGGTTTTTTTCGGGAAGTATTTGTAAATGGTTTTTGGGTGATACGTTTAACTTATGGGCATTTAGAATTGCTATAATTACAGTTCCGTTAACAGCGATATATAACCAATTTATTATTGTTCTTAGACTTATGCGAAAACCCTGGGTATTTCTATTACTAAATGTTAGTTTTGTTATTATATCTTTTATACTAGTAATCCTTTTTATCATTTATCTTGAAATAGGGTTACAGGGATATTTTTTAGCAAATTTATGTACCACACTAGTATGTGTAATAATCTGTTTTATTTACTTGAAAAGTTTTTATAGGATTTTGTTTTCTCGAAAGCACCTTAAAAAAATGCTTAAATATAGTTTACCGCAATTACCTTCTGTTGTGGCTAATTGGTGTATGACATCCTTTAACCGTTTTATTATGGTAGGATATTTATCAAGAATGGATATTGGTCTATTCGCTATAGGAAGTAAAGTAGCATCGATAGCTATGGTTATAGTATCAGTTTTTCGAATGGCATGGGATCCTCTGGCAATATCAATCTATAAAACAGATAATGCCAAAGAAATATATGTAAAGGCTTTTGAAGCATACGGGACAGTAGTTGTCTTAGGGGTTGCACTTATCGGATTCTTTTCAAAGGAAATATTGACTATACTAACAACACCCGAATACTATGGGGCATCATTATTAACATCGGTATTGGTTTTACAATTCTTGGCTCAAGGTTTTACCAATATTGTGGGAATTGGTATTAGTATTGAGAAGAAAACGCATATTCTTTCTTATGCAATGATATTGGCATTACTTATTTTGCTTATTTGTAGTTATATATTAATTCCTATATTTGGAGCCATGGGCGCTGCTTGGGCCAATGTAATGGGAGCATGGACTGCATTTGTTATAGTATATTTATTTGCTCAACGGTTTTATCCCGTAAATTATCAAATAAGGCTATTATTAAAATGGATCACTTTCTATCTAATTTTAATTACTATAGGGAATCTGATTGTACCAGTTTATTTAAGTCATCAAAGTTATATTTTTGTTATCAAACTGATAATCTTCATGGTGGCGGGAGTGTTTTATTCGTTCTTTATAGTTAATAAGAACTGGAGGGATTTTTTAATAACAAAATTTTCAAATTATATATTAAATAAAAGTTCTAATAATTAAAGCAATAGCTTGGGAGATGATATTATTATTGGATTAATGCTCCTAATAATATACTTGATTCTCATAATAATTAGTTTCTATATAAATAAGGATACATTTTCCCCGATAAAATTTTATATTTTATATATTGGGGTATACTTTTTATCGATTTTCTACGATGTGTATAATGAAAAAGTATATTATATATATTTGTTATTACTTTTGCTAGGTTTAATACTTGTTATTGTTGAACCTAAAATTAATAAACCTGCAAGAAAAATGCAATTAGATATTGATTACTCGAAGTCAATTAAATGGCTATGGATATTGTCAATTATACCGATCTTAGCACAATTGAAACTTATTACTGACATGGGGGGTATACAATCATACATTAATCTAATTGGTTTTAGAGTTGTAATGTGGCAAGGTAAGGGAATTATTTTAACTCTGATTAAAATGTTTGGCATTATTAATCTGGTATATTTTGCTTTAATTTTAGACATGAAAAAAAGTAATACACATATAATTATGATTTATATTATGCATCTGTGTATGTTTATAACTATAGGATTGCTATCTGGTTCGCGGGGGAGTTTATTAAGTAATTTTCTATATATGCTTATTCTATACCACTATATGATTAAGCGAATCAATTTCAAAAAAGTAACGGTGATTGTCATCCTATTAATTCTTGTGGCATTAGGTTTAGGGGAGGCACGTCAAAGTTATAGAGTTACAGATGAAGGTTTAAGTTTTAACATAGTATCTAATCAAGCATTTAAGGATCGACATGAATTCAAATATGGAGTATATCCATTAGAAGTTGTTATGACATCAAATATTAATGAATTACAGTATGGGAAAACGTTCTTAACGGCTATTACCAATTTCATACCGCGCGTATGGTGGCCTAATAAACCTGATCCTGGAGGGGTTGTTTTTACAAAATTATACCTTAATAATGCATGGGAAGGGTATAGCAACCACTCTACTGGTATTATTACAGAATCAATTATCAACTTTGGTTTATTAGGGATTCTTGTAGGTTTGGTATTATTATTTTCTTTTATGTATTTGTTGATGTATTATTATCGGCAGCTTATTATCAGCTTTAGCAAAATTACTCTATTAAGAATAACATCATATATTATTCTGTTAACTGCAATACCCGGATTAGTTACTGCGGAATGGACTAATTTAATAGTCGGTACAGTAATCAAAATTGTATATTTAGTTGTTATATGTTCAATTATTAGGATTACTAGTCAAAATACAAACCCTAAAAGGAGTATTCCTGTAATGCTTAAGAACGGTCTTTGAAAAAAGAGACGCCCATCAATACAATTGAATTGTGCTGATCCCCACAGAAAGGCACAAAACAAAAGATTGAGGAGGCATCCCTATATGAAAAATACACAAAATCAAAAGATTTCGCAAATCAAATTTGAGACTCTGGTCGTTGGAATTGACATTGGCAAAGAGACCCACTACGCAAGAGCCTTTGATTACAGAGGGATGGAGCTAGCCAGGCTGCTGAAATTTAGCAACACAGACCAAGGATTTGAGCGATTGGGTCAGTGGATGCGTGATATATGCAAGCAGCAAGAAAAGACGGGTATCATCGTCGGCTTCGAACCCACAGGACATTATTGGTTTACGCTAGGGGATCATCTCAAACGCCAAGGCCATAAACTGGCCATAGTCAATCCGTTCCACGTCAAACGAACGAAGGAACTGGATGACAATAGCCCTACCAAGAACGATCGTAAAGACCCGAAAACAATCGCCATGTTGGTGAAAGATGGGCGTTATCGGGAAGTGTACATACCCGACGACATCTATCAAGAGCTAAGAGAAGCGGTATCAGAACGGGAACGATTGCAGGAGCAATTGACTTCTATCTACAACCGGGTCGTTAGGTGGCTAGATATCCGGTTTCCTGAGTTCACAACAGTCTTCAAGGACTGGAGAAGAAATGCATCATTGATAACTCTCAGAAGCTTTCCAACACCAGAGAAGGTTATGGAAATGGGTGTTGATAAGATTGTAGAGACGTGGAGAAAGCAAATGAAGCGCGCCAGCCTAAAACGTGCAGAAAGACTGGTAAAGGTGGCAAGTAGAAGTGTAGGTCGAACTAGCGGGAAAGTGGCCTCCGAGGTTAGTTTGCAAAACCTGCTAGCAGAATATGACCTGTACTGTCAGCAATACGACAAGCTGGAACAACTCATGCAAGAACTGCTGATGCAAGTGCCTAATGCTGACAAACTCCTGGATATCAAAGGAGTCGGCCTAATCACAGCAGCCACCTTTGTCGGCGAAGTAGGCGATATCAGTAGGTTCCAAGATCCTAGACAGATACAGAAGCTGGCTGGACTCAATCTGGTAGAGAACAGTTCTGGTAAACACAAGGGAAGAACCACTATCAGTCGCAGAGGTAGAAGACGACTGAGGCACAGCTTATTCTTTTCCATGATCGCCATACTGGGAAAGAACCAAGAGTTTCGGCTACTTCACCAAAGAGACCTAATGCGGGAGAATAATCCGCTTAACAAGATGCAGTCCATCATCGCCCTTTGCGGTAAGCTGATCCGGGTTTTCTATGCAATACTAACCAAAGGCGTCGATTACAGCCCAGAGAAGATGCTGGGGGATATGGAACAATCAATTAGAGTAGCCGCCTAGAATGGCAATAGAGACTTTACCATAACGATTGTTTATAACATTCATTGCCAGCGTAAGAATGGCTACTCACAGCCACTCAGTAAGTAGTGATGAACAAAGCTTCAAGAATCAAAATCACGATAAAAACGGGAGCCGGGACAGTCAGGTTGAATTTTACCATGAGGGCAATGACCCCGTTTAGGAGCATGACTGACGTTCCACCTCTTGGATAGGCAGAACGAAGGAATTAAGGGCTTTAGACCCAGGAAGACATGGGAGGGTTGCTGCCAGGAGATGGTGTGGAATCCCCACTGGCCACAATACAAGAAACTAAGCGGCTTAACGGAGCGTACTCACCATCATCCATAATTACACAAAGATGTAACAAACAAGAGATGGGCTATCCGTAATGAAAATGAAATTGTGAGAAAACGAGCGATATTTGAAGTAAGGCTTAGTTTATTAAGGGAGGCATAGATTCAAGTTCAGGTTACAGGGCATTTAGAGAGGAAACTAAAAGGTCTATGAAGTGTAAGGAATATCTCCCCAATATTTGTGGGCAATATTAATATTATTTGAGTTTGTACTAATATTAGAACAATAAATGAGTAATTTAAGGAAGGTAAAATGAAAATTTTGATTGACGCAACAGCTGCTTTAATGGGCGGAGGACAGACCTATTTAATAAATCTCCTTAATTATACCGAAATTTTAGAACATGATATTATTATTCTTTCACCTAAAAAGCTAACTCTGCCTTCTATACAGAATATACATAGAATAGATGTTGATAAAAGTCTCGAAAACCCATTTATAAGAGCGGTATGGATGAGAAGATATCTACCGGATCTCATTAAAGAAAGGAAGGTTGATATTCTTTTTTGTCCAGGTGGTTTGATAACCAAAGGAATTCCGTCAAATTGTGTGAAAGTGACAATGTTTAGGAACATGATTCCCTTTGATTTAAAACAAAGGGTAAAATATCCTTTAGGTTATATGAGGTTTAGAAACTGGTTACTTGAACGCTTGTTGCTTGATAGCATGATAGAGGCGGACTTAGTAATTTTTATTTCAGAATATGCATCTAAAGTTATAAAAAAAAGAGCCAAAAAGAAACTAAGAAATACCGTAATTATTCCACATGGTTTATCCGCTGAATTTAGGATTTTTGATAAAAAAGCAATTCCCCGTCCACAATGGTTGCCAGCTGAGGATTATTTATTATATGTTTCAATATTAGATGTATATAAGGCTCAAATAGAACTAATCCAAGGATTTGCATTGCTAAAAAAATGGAGGCAAACGAGTGAAAAACTTCTTCTAGTAGGTCCAGATGAGGAACGGTCATATTATACGAAAATGATTAAAAAAGAGATTGTGAAACATGGGTTGCAAAACGATGTTATAATAACAGGACCTGTTCCATATAATGAACTTCCTGCACTTTATTATCATGCAAAGGTTAACATTTTTGCTTCGGAATGCGAGAATTGCCCCAATATTTTGTTGGAGGCGCTTGGTGCTGGACGACCTACTTTAGTATCGGACTGTGAACCTATGCCGGAATTTGGGGGAGATTCTGTTGAGTATTTCGATCCAACATCACCAGAAGACTTTGCTAATTCTATCATTAGGTTTATTGATGATGAAAACAAGATGAAAGAATTAGCTAAGAAAGCGGGAGAGCGTTCGCTATTATTTGACTGGGAGAAAGTAGGCAGATTAACATGGCAGAGTATTGAAAACATTTACAATTCAAAAACAATTAACATGTAAACAATTTGTTTAAAGGAAGGAAGATACAACCACGGAGGACTTGATAAATGTTTAATGGCACAACCCTAATCATCACCGGCGGAACCGGCACCTTCGGCAACGCCGTCTTAAAGCGCTTTCTTGATACCGATATCAGAGAAATTCGTATCTTCAGCCGGGATGAAAAAAAACAATATGATATGCGGACCCAGTTGATGAACCATAAGATAAAGTTTTACATAGGTGATGTGCGTAATTATGAAAGTATAGAATCTGCAATGTATGGTGTAGATTATGTTTTTCATGCGGCAGCCCTAAAGCAGGTTCCGTCCTGTGAGTTTTATCCGATGGAAGCGGTGCGGACTAATATTTTAGGCACTGAAAATGTTCTCAATGCTGCGATTAAGAATCATGTAAGAAAGATGATTGTGCTCGGCACCGACAAAGCTGTATATCCTATAAATGCGATGGGAATTTCAAAGGCCATGATGGAAAAGGTAATGGTGGCCAAAGCACGAACTATGGATGAAAAGGGAACCGTATTTTGTGGTACGCGATATGGAAATGTGATGGCCTCCAGGGGGTCGGTTATTCCTTTATTTGTTGATCAGATTAAGAGTGGACAGGCTTTAACTGTAACTGACCCTAATATGACCAGGTTTTTGATGTCAATTGAAGATGCGGTGGATCTGGTACTATATGCTTATGAGCATGGTTCACAGGGTGATATTTTTGTTCAAAAGGCTCCTGCTGCTACTATCGGAGATTTGGCCCTGGCACTTAAGGAACTGTTTAATGCTGATAATGAGATTAAGATAATTGGCACCCGGCATGGAGAGAAGCTCTATGAAACCCTCTTGACTCGTGAGGAATTGGTACGGGCTGAGGATCTGGGTAGGTATTACCGGGTTCCGGCGGACCAACGAGATCTAAACTATAATAAATATTTTATTGAGGGTCAGGAGCAGTTATCCTATCAGGAAGATTATCATTCGCATAATACCAGGCGCCTGAATGTATCGGAAATTAAAGAAATGTTGTTAACACTTGATTATATTAAACAACAGCTGGGAAGCAGATGAAATGTGTAGGAAACACATATCAGGGGAGGAAAAATTAATGAAAACTAGAGTTCTTATTTTAGGTGGAACTGGTATGTTGGGGCATACTCTGTTTTCACAGTTAATGTTAGAACCTAATCTGGATGTTTACGCAACTGCTAGAAGTTCCGAAGGTTTGAAGGAATGGTTCCCCGCTGATATGGTTAGTAAAATTCGTATTGGTGTTGATGCTGACAATTTCGATACTGTAATAAGGGCATTGGCGTCAATTCAACCTGATGTAGTCATTAACTGTATCGGTCTCATTAAACAGTTGCCCATCTCCAGTGATCCTTTATCTGCTATAACAGTTAATTCTCTTCTCCCCCATAGAATCTCTTTGGTATGCCGGACTGCCGGGGCCAGGTTGATACATATCAGTACTGATTGTGTTTTCAATGGCAGCAAGGGTAACTATACCGAGCAGGATCCCTCAGATGCTCAGGATTTATACGGTCGTTCCAAGTTTTTAGGAGAGGTTTCGTATCCTCATTGTGTGACCATACGGACTTCTATAATAGGCCATGAACTAAAGGGGAAACTTGGCTTAATTGAATGGTTTTTAGCCCAGGAAGGCTCAATACGTGGTTTTACAAAGGCCATTTATTCTGGTTTTCCTACAGTTGAGCTGGCTCGTATTATTCGTGAGGTAGTTTTACCCAATAAGGAATTGTCCGGGGTTTATCATGTTTCATCTGAGCCGATATCAAAGTATGATTTATTAAATCTGGTAGCAACAAAATACGGTAAGAAAATTGTTATTGAACCTTATCACGACTTTGTCCAGGATCGGTCATTAAATTCAGATCGCTTCCGACAGGCCACCGGTTATCAACCTCCCTCCTGGGAGGAAATGGCTGATAAAATGTACAAGGAGTATTCTAAATCATGAAACCTAAAGTAATGACGATCGTTGGGACTCGTCCAGAGATAATTAAACTCAGCCGGGTAATTCCACAACTAGAACTATATACTGAGCATGTTCTGGTACATACCGGACAGAATTATGATTTTGAGCTAAATGAAGTGTTTTTCAAGGAAATGGAAATCAAGAAACCGGATTATTTTTTAAATGCTGTAGGGAATAGTGTAGCCGATACGATTGCCAATGTTATTGCCAAGTCTGATCTTGTTATGGCAAAGGAAAAACCGGATGCGGTTCTATTTTACGGTGATACTAACAGTTGTCTGGCAGTTATATCTGCTAAGCGCCGGAAAATCCCTATTTTTCATATGGAGGCAGGAAACCGTTGTTTTGATCAGCGTGTGCCCGAAGAAATTAATCGTAAAATTGTAGATCATTTAAGTGATATTAATATGACCTTGACGGAACACGCCCGCCGATATTTACTGCAGGAAGGTATTGCGGCGGAAACAGTTATAAAAACTGGTTCCACCATGAAAGAAGTTTTACAATATTATATGCCAAAGATTCAATCGTCTACAGTGCTGGAACGGTTGGGTCTGAAACGAGGGAAATATATCTTGGTGAGCGCCCATAGGGAGGAAAATATAGATTCCGATAAGAACTTTAAACAACTGGTGTTAACATTAAATTCTTTAGCTCAAACGTATAAATATCCGGTTATTGTATCCACTCATCCGAGAACCAGGAAGCGAATGAAAGAACAACCGGAGTTGCTTTTCGATGAGATGATTCATTTTCTTAAACCTTTAGGTTTCTTTGATTATGTTAATCTACAGATGAATACGTTTTGTGTTGTTTCTGATAGTGGAACAATAACTGAAGAATCATCAATTTTGGGTTTCCCGGCAGTTACCATTAGAGAAGCTCATGAACGTCCTGAAGGAATGGACGAGGGAACGCTGATTATGTGCGGTTTGAAGGAGAGCAATGTAATTAATGCAATAGCTGTTGTCACCGCTCAATTTGAGGCCCATCCCCAGGGAATTCAGATTGTTAAAGATTATGATACTGATAATGTTTCCCAAAAAGTAGTGCGGATTATTCTCAGTTATATTGATTATGTTAATCGGACGGTATGGTACAAATAAGGCTAACGCCAAGGGAGCTTTAAATGCTTTATGTTACGGGTATAACCGGGCATTCTGGTCAATGGTTTGTCAAAAGGTTAATTAGTGAAGGCTATAAAGGCAGGATAAGGTGTATAGTTCTTCCGGAAAGTGATACTGATTTTTTAAATAAAAGCGGTCTGGATATTGATATAGTTTCGGGAAACCTTAATGATCAGGAATTTTTAACATCAACTATGGTCGGGTGCAGCACCGTATTACATATTGCCTCTATCGATTTTTCCCGGAATGTAGTTAAGGCTGCATTAGATAATAATTTGGATTGGGCGATACTGGTTCATACCACGGGCAGGTATTCAAAATATAAAAGTGCTTCAGCAGAGTATATAGAAATTGAAGAATATGTTTTAAAATTCCGGAATCGTATGGGGATTACGGTATTAAGGCCTACCATGATATATGGTTCCTCCCGGGACCGAAATATGTATAAACTTATTACCTTTTTACATAAGATTAAGTTTTTCCCCATGTTTGGTGAAGGCGAAAACTTGATGCAACCCGTTCATGCCCGGGACCTGGGTAACGCGTATTATGATGTTATAGTAAATCGAAGTACTACATTTAATAAAGGATATAACTTGCCTGGGAAAAGGCCTCTGACATATATGGAACTGGTCCGTACTGTTTCCGATACTTTAGGAAGAAAAAACGTAATCATAAAGATTCCATTGTGGTTTTCAATATTAGCTGCAAGGGTTTACAATGCTCTTGATAAAAATGCCATTATATCAGTTGAGCAGGTACTGCGGATGCAGGAGGATAAGGCTTTTGACTATGAAGATGCAGTGCGTGATTTTAGTTATTCACCGGTATCATTTGAAGATGGGATTGTTGAAGAGGTAAATGAATATCTGGCTAGATACAATTCATCAAGGACAAAACAGCGATGAAATTATTAGTTGTATGTCAATATTTTTATCCTGAGCAGTTCAAAGTTAATGATATATGTTTTGAACTGGTGAAGCTGGGTTATGATGTAACTGTTTTCACCGGCCTTCCCAATTATCCATCCGGAGTTATTCCCAAGGATTATAGATGGTTTAAGCGGCGCCATGAGGATATTAATGGAGTCCGGGTTATTAGAAGCTCTTTAGTTGCCCGAGGACAGGGTAAGCTGAGGCTTGCCTTGAACTATTTGAGTTTTGCTATATGTGCCTCGGTGAAGGCTTTATTCCTAGAAAAGGATTTCGCTCTAATCCTGGTTTACCAACTATCTCCGGTAACCATGGCTTTACCTGCTCTGTTACTTAAGAAGCTTACCGGAAAACCCCTGCTATTATATTGTCAGGACTTGTGGCCGGAAAGTATAGCGGCTGCAGGTTTAAAAACAGAAGGTCTCATATACACGACTTTGTTGAGACTTAGCCGGTATATATATAAACGGGCTGATAAATTAGCTATTAGTTCGAAGCTGTTTCAGAAGTATTTCGAAGAGGTTATTGGAATTGACAGTGATATTCAGTATTTACCTGTTTATGCGGAGAGCCTGTTTGAGGATATTCAATCTGAATGTCACGAAAGCGGGATAATTAATTTAGTTTTTGCAGGTAATATAGGTGAAATGCAGAGTGTAGAAACCATTATTAAGGCAGCCAATGAATTAAAAGACTTTGATAAGATTAACTGGCATATTGTCGGAGATGGCTCAGATCGAATAAATTGCGAAGAATTAGCCATAGAGTTTGGATTAAGTAATGTAATATTCTACGGGCAACGTCCTATTGAGGATATGCCCGATTTCTATTCAATGGCGGATGCATTTTTGGTGACCTTAAAAGCCAATAAAGAGATATCATATACCCTGCCTAATAAAGTGCAATCCTATATGGCAGCCGGGAAACCGATTATCGGTGCGATTGACGGGGAAACCCGCCTGGTTATCGAAGAAGCAGGCTGTGGTCTTTGTTGTGAGGCTGAGGATTATATTGCACTGGTTGAGCTTGTCAGAGATTTTGCTTTTAATACTGAAAAACATAATGTCATGGGTGAAAATGCCCGTAAGTATTATCAGGAGCATTTCGATAAAAAGATATTTATGAGAAGTTTAATTGAGTTTTTAACTGTGGAAAACAGTGGTTAAGATTGATGAGATTGTTAGGATTTCACAGTGTTTACGCTGATGAAATGAGTTGGAAGGATTTGAGGGGAGAGGTATTGACTTGACCAGAGTTATACTTGGTTTGATTATAGTTGTTCTGGCTTCATATTCTCTTACAACTCTGGTTCATTTTTATGCGTTAAAAAAAAATATCCTGGACATTCCCAATGAACGTAGCTCACATTCGGTTGTTACTCCCCGGGGGGGAGGACTGGCGATAGCAGCTACTTTTATTTTTTCCCTGGTGTTTATTGCTGCCTTGGGAATAGTTACTGTAAATGTGGCTGTGGCATTGGTGGGAGGCGGTGTGCTAATTGCCGCCATTGGCTGGATAGATGATAAAAACAGTGTTAGCCCTGGTTTAAGATTAGTAGTGCATTTCCTGGCGGCTATCTGGGCTCTGTACTGGTTAGGTGGATTTACCCGGATGGATGTGGGGTTTACTATGGTTCATCTGGGGTGGGCCGGGAGTATAATAGCTGCGGTTGGTATTGTCTGGTTGATTAATCTGTATAATTTTATGGACGGAATAGATGGTATAGCCGGTATTGAGGCTATAAGTGTGGCGCTCGGTGCCGGTTTCTTGCTTTTCTGGGGCGGTTCACAGGGGTTAGCCTGGGTTTGCATAATTCTAGCTCTGGCGGTTGCTGGCTTTCTGGTCTGGAACTGGCCCCCGGCTCAGATATTTATGGGTGATGTGGGGAGCGGGTTTTTGGGGTATGTTTTTGCTGTGCTGGCGATTGTTTCGGAAAAAAGCTTCTCCGTCCCTCTTATTGTATGGCTAATGCTTTTAGGAGTTTTTATTACCGATGCGACTATTACCCTTTTTAAAAGGTTGGCCCGGGGTGAGAAGCTATCCCAGCCGCATAAGACTCATGTATATCAATTGGCAGTCCAGGCCGGATATTCGCATAAACAGGTTACTTTAGCGGTTTTGTTTATAAATATCTTGCTAGGTGCTGCAGCAGCAGGTGCTATTCAATATCGGGGATATTTATTATGGATCATTTTGGGTGCTTTCATTTTACTAACCATGGTGCATTTTATGCTGGCACATAGGTTTAGCTCTAAACTAATTGCTGATTATGTGGTGGGAAGAGTGGTACTTAATCACCTGGATGTTGTTGTCGGTCAAAAAGAAGTGGCTGCTGTATATGAAACTGAGGATTCAGGTGATGTTTAAGATGAAATAGCAGGTGGGAGCGTTGTTTGTGAAGGCAAAAAAGAAAAAGGCTTTATTCATATGCATAATATTGCTGGCTCTGCTGGCAGTATTTTTTCGTTATGCCGGAGTGGGAATAGTAAGCAGCGATTCTCCGGAAAAAGCTGACTTTATCATCGTACTTATGGGAAGCGGCCCGGATAGGATATTGGGGGCAGTGGAGCTTTATGAAAAGGGTTATGCTCCCTATATTATGATGGTGGAGAACTGGCAGCCCGGTTATGAACTATTGGAGTCCCGTGGAGTGGAGCTGCCCCGGGATGCGGAATTGGCGGCTTCGGTGGGGGTTCAGCTGGGGATACCGGAGGAAGCATTTATTATTTTACCGGGGGATGCCCGCAGCACCCAGGATGAAGCTCTTATAGTAACCCAATATCTTAAGGAGCAACAAGCGGGGGTAGATATGGTATTGTTGGTAAGCTCGAAGTTTCATTCCAAGCGGGCGGCAAAAATCTTTTGTTGGGCATTAGCAGATTCGGGTCAGGATGTGAAGGTGCTTTCCTGCCCTACTCCCTATGACGATTTTAATGCTGCCGCCTGGTGGCAATCCCGGGAGGATGCCAAACGGGTGGTATCGGAATATGTAAAGCTGGTGAACTTTTATGTGGTGGACAGGTGGAGATGATAGAAGGAAGAATAAACGATAACAATCCGGATAATTCCCCGTTAATAATTTTGAAGAGAAATTTACCGAGCGATTTAGAACAATTGTTCTATTTTCCATTGAAATATGTTAAACTATTTCCAGTAAAAATATGTGGATTTTATGGTACCTATTTTAAGCATAGGAAGAAACTGCGGAGCAGCTTCAACACACTGCTGCAGCGAGGCGGGGTATTAGAACCCGCCGCCTGTTTTGTTAGGATCTCGTATACCGAAAGTCGCTGATGACTATTCTGCATCTGTTTAAACCCTTTGTTGAGCGGGACGAGCCGGGATTGAAGGTTCAGTTCAGATGCCGGTCTGGAAGATACTCAATATTTCCAAGAAAAGCGGATGAGTTAACAAATTTGGCATTCTTAATCAGACGCCGGATGTTGTTGTTATGTCTGGAATCATATTCAGCATCTGCCAAAAGCGCCAACCTTTCATGGAAAGACAATGACTGCTAGGAATAGAGCCGATTATTGTCGAAAAAATCACGGATTTGCCGTTGGAAGCTATCCAGAAGCTGAAAAACGAACTCCTGAGCTAGAATTAAACGGTACCAGGTAATGGATGAATATTACGAGTTTCCGGAGCCCCCTAATCTCCTGAAATAGAGCCACTCAATCTCTTACATAGAGCCACTGAGTTGCTGGTGGGAGCCACCCTTTAGGATGGCTCCTCAATATGTTCATATTATTCAGATATTCGCCGTTTTCTCTGACGCATGGAAATATCTCCATCAATTATCATGGTATACGCTGATGGGATGATTCGATCCAGTATGGAATCGGCCAAGGCACTTCCTCCCAGTCTTTCATGCCAACCTTCAGGGACAAACTGAGAGCAGATGATAGTCGATGATTGACCGCAGCGGGACTCCATCAGTTCGAGCAAATCCCTCTGTTCAGAATCAGATGTGGGAATCAGCAGGAACTCATCCAGAATCATAAGGGAGTATTTTTGATACTGCTTCATGAGCTGCTGATACTTACCCTGAACCCTTGCTGCTTCAAATTCACTGAACAGTTCAGGAAGACGGATGTATCTCGTTTTATAACCTGACTGGCAGGCATTGACACCAAGCGCATTGGAAATATATGTTTTTCCAGATCCAGTAGCTCCTATGAGGATGACATTGAGACTCTGACGGATATATTCATTATTGGCCAGGCTTTCCAACAGATCACGGTTCAGATGCCGGTCTGGAAGATACTCAATATTTCCAAGAAAAGCGGATGAGTTAACAAATTTGGCATTCTTAATCAGACGCCGGATGTTGTTGTTATGTCTGGAATCATATTCAGCATCTGCCAAAAGCGCCAACCTTTCATGGAAAGACAATGACTGATACTCTATCTCGTTCTCAATTTGCTTTTGGTAAGCTTCTGCAAATGCAGGAAGACGCATGTTTTTCAGCTTTCTTATTGTCTCATTCTTCATGGCTTCCACCTCCGTAATAAGCAGCTCCCCTTACGTAGGCATACTTGTTGGATGCTGGTGATGAGGAATGAGATTGGGAAGTACCTTCATCCTTTTTGTCTTGACCGGATTCCAATATCAGTCTAATATTTTTATACCGGGGGCTGGGAATCCTGATAAGTGCTATTCTGCATGCGTTTTCCAGGCGTTCAGGCGAGTATTTATCTGCCAGTTTCAACAGGGACAGGCAACCCTTATAGGCCTGTTCCTCTACCCGGTATGAATCAAGCAGTTTCTGCACAACATCTTTTGTGGAATTCCCAATTCCTGCAGCCCACTTCAGGAAACGCGCAGAGTCCCACTCACTGTATAGCTGATGATTTGCGGGCATATGGTCAATGACCGTGGAATACTGCCCACGCCTCCCATAAAGGCGCTTGTGGCTGCAAATACGGGAACCTTTGTAGAAGACTTCAATCATGTTTTTGGTGTATCTTACATCCACTTTTTTCTTGACATACTCATAGGGAATCGAGTAGTTCTGGTAATCTACCGTTATATGGTAATTCAACTGCACAGTAGCAGTTTTCCATTGTGCAAACTCATAGGGGTATTTGGGTAATGGTTGCATGAATGGAAGCTCTTCTTCCATAAACACAGAATACCGGCTACCCTCTCTTTTCTGGAATTCATTGTGGTTGAAACGATCCAGTTCTTTTCTGATGGCTGCATTCATCTCATTGATGTCAAAGAATTGACGGTTACGCAGTTTGGCAATGATGTGGGATGTTACCTGTCCCGCTGTCCCTTCCACAGCAGCTTTGTCCTTAGGTGCGGCTACTCTGGCGGGAAGAATGGCTGTCTGATAATGATCTGCCAATTCCTGATAAGCACGATTAACAATGGGATCTTCATATTTTTTGTTGCTGAGTATCCCAGTTTTGAGATTTAATGTATAGTTTGCAATAATGTAAAGCCGAACTTGAAATGTCGGAATCAGGCTGTTGTTCTTCAGTCCGACTTTACATTAAATTTTATATCAATGTTTCCAGAAATGCCAATAAGTCTTCTTTTTCTTGTAGGGAATAGTAGTCATTGCTTTCTGATACGGTTTTGCTTGAAGCTTTTTCTATTGCCTTTCTAGTTACCTCAGGATTGGAAGTTAGATACACCTGTGTTGTGATTACCGATGTATGTCCAAGAAAATCCCTGACATTATAGATATTAACATTTTCATTTACAAGATGGGTCGCCTTACTGTGTCTCATCAGGTGCGGTGAAAGTGAAAGATTTGAGTTAAATCTGTTGGCATATCGTTCCTGTAAGATTTTTTTGTATTTGTTCATTATATAGGAAACGCCTGCCCTGGTAAGCCGTCCGCCACTTCTATTTGTAAATAGTACCTCGCCTGGTTTCAGACCATATGCATTGATATAGCGCTCCAAAATCTTGCCGGTTTCACCGAATATCGGTATTTCGCGATATTTAGAGCCCTTACCTTTGACAAATACTTTACAGCAGCGACCTATGGTTACATCTGCCACATTGAGATTTATTAGTTCCTGCACTCGACATGCCGAGTCATAAAGAAGCGTAAGGATTGCCATGTGGCGTATACCCTCCCTGCTGTTTCTATCGGGAGCATTAAGAAGAAGCTTCGTCTCTGATTCCGTCAGATAAAGTGGTGGCTTTTTCTCGACCCTCTTGGCAGGAATATTGATTATATCGGTACACTGCCCCGAGAATTCAGGTGATGTTGAAAGTACATAGCCAAAAAAGGATTTCAGCACAGTAAGCCGCAGGTTTCTAGTTGAGACGGAATTATGCCTCTCGGTTTCTGCCCATTCCAGAAACTGCAATACGCAAGTTTGACTGATATCCGTTAATTTCAGCTTGGACAGTTTTTTGCCGTCGGATTCTAGGAACATAAAAAGCAGCTTAAATGTATCACGGTAGGAGGCGACAGTATTATTGCCATATCCCCTCTGAGATATGAGATATGATAAAAAATAATTCTGTACATAGTACGAAAGCGAGTTATCCTTCATATGCATCCACCTCCGGTATCAGCGTTTTAAGTGCTCCCTCCCTGCACATGAATTCATCATATCCGTGTTCAGTCAGGTGGATATACCTTTCAGTATCAATTAAATTGACATGTCCAACATATGATGCAAGCACAGGAACTGCAACGTATAGATCCATTTGTAACCGATAAACTAAAATGGACAGAAAACAACAAATAAGAATGAACAGTATTTACCACAATCCTCCAAATCCGCTATGATAGGGTTGGAAATATAACAGCTTTTATCATAGCAGAGGAGGAAGAAATGAACATAGTAGAAGGGTGGAATATGTATTTAGCTATCCAGGATCTAAGGAGAATGCATTTTAATGTAAGTCAGATATCCCGACGTCTAGATTTATCTCGAACCACAGTGTATAAGTATCTGGATATGACCCCAGAGGAATTGGAACAGGTTTTAGAAAATCGAAAAACCCGGAGCAAGAAACTAGATAAGCATCGAGAGCTAATTGAATCCTGGTTGATACAATATCAGGATATGACCAGTGCCCAGGTACTTGACTGGCTGCAGGAAAGAAAACTTGATGGAGGTGTTTGCGAAGGAACAGTCAGAAATTATGTCAGAAACTTAAGAGAGGAGTGTGGTATTCCCCAGGTTAAGTATGTGCGTCAATACGAAGCCGTTGATGAATTACCTGCCGGAGAGCAAATGCAGATGGATTTTGGACAAATCATCTTACATAGCAGCATTGGCAGAAAGGTAAACCTTTACTTTGCAACCTTCGTGTTGGCCCACTCCCGGCACAAATATGCAGAGTGGCTGGATCGTCCGTTTACAACCCGAGATTTAATAAAGGTTCACGAAAACGCATTTGAATATTATGGAGGGATGACTAAGGAAATTGTATATGATCAGGATCATCTTATACTGGTCAGCGAGAACGGCGGGGATCTGTTGCTCACCAAAGAGTTTGCAGAATACCAAAAGACCCGAAAATTCAAGATTTACATGTGCAGAAAAGCAGATCCAGAATCCAAGGGTTATGTTAAGACTTTCATTATGTAAAGATTAACTATAAAAACGATGTAAACAACGAAAGTCTTAACGATATTTCTTTACATAATTATCTTCGGTTGAAATTCTTAAGCCAGTCTTTCAGGTTTGAATTTTTATCCCATTCGGCTTCTTCTGGAGGCACGATTTCCTTACTAGCTGCCTCGATGGCCTGACGTTTATGCATTGCATCTGCCCTTGCGTACACTTCCGTTGTTTTTATGCTTTCATGTCCGAGCAAATCTCGGATATAAATCAGATCCACACCAGATTCGACCAACCCCATGGCAGTTGTGTGCCTCATTTTATGCGGACTGAAATCGGCAGGAATCATATCTGGAGCGATTTCTCGTGCCATTTTTGTATATTTTCCTACGATATAATTAATCCCCTGTCTGGTGAATGATTTGCTCATGTGGTTTTTAAACAGCCATTCATCCAGCCTCTCCGGTCTGTCATACCTTTTTTGAACAAGATATTTTTGGATAAAAGGGATTGTACTGCGCATCAGCGGTATATATCTGCTTTTTTGCCCTTTTCCATGAACCAAAAGTGTGAAGGGTTCCTGCAGTGAAAGATCTTTTACACGGATCTGTATCAATTCACTGACGCGGATTCCAGTTGTATACAGCAGAGAAAGGATAACATAATCCCGAAGTCCGTTCTGCCGGTTTAAATCCACCTGGCTGATTAATAATGCTACACCCTCGGTTTTAAGATAAGAAATTTCTTTTTGCGGCGTTTTCTTGACTGGAATACCAAGGATCCTTTGATATTCATGTAGATGTTCAGGAAATTCGTACATAAGGAAGCGGATGAAGCTGTTTAAGGCTGCCTGTCGCTGGTTCCTTGTTGATACGCCGTTTGACCGGATTTCCTTAAGCCAGCTTAGATAAGAAACTATATTTTCGTAAGTGAGATCAGATATATCCACCCTATCAGCAGAGATCTGATACTCATCCTGCATATATGTCAGGAAAAGGATAAAAGAATGCCTGTATGAATCAATCGTCTGGGGAGTGCTTCCGCAGGTATTCGGAAGATAGTCCGTGAAATATTTATTCAGATACGCTGCAAAATCAGTTCTTTTCATAACGCTGCTCCCTCCCCGAACACCCTCGCTATTTTTGACCTGAACTTATCCTCAATATACGGATAAATGGCCATGGTAAGCCTTACATAACGTTCTGTTGCAAATATCGTTTTATGTCCCAGATATGTAGACAGGATCGGAAGGGACACATACATATCCATGCCAGCATCAATCATCTGCTTGAAAGAACGCACGGCCATGGTATGTCTCCAGTCGTGGACTCTGGGACCTTTTCCTCCTCCAAGATAAGGAATTCCAGCCTGCTGGAGAAATAACCTGTGTACCTCATAAAGAACATCCCCACTTATTCTGCTTCCATTAGAAGTAGTGAAAATATAGTCCTCGTCACCCAGCAGATAAAAACATTTTTCCGCAAACTGCTTCATTAGTACCCGAAGATCATCTCCCAGTATGATATAGCGCTCACAGTCATTCTTGGTTTCAAAAAGCTTGATAATCCCATTCTCCAAATCCACATCTTTTTTTCGTATTCCTAGGGTCTCATTAATTCTTGTCCCACAACAATACAGCAGGCGAAATAGGACCGGGTATTGGATTGCATTCTTGCGGTTTTGGGCAGATTCATAGGTATCTACTGCATGGAAGTATCTTCTTATATCAGCATCTGTATAAATATGGGGTTGGAATTCTGTGGGCTTAAACTTGATATCTCTGGTGATAAAAACATCATAGCCTTTTCTGCTGAGAAATATGAGAAACTGTTTGATTCCATTAACCCGGGAATAATGCGTGGTCGTGCCTTCGGTACCCTTTTTCTGTATCCACTTTACTGCGTTGTCTGTAGTGAATACAGGCTCTTTAATTTCCTGCTGGACACAGAAACGATCAAAGTGTCGCAGATTGACATAGAAACTAACAGCTTTGTAGCCTGAAGACATTTTGTAATCCAGATAGGAATTCATCTCATCTGCAAAAACAGAATGGAATATTGGTCTGTTCATTTATTGCACCTCCCATCTGAAATGTGCTGAATGCAGTTCAGGCATGGGAAGAGGGCATTGCCGCAGTTTCTCTATATCGACGGACAAATATATTTTGGTTGTTTCCGTACTCTGATGTCCCATGACGGTGCTGATAACGGGCATGGATACATTATTTTTCAGCATGTTGGTCGCTAGGCTGTGGCGCAAGGAATGAGCCCCATGCTTCTTGCTCTTCCAGTTTTTAATATTGGCCTTGCTCATATATTTTGAGACAATGGAATGGACGGTCGGTGGCGAAAGCGGTTGTCCTTTTTTGGCAGTATCGGCGGCTACAATGATTTCCTTGGCATCTGTTTTCGGACGCCCATGCTTCAAATAATCTACAATGGCATTACCAACAGATGAAAGAAGAGGGTATTCTACCGGTATATCGGTCTTACTTTGGTTAAAATGAATGACGTTTTTATCCCAATCAATCTGATTGAAACGGAAACTTACGATATCCCTTGTACGCCAACCGTATTCTGCAGCCAAAAGTAAAATCAGGTAATCCCTTTTACCTATTGCAGATGAACGCTCTACGGATTTAATTATTCTGCTTATTTCTGACTCCTCGTATGTTGTGGGGATTTTACAATGCTTTTTGTAATTGAGACTTTTGCATAACTCAAAAAAATCCGTATAGCAAAAGCAAATATTTGAGTAACACAGCGCCGCTGCTTTACAGTAAATTACAGTTAGTCAATCTAGTTACATTCGTTAATAAATAATTTCAGTAATTGGGCATACTCCTCCCTTTAAAGGGATAGTTCTTAAAAAACTGATAAAATATTATGCTGCTGATGATCTAGTACTGCTGTCTTGGTTTATTGCTATTACAGCTGCAATCATAGTTATAGCGCAGAGATAAGCGTGGGTTTCAACCTTAGTTATTTTTCTAACGTTTAGCCCGTCTTCTAAACCCAGGTTTTCCTTAAAACGGCTGAAACAGCGTTCTGAGTAGGTTCTCAAATTATATTGCTTCTGCCAGTTAGCAGAGCCCCGGTGGGGACTTGAAAATAACCTGGGATCGTCTTTAACTTTAGTTTTTACCACCATTCCATAGTTGCTATCAGAACACCAGGCGGAGCCAAAAGGACAGTCGCATTTACCCATAATATGAGGACATCTAAACTTGTTTACTCCCTGATAGGAACCCCAGTACACCATCCGATACCTGGCAGAACAGATGGGAGTTCCATCCCAATCAAAACCTTCTGGAGGTTGTTTAGCACCCCGCTTATTCAGGGCAATGATAGCTTGGGCGTGGTATTTATCTCTGATTACAGAATATATTTCACGGTGGTCATAGCCAGCATCCATCAGGAAGTAAACTATTTTGGACTGAGTATTGGCACAACATTTCTCAACCAACTCCAAAGCTACACTGGAATCAGAATAATTGGCCGGTGTTACCTTCATTGCTATGGGAAGCCCGGACTTTACATCGGTGCCAATATGGAGCTTGTAGCCAAACCACTTGATAGGGTTGCCGTTGGTATCACTCTTAATACCCCAATCAGCGACATTACCATCCTGGATGATATTCTTGCGGGGAACGGATTTTTCATAAGCTTCTACCTTGGTAGCGTCAATTGCTACTGAACTAAGATCAAGAAGGCCCATTTCCTCTGCTTGTTTAACCAGGGAAGTAAATAATGTTTCTAAACAACCGCTCTGAGCAAGTTTTGAATAAAACCGGCTAAAACATGATTTGCTAGGCGCGGTACCAAATGGTTCAAAACCGCAAACATACCGTAGATGAGGATCATAAGTAAGTCGTTCAACCAGTTGAGTAAAGGTACCCATGTTCTCTAGTCTCATAGCTATCAGGGCATTTAACATCGCATAGGCTGGGTATGGTTTTGGTCCAACTCTTATCTCGCCAGGTTTATCTAATTTGCAAAGAACTGGTTTTAGATCAAGGGTGTTAATTATTTTCTCAAGCCTTGATTTCGGTTGTATTTTTAATGCGTCTTCAAAGGAGAAAATACAGTTCTGTCGAATATTCATAAGTGACTTCGCCTCCTACGGGTTATTTGTTTAGTCACTTATTAATTCGGCAAAATGGGGGTGAAGTCCTTTTTCTGTACGACTAAAACCCCATTATTTTGGGTCTTAACTAATGTGCAAAAGTCTCAAATCAAAAACAGCTTATTGTTGATACAGTGGAAGAGATGGGGAAACTTTTGCAGAGTCTACAACTTGCAAGTTTTAATGATGATAATGAGATTCTTACAAAAGCCCCCCTATTCAAACACCTTCATTGCGAAATAAAATATAATAATATGATTTTTTTCAGAATAGATGGAGAATGGTATCAGATTGAAAACCAGTTTATTGAGAAGTTAGAACAAGAATTTAAAGAAATTGTTTTGGAAAATACTCAACACAATTTACTATCTGAATCATGGGGAATCGATAAAGGTGAAGATTGTTACAATCAAAAATATATTGGAAAGAGTAGTTTTCTAGTGTTACATAAAGTATTACTAAATGGAATGGAGTTATGTGATTTACTCAAATATGACGGCAAGACCGCTTACCTTATTCATGTTAAAAAAGGATTTGGCAATAATATGAGGGATTTAACGTTGCAGATTGATATTGCAGCACGAACTCTAAAAGAAGCACTAGCTGCTAGGGATTATGATTTCTTTGGGCAACTGTATCAGCGACTTAAAATGAAAAATGCAACCACTCCCTATGCGAAGAAAGTAGCAGGACAAGCGTCAATTATTTCAAAAGAAAGTTTTATTAAAATATTCATGGATAGAGATGTTGTTTTTTGTCTTGCTTTTCTTGATACGGCGAAAAAAGAAAGAAATATAACTAATGGCACGGAATTCGAATCTAGTATTGCCAAGTATTCTATTGTTGAACTTTATAAAAGGTTAAGAATACAGAATATCCCACTTAAGCTTATTCAAGTTAAACAAAAGTAGTTTGGTATATAATGGAAGACCTCCTTATGTTATTTATAAAGGTAAAATAGTTTTTAGAGACTAGAATTTGTCTGCTAAGAATAGTTTGAGTACTGGCCATAATACTCTGATTCATAATAAACGGCATGATGCATATATCTGGATTTGGCTGCTTATAAACCTCATTGCCATCGGCTGTTTTTCCAACCAGGAATTTGCCCGGCAGGATTTAAGCGGGGAAATAGAGAGATACCAGGGGGTTATTAGTTTTGTGCAGCACTTGCCCCCGGTAAGTTTTGATTATTATGGTAAAGGTGTATATATAGATAACCGCAATGACCCGGTGGGCTTTATCCAGTTTATTCTGCGTAAGCTGGGTCATTTGTTTTTGTATGGCTGTTTGAGCCTGGGGTTTTTGCTGAGCCAGCGTGACGGAGGGAAGATATCTGCACGGGGCTGGTTGCTGGCTTTTATGGTGGTGCTGCTGGTTGCTGCTGTGGATGAATTTAGCCAGGTCTATGTGGCCGGGCGTAGCGGGAGCATAAAGGACGTCGGGGTTGATGCGGCGGCATTCTTGCTGGTATCGGTGATTATTATATGGAGACAGAGAAAGCAGGGGACAGGTCCACTGTCCCCTTGTCCCGAGGTAATGAGCTCATAATAAGTCCGGGGCCAGTCCCCGGACTTATTCTTACCAATACTTGTTTTTATATATAACCCTTGATATATATGTCAAATATAAGCAAAATATGCTATAATTACCCTAAATACTGCGGAAGAGGGGTAATTTATAATGAGCGGAGCTAAAGTTATTAGTGTGATGAATTGGAAAGGCGGTGTGGGAAAGACCACAATGACCCACCATCTGGGTACGGGACTACATATGCTTACTAAGGAAGAGCGGCTGGAGTACCTGGGTTCGGAAAAGATGCCCCGTATCTTATTTGTGGATAATGATGCCCAGTGTAACCTGTCCATTTCCTGTCTGCATGTTGAGAAGTATGAGGATTTGGTGTACAAACAAAATATTCCCACTATTTATGATTTGTACAAATTGTTTATTTGTAATGAATCTCCTGTGGTGGACATGCATAATTATATAATAAAGAATCAGGTACGCATGGATAACCGCAGGATATTCATGGGCATGGATTTGCTGCCGGCCCACCAGGAACTGGTTTATCTCGATATGAATATCGCGATGAATAGCCGGGCGAGTTTTCAAAGCGGATTAATCAGCAAGGAGATATACAAATATCAATATCTTAACGATATCCTGGAACCGGTATGCAGTGATTATGATTATATCTTTATCGATTGTCCTCCAAATCTAGGCTATACTACGCTGAATGCTCTGTATGCCAGTGAATATTGTTTGATTCCTACGGGACTGGATCATCTCTCTTCTTATGGGATAGCATCGCTTTTGAAGGAGATTGATCGTCTGAATACAGAGTTTGCCACGGCAGTACCGGACCATCCTATGATTGAGGTGGTGGGAATCGTAGCCAACAATGTGGAGGAAAACAGGGAGGCACCTAAGCGGAGCCAGAAGCTAATCCGGGAGCGTTTGCAGGATAGTTATCACGAACTGATGTTTGAACCTTATCTGACCCGGGGAGATGGGATACCCAATGCTTCGGAACAAGGGTATCCGGTATATGCCGACCGAAGCGCCAATGCCCTCAAACAGGGAGATCTTTTGCTGGGAATCCTGCGTGAGTTCCTGGATCGGATATGAGGGGGAGAAGTATGAAATTGATGGTGGGGGAAGCCCTGGAAATCGTGACGAGAGTGCAGAAGATTCTGCAGTATTACCAGGAAAGAAAAGTAAGCAGCGTAAGCGATATGCTGGATGATATTTACCTGCGCTGCTGTGTATCTGAGGAAGTGAAGCCAGGTAATACTTCTGTTGCAGCGAAGATGGATAAAGATTATATAGTCAGGGTTAATAAACCTGTAGTCAAGAAAGCGGTTAAGAAGAAAGCAGAGCTCAGCAGCGAGGAGGATTTTTTGCTTCTGCAGGAGCAACTGCGTGGCTTGGAGCGGGAGCAAGCTGAGGAACTGTTGGTAAGCTATAAGATTAAAGAGCTCTGTGCGTTTGCGGATCATATGTCGATTAGTGTTCTAAAAAGCGGCCGTAAAGCTGTAATTGCAGGACAGATATGCAATCATTATGGTTTTCGTAATCTGAATACCAAAATGGGACAGCGCCCTGATATGGAACGATAAGTATATATGAAGCTTGTTGAAAGAGAAGCTTTACGGCAAATTTATGCATAATTAAGCTTAAGATATTTATTATTTACGGCCCTTTTCCCTTTAAGGAAGGAGGGCTTTTTCTATGTTTACATTTATATAAAAAAATATTACGGATAAATTTTCAAAAACTACGGATAAAAGTGTTGACAGAGGTGGATAATTTTGCTATCTTATAGCAAATAAAGTATTTACCTGGTGAATAACGGAAAGGAGGAGCTTTAAATGGATTATAAATTTACTATGCCTGCAGTTCGGGGCAATCAATGCGGGCGGGAATATTATGTGGTTATTGTTCCGTTTGGACTGATACCGCGCTTGTTCCTATATAATGAAGAGCTTGTTCCGGCTGAAGTACGGGCCCAGAGGCCACTGAATCAGAGTCGGATACCGGAGATCGCTAATTATGTCCTTTATAATGATGACTGGCTCTTTTCCTCATTAACGGCTTCGGTTTCTGGCGAGTATGAATTTTATCCCTTTGATGAGCGGAATCCCGATGTGGGCACTTTACAGGTGGATATGGAGGCTTCTTTCTTAATTAATGACGGGCAGCACCGCCGGGCGGGCATTATTGAGGCATTGAAGGAGAAGCCGGAGTTGGCCCGGGAGAGCATTTCGGTGGTGATCTACCCGGATGAGGGGCTAGAACGTGCAAAACAGATGTTTGCGGATCTGAATCGCTATGCACAGAAGCCGACGAAGAGTCTCAATGTACTCTATGATGAGCGGGATCCTTTGTCTCAGGCTACCAGCGAGATGATGAAACGAATCGAGATTTTCGATTTTTTCACCGATAGGGATCGGGTTTCCCTGGCCGGCAAGAGTCCGAAGCTTTTTACTCTGGGCTCGCTTTATGAGGCTAATAAATATCTTTTGAAGATTAACCGGAGGAAGCTGCGTGAATTCAGTGAAGAGGATAAGGAGACGATTATTGCTTATTGGACAGAAGTTGTTGAAAATATGCCTATCTGGGCAATGGCGAGGCGCAGGGAACTGAAGACCTGGGAACTGCGAGAAGAATATATTTGTACGCATTCGGTCATTATTCAAGCTCTGGGATTGGTGGGTTCCCATTTGCTGGAACACGATGACTGGCCTGCGGGTCTGCAGGCACTACAGGGGGTTGACTGGCGCAGGGATAATCCGGAATGGAAGGGTGTTGTTATAAGTGCCAATGGGCGAGTGGTTAATTCCAGGCCGGTAGTGAAACTGAGCGCGATTCTGATTCGCCAGAAAATGGGTCTGGGAATCAGCTCTGCTGAACAAAAGGAACTGGACAGTGTTAGATGAGTTCAGGGTTAATGAGGAGTTGGAGTTTTTAAGTTGCTATGGGCTCTTAATGAGAGGAGGAATGAAATGGCGGATGCTGGAAAGGTGGAGCAGTTGCGGGATGAGGTTATAGGAATTAGACCGGTTTACAGTGAGACCGGCAATGCTACGGATATTATACTGAAGGATGGCAGGGTAGTTAGGGAAAGGCGAGTGCTTAACTCGGTGGTGAAAGCTCTGGCTGCTTCCTATGCGATTGATCTCAAGGCGCAGCGGCGAAATCTGCGGGAGAAGTTAGGTCGCAAAGGGGTATTGCCTTTTTACCTGGGGGAGGGGCGGGTCTTTGTTCCCTTGAAGATGCGCCAGGCGGTTACGGAAGGCGATTCTGTCTATGGTTACATTGACATGTCCTATATGGGGCAGCCCCGGGCTGGGACCGGCAGGGAATGTCTGATCCCCCTGGCCAATGGTTCAGAGCTCCAGGTCCTGAGTGCCCAATCCACCGTACTGGGTGCCCAGCATAGCGGTTGGGCAGCCCTGGCAGCTTTAGAGCCCAATAAAGGTGATGGTGATGCCAGGCAGGAACAAGTCATGGAAGCGGCCCAGATATTAGCGGCTGCTATGGTAGAGATTATTGAGCAGCTTAAACGGATTGAACTAAGCTTAGTAGAATAAGTTGGTGGGATAAGGGGGGTGGTGGGACAAGGGGACAGGTTCACTGTCCCCTTGTCCCGAGGTAATGAGCTCATAATAAGTCCGGGGCCAGGCCCCGGACTTATTGCCTTTTTTTAAATAGCTATTTACGATAAGATAAAACTAAAACTACCAAGCTAACCCCGGAATTAAATTTCAAACAATTGTTCTCTTAATATGGTTAAAAACGATAAGCAATGATACAATTCACTATAGGAACAAATGTTTGTTAAAAGGGAGGATAAAGTGTAAAGGGGTGGGGGTTAGTGAAGAAGCGTATCGGACATGACCGGCTCTTTAAGGGACTATTGGAAACCTTCTTTGGAGAGTTTGTCGAGCTGTTTTTTCCCCAGGTCTATGAGGCCATAGACCTGGAACAGATCAAGTTCTTGCAACAGGAAATGTTTACCGATGTTACCCGAGGCGATAAACACAGGATAGATATTCTGGTGGAGACCAGGCTCAAAGGAGAAAGCGGAATAGTTTTGGTGCATATAGAGAATCAGGCCAGCGCTCAGAAAGATTTTGCCGAGCGCATGTTTATCTATTTCAGCAGGCTATATCAGAAGCATCGCTGCCGGGTAGTACCTATAGCAGTATTCACCTACCCGGAAAAACGGGATGAACCGGAACGGTTTAAGTTGGGCTCTTTTGAGCAAGATGGGGTATAAGAAGAAAGAACGGGTACAGGTAAAGCTGGAATTTTTGCGGATGCTGGTCAGGATGGAACTGGACCCAGCTCGAATGACCCTGCTGACGGGATTTTTTGAGACCTACCTCATCTTAAATAAGGCGGAAGAGAAAAAACTGGAAGAAGAGATGGGCAAAATAGATGAAAAGGAGGCCAAGAGAATGTTAGAGATAACTACATCCTGGGAGGAAAAGGGTAGAGTAAAAGGCAAAGCAGAAGGCCAGGCTAGCATACTGCTGCGGCAGCTGAAAAAGAAATTTGGATTTTTGCCGGTTGAAATGGAAAACAGTGTGATGTCTATGCCGGTGGAAAAGCTGCAGGAACTGGCGGAAGCCATATTTGATCTGGAGACGATAGATGATGTCAATAGTTTCATAAGCAAAAGTTAGAGTGGTGGATGAAAAGCAAACAAGCGGAAACCGACATGGCCATACAGGCTGCTGAGCTGGTCAAGGTCAGCCAAAGTAAAGACAATAGTCCGGGGCCAGTCCCCGGGATAGGACACAAACAGCCTGCTGTGCGCTTGCGTTCTCTATTATTTTCCATTTATAATCATAATAATAAGTGGGTTTCCCATGTATCCTACAGGTTTGGGAGGCGATATTGTGAATGTTTCTTCCAAAAAGCGAAAGGAAAAGTATACCTATGCTGATTACCTGAACTGGCCGGATGGTGAGCGGTGGGAAATTATTGGCGGGAAGCCTTATTTAATGAGTCCAGCACCATCCCGTCAACATCAACAAATACTGGGGGCACTGTTTGCCAAAATATATAATTATTTGGAAGACAAAGCTTGCCAGGTTTACCCGGCTCCTTTTGATGTAAGATTGTCTCAGGAAAATAATAACGATGATGAGATTGATACCGTAGTGCAGCCTGATATTGTTGTCGTTTGTGATGAAAAGAAACTGGATAATAAGGGCTGTAAGGGAGCGCCGGATATTATTATTGAAATTATTTCTCAATCTACCGCAAAAAAGGATCTAAATGAGAAGTTTAACCTCTATGAACGTTGCGGAGTGAAAGAATATTGGGTTATCTTCCCCTGGGAAAAAACCGTGGATATCTACTGCTTAAACCAGAATTATCACTATGAAAAAACCTCCACTTATTTCGCTGGAGATACATTAAAAAGCGATCTCTTCCCTGGTTGGGAAATCGATTTGGCCTCGGTATTCAAATAAGTCCGGGGACAGTTCCATGGAAGGTAGAGTGGAAGGCCAGGCCAATATATTGCTGCGGCTCCTGAAAAAGAAATTTGGATTTTGGCCGTTGAAATGGGGGGGGGAGAATTGATATCAGTTGTTTTAGCGGGTGGTCAGGGTTTGCGCCTATGGCCAGAGAGTACGGAAGGGCATCCTAAACAGCTCTGTGATTTTTTGGGGAGAGGAAGTTTGCTGGCTATGACCTTGCAGCGTTTGCAGCCGTTGGGTTCATTACTGGTAGTAGCCGGAGAAAGTCAGCGGAATATCTTAGAGCCGGAAGTGGTTGCCTGGCAGGCGAGCTTGCTTACCGAACCGCTGGGCAGAAACACGGCTCCGGCGGTGGGGCTAGTGCTGGCAGGCATGGTGAATGCTGGTGATGAGGTGTTAGGTATCTTCCCGGCGGATCATCATATAGAAAATGATGTGGAGTTCCGCCGTGTTTTGGAAGTAGCAGTGGGGGTGGCCCGGCAGGGATACCTGGTTACGGTGGGGATTGTTCCTGCTTATGCGGAGACTGGCTATGGCTATATAGAGCGGGATGGGGAAATGGAGCTTGACAGCGAAGCTTATGTGGTAAAGGCTTTTCATGAAAAACCTGATGCATCTACGGCTCGGGAATATTTACAGAACGGGAATTTTTATTGGAATGCGGGCATATTTCTGGCTACGGTCGAAACCTGGCGGGGGTTGATGCAGGAATTTATGCCGGGTGTATATTCATACATATTGCAGGGGCAGGTTGCCTACCGGGAGGCCTACCCTGCTTTTCCCAATATTTCTATCGACTATGCTATAGCGGAAAAATGCCAGCGGATGGCGGTTGTAGAGGGTAGCTTCGGCTGGAGTGATATCGGTAGTTGGGATGCTCTGGCAGCGGTGTTGGAACAGGATGATGATGGTAATGCTATGAGCGGGACGGCGGTGGCCATTGAATGCAGGGGATGCCTGGGCCGGAGCAGGGAGAAAAAACTGGTGCTTTTTGGGCTGGAGGATATGGTGGCGGTGGAAACGGATGATACTATTTTAGTTTGTCCCCGCAGCCGCTCACAGGATATAAAGAGTTTGCTGGATACACTAAAGGAATAGGGGGAATACAGAGGGGGCCTTTGTACTCTGAGTGCAAAAGACCCCCCTCTGTTTCTGCGTTTTTACAGGTATTCCTGTTTTGCTGGCTGCCCGCTGTTCGGGAAGGAAGGCATGGTGGGAACTGCTTTCCAGTATTTTTCATGAGGTAGAAGGATGATGGCCTCTCGCAGTTCACCGATGGCAGCGGTAAGTTCACCCAGTTTGTTTTCCACGCGGATCAGCAGGTATACGGATACGGCTATGGGAAAACCGACATTTCCGATAACTTCCAAAAACTCATTCATGGTGATTCCTCCTTTCATAGGGTTTGTTTGGGGAGAGGCTTCCCTCCCCTGTCGGGGTTCTCCAGCAAAACAAATGGGGCGGGTGGGACTGTAGCCCACCCACCCGGGAGAATTATTTTTATCTAGGACAGGCTCAGGTCTGAGCTATCGGTGGTAACCAGCCGAGCATCTATCTTGCCGGTCAGGTTGCCGCTGGTACTGGTAAAGATGTTCTTGGCGATGATGTCATCCATCGCTGCGGTGACTTCAGCTCCGGTTATGGGGTCTTTCGCATCATAGACTCTGATGCGCTGGGTTTTTCCCAGTTGGGTGTTGAAGGCCATTTCCAGGATTCTCTGCGCTGCCATCCTCATCTCCTCCTTTCCTTCTTATTTTTGTTTCACTGGATAAGCGGCTTTACTCTCCAGTTTTAATCGGCTTTACTACACTAAGATGGTCAAGGTTTACTCTTCTTCCAGTTCTACAATGTCCCTGCGCTGAATAGCGTTGTTGGTCTTGCTCTGCAGCCCGACCAGGGTCTGGGCTACTGCGTATACATCTTCATTAGTGGCACTGGTTTTTACATTTTTGAATATCCGGTTCTTGCTCAGGGGCTGTCCGGAGGCACCGGTTCCGGCATCCATCACCAGCACCAGGTCACTGGATAATGAAGTAGTCGTTACTGCCATTTTTTTTCACCTCCTTCTTCTTAGGATTGAAAGCTGCTTTCAATAGCAGTTTAAGTGATGGTTAGGGGTAAATAGAAAACAGCAAAAATCAAAAAGCGGCTTCTATTTTCTTTGAAAAATCTGCTTCTAACCCGGTAAAGATAGTGAATATAATTTTTAAGGTAGAAAAATGGCTGAATTAATAAAAATCCTTAAAAATATTTGAATATTTAATAGGCCGGTCGAGTGAGGAGTGAGGTTGAGGGGTTAATTATCAAGTGAAACCAATTAGGAGAACCGTCCCCCTGAACGAAAATTCCCATTACCAAAAATATTCCTTGTTATTACAATAATTATCTGTTATAAAGTAAAATAAGGAATTTACTAATCTAGTTTCCAATCGGGAGGAATAAGGATGAATATGAAAAAAATATCTCTAATACCAGAGTTGATTGCTCTTATAGTAATCAGCTTATTTTCTGTATTCCTACTGGCAGTTCCAGTTTCTGCAGCCGAAACAATGGGAACCGGCAGTAAGGATAAGGTTTACAGCGATCTGAATAAAAGCAATCCTAACTTCAATTACATAAAATATCTCAGCCAACGGGGGATAATCGCTGGTTTTCCCGATGGCAGTTTTCAGCCGGAAGAAAGCTTGAGCCGAGCTCAGGCCGCTGTAATGCTGGTAAAGGCTATGGGGCTTGAGGCAAAGCCTACCAATGAAAAGGTTTTCCGGGATGTAGAAAAGGATTACTGGGCATCTCCCTATATAGCCAGCTGTGTTAAGGCCGGTTATATAAAGGGCTACCCCGATGGCAGTTTTCAGCCGGAAGAAAAGCTCAGCCGCGCTCAGGGTATAAGCCTGGTATTGAGGCTGAGCAAACAGGATATGAACCGGGCTTCCTTGCCGCTAATAGAAGATGTAAACCATGAGCATTGGGCTGCGCGGCATATAGCCACTGGCTTGGCGGCTGAGATGGTGGAATTGGACAGAAGTGGCAATAAATTTCTGCCTGATAGTCCCTTCAGCCGGCAGGAAATGTGTCGTGCTCTGGGAATGCTCTTGACCCAGGACCCCGACCACTATGCTTGCGAGTTAAAAGGAAAGCTCGTAGTAGAAAGTGGTGAGATTATTCTGAAAAGAGCCGGGCAGAGCCGAAAAGTAGAGAAGAGCGAGATAATTGTAAAGGGAGATATTATTGAAAGCGGACTCGGTGGTAGTGCTGTTATCAATTATTCTGATGGCAGCAGTATATTAATGAAAGAGAATAGTGTTATCAGCATAATTGACAGCCGGGGGCGAAGCTACATTTTGAAAGATGGTAACCCCAGTGTGGCTGTGGACTGGCTCAATTTTAAAATAGATAAAGGTGAAGTATTTACCGCTCTGGCCACAATAGCTGCCGAGCCCGGTCAGGAAAAGGCAGAGGAGAATAAAACTACTGGTTTAACTACCCTTCTGGCAGCGGGCGATAGCAGCCGCTATATAGCTGCAGCAGAGAAAAGCACTCCTCCGTGGTATAATACGGCCCAACAGAAAAAAGTAAAGGTCAAAGTAGATATGCCCTATGGTGTAGCGGCAGTAAGAGGAACTATTATAATGATAAGCATTGGCAGTGATGGCCGATGCAATGTGAGTTGTCTTAGCGGAAATGCTGAACTTAGCAGCGGAGGCGGTACGGTAAACCTTAATGGAGGTCAGAGCAGTGGGCTTACCCAGCAGGGAGCACCTCCACTGCCTCCAGGGCCGTGGACACCGCAGCAACAACAACTATTCCAGAATGTACAACAGTGGATACAGCAAACCCAGCAGCAAATGCAACAATTGCTGGAGAATCCGCCACCTCCGCCACCGCCGGCACCTCAGGCACCTCAGGCACCTCCGCCACCTCCGGTAGGTCCAGGGCAGATATCGACACCGGATACCGGCGGCGGCGGAGGAGGCTCCGGCGGTGGTGGTTCGGGTGGAGGCTCCGGCGGCGGCGAAAATCCACCTTTGATCCAGAGTATAGCCAATATTAGTGCTAATGTAATAAAAGGACAGAGCTATCAGCCTCCGGCCACTGTGACTGCTATAATGACTAACGGTACTAGCCAACAGGTGGCGATTAGCTGGGACAACAATAGCCCTGATACCAGTAATATTGGAGTGATAATCCTAAGTGGATCTGTAGCCGGTTATGCTACTACGGTAACCTTAACTCTAACCGTAGAGTCTTCTTCTCCTATAGCCAGGATAGATGATCTGAATGCTACTGTGGAAGAAGAACAGCCCTTTGAACTACCGGCAAGTGTTACTGCTATATTAGAAGATGGTAATAGCCGGCAGGTGGAGGTAAACTGGGATACCGATAATATTGACACCGACCAGCCGGGAATAGTAATTTTAAATGGTACAGTAGAAGGCTATAGTGGAACAATAAAACTGACAATTAACGTAAAACCAAGAGTAAACATAAAGCAAATAGAAGATATAGCGGTTGAGATAAAAGTTGGTGATAGCTTCAGCCTGCCCACACAGGTAGCGGCTTTAATGAGTGATGATAGCACGAAGCAAGTGGATATAAGTTGGACCCCGTCCAGCGTAGACAGCAGCAAAGCGGGGAATTACGAATTCGAAGGGACAGTAGAAGGTTATAGCAAAACAGTAAAACTGAAGCTAAAGATAGAACCGGGCGTAAGCATAAAGAAGATAGATGATATAAAAGTTGAAATAAAAGTTGGCGACAGCTACAGCCTGCCCGCACAGGTGGAGGCTTTGATGAGTGATGACAGCACGAAGCAAGTGGATATAAGTTGGACCCCGTCCAGCGTAGACAGCAGCAAAGCGGGGAATTACGAATTCGAAGGGACAGTAGAAGGTTATAGCAAAACAGTAAAACTGAAGCTAAAGATAGAACCGGGCGTAAGCATAAAGAAGATAGATGATATAAAAGTTGAAATAAAAGTTGGCGACAGCTACAGCCTGCCCGCGCAGGTAGAGGCTTTGATGAGTGATGACAGTACAAAGGAAGTGGATATAAGTTGGACCCCATCCAGCGTAGACAGCAGCAAAGCGGGGAATTACGAATTCGAAGGGACAGTAGAAGGTTATAGCAAAACAGTAAAACTGAAGCTAAAGATAGAACCGGGCGTAAGCATAAAGAAGATAGATGATATAAAAGTTGAAATACAAGTTGGTGATAGTTTCAACCTGCCCACACAGGTAGCGGCTTTGATGAGTGATGACAGTACAAAGCAAGTGCCAATAAGCTGGACCCCATCTACAGTTAAAACTGATGTAGCAGGTAGCTTTAGCTTTAGCGGTCAGGTAGAGGGCTATGCTTCTGCAGTAAGCCTGCTTCTTACAGTAAAAGCTATACCACCGCCACCACCCCCACCACCGCCACCACCAAGCATAAAGAAAATAGAAGATATAGCAGTTGAAATACAAGTTGGTGATAGTTTCAACCTGCCCACACAGGTAGCGGCTTTGATGAGTGATGACAGTACAAAGCAAGTGCCAATAAGCTGGACCCCGTCCACAGTTAATACTGATATGGCAGGGAGCTTTAGCTTTAGTGGTCAGGTAGAGGGCTATTCTTCTGCAGTAAGTCTGCTTCTTACAGTAAAAGCTATACCTCCGCCACAACTTGATCCACCAATTGCAATTCCAACTGAAGGCACCTATCCCATACCCCAGGAACTCATCCTGTCTTGTGAAAACGGTGCCATCATCTACTTTACCACTGATGGTAGTGATCCGAGAACCAGTGGAACCCGGATAATATATAACGGAGCATTTACGATTTCTACTAACACTACCATCAAGGCCTATGCGAAAAAAGAGGGTATGGTAGATAGTGAAGTTGTATGCTTTACCTACAAAGTAGCCTTTAAACTGGATGCGGTTTTTTTGAGTTATGACTTATCTAAATGTAGCCATTTCTGGGGCGACCTGCTTTTCTTTTTTAATGCTCCGGTAGATCCAAGTACCATTGGCATCGATAACCTGATTCCGGGAGCTACTGAACCGGTGCAGGTAAATTTACTTGCTCAAAACGGTGACCCCCTTTTTGCTGATCTGGGCTTGGGTAGTTTTAGTACGGATTTTGCTTTTTCGGGTTCTGGGAACTTTTATTTAAAGGGGAATGCTTATTTAAGCTCGGATAGACAGTTTCTGGTAATCAACATGTATGGTGATGCAGATGAGGGATCATTCACTTTGGGACAGGGGCAATTTACTCCAAATAGTAGCATAAAGAGTGCACAGGGAATTTCCTTGGATAGCAACCCTCTGCAATGTACCAGTGCTCAGGTTATCTCTCCAGTTCCAGGGAGCATCTGCAGCACTTCGCCTACTATTATCTGTGGTAGTACAGCAAGCAACCAGCCCATCAATAATGTGAAGGTAGAGATTATCACTTTGGATGCTTCTTCTCCACGATATCTGCGACCGGATAATAATGGGTGGTGCTTTGGGGAAGAAGAATACCGGATTCCATTAACGTCCACCGGTCCCAGCGATAATCCCTGGTCCACCTGGTCCCTGAATTTGAATCAGGCTCAACAGGAGGCTATTCTTGCTACTGAGCCCAACGTGTGTTATATAACTGTATGGGTGGAATTGCCAAACATATCAGGACCATTGACCAATATCGGTAGGTTTACCATTCAAACTCAGGATCAGGTTGCCGCTCCTACTGCAAATCCGCCTGCCGGCACCTATTCCACAGCCCAGAGCGTTAGCCTGTCTAGTGAAACTATCGATGCCAGCATCTTTTGTACCATTGATGGTAGTGATCCGAAAACCAGTAGTAGCCGGATGATATTTAACGGAGCAATTACGATTTCTACTGACACTACCATCAAGGCCTATGCGAAGAAAGAGGGTATGGCAGATAGCGATGTTGTAAGCTTTAGCTATACGATAGAAGCTCCATCGGTCGGTGCTTATGTGTATAGTGTAACACCTACTACTTTGTATGAAGATATGAACTCTGATCCGAACTATGCTGGTGGTAGACTTGCATATTATTATTTATATTCAGGTTTTGATTATCCGGGTATTATCGTAAGTATAGCCAACGGCACTTTAAATGAGAACATAAGCATAAGTGATTATGTATACCAACACAACCTGCCGGCTGGTCTTTCTGTTGGCAGTGTATTGCTGCTTAGTCCGAGTAAGTTGTATATCGCTATTGACGGCCAGGCTGAATCTCATGATGCCAATAACAGCATTAGCGACCTGAGCTTCACCATAGCCCAGTCGGCGGTGAATGGTGCAACTGATGATTTGACCACAGGGCCTATCAGCATCATCTTCAACCCTGATTTTACTTATATTAGCAGTGTGGGTCCATATATGCTGTATGAATCTCAGGAAAATGGTGGCACCCTTGACCCTGATTGTCAACATATTTATGTATATATAGCCAACGGCTCTATGAAACAGGACATAAGCAAGAATCATGTAATTGCCCACAACCTGCCGGCTGGTTTTAACTATGAAATATGGGCGGAAGAGTGCTATGGCGAGTATTATATCGACATCAAGATTACCGATAATGCTAACAACCATAGCTTCAGTGACAGCATTGACAATCTATACTTCACCATAGACAAAGAGGCGGTGAACGGCGCAAATGATGATTTGATCACAGGGCCTATCAGCATTACTTTTTACGATTACCCATTACCGTGATGAGACAGGGGTACATTAGCCAGTAGGAGACAAGGGGACGTTTCGTTTGTCTTGGGCATCAGCCACCAACAACTGTTCCTTGGGCAGGTGCAGCAAGACTGCACTTTAGCTGGTTTATGAAAGGGTATAATAATAGACTGGCACGGGGGACATAAGGCTGGTTGTTTGGGTTTTCCACAAAAGCCGGTAGATTTTGATTCAAAGTCCTGCCTGCTGCGAAAATTATGGCAAAATTAACATGACAGGGGATGCTTCCCCTGTCATGTAGTTTATAGGGCTAGAGGATAGTAACTTTGACGGTTCTTATTCCCCATTTCAGGGCTTCCTGGTGGGTATCGAAGAAAAGATCGAGCCGATTGCCTCTGATGGCATTGCCCTGGTCAGCCGCAATACCGCTGCCATAGCCTTCGACATAGAGCCGGGAGCCCATGGGAATGATATTGGGATCCACTGCTATGATGCCGCGGGCTAGAGGGTAGCCTAAGTAAGAGGGTTGTCCGCCATATGGAAAATTGCATTTGGCACAGGGACAATAGCCGGTTGTTACCATGCTAAGGGTTCTTTCTCCTCCTCTGGAGACCTGGGTGTAGCTCGGGGTTGCTGTGGATAATCCCAGGGCTTTTTTGGTTTGAGGACCTACAATCCCATCAACCTGGAGCTTTTTACTTTTTTGAAAGTTAATAACTGCATTATAGGTTTTAGCGCCGAAGATTCCGTCTGTTGCTCCACACCAGAAGCCCTGATTATTCAGAGTTTTCTGTAATTCAACTACTGCATTTCCTCTGGAACCCCATTGCAGATTGGGTTCAGCCGCCATTGCATTATTGCTGTACAATAGCAAGACTCCCGACAAAATGACTGCCATAATCAATACTCGCTTTACTAAGTGCATAATTCCTCCTTTCGCTACTGGCATCTTTTCTTAAACTATTTAAGAAAATGTCCCGCCAGTCTTAAGCTAGATTTTATTTTAAAGCACTAAAACACTTCAAACGGCAGGAGAGAGCTGTGTTTGGGACAGAACGGAATCTCTGGAAAGTGGGACAAGGTATTGTGAATTATCCGGCAGAATGGTGAGATAAACAGGGTGATGGTATATTGCGGCAAAGAATACCGGCTATTAGCAGTGATGTAAAAACTCATCTTTATTGGGGAAAGGTCGCCGGAGAAGAGGAATTTGGCGAGACTGCGCCTGCTGGCGAGAGACCTGGAGAAAATTATGGAAGGGCGGCTAAATGGTTATTATTAGTCTATAGACGGGGTAAGGTATTTGCTGGGAAGGCAGGCAAGAGGACTGTTTTTGTGGCTGGGAGCGGATAAGACAAACGAAACGTCCCCCTGTCTCCGAACAACGAGGGGACCGTTCTTGCGGCTGCTTATCTAACCAGCCACAAAAACAGTCCCCTTGGATAATATTATGTTCAATTTTCTCATAACATAAAGGTGAAATTCTCAGGTAAACTTAGATGGCGCGTTCGACTTTGCCGGAACGCAGGCAACGGGTGCAGACATATATTTTTTTGGGTGTTCCGTCAACTATTGCTTTGACTGGCTGAATATTGGGTTTCCATTGACGGTTGGTTCTTATATGGGAGTGGCTGTACTTTTTTCCAAAGCCCACGCCTTTCCCGCAAATATCACATTTAGCCATTATTTTGCCCCCTCTCTTAAACCGTGCACCTAAACATTGTACCAAAAGAGGTAGTAAAGGGCAAGAAGAAGGAATAATAATTGGCTTGTAGAATTAAGATTATACTGGTAGCCTGGTAAAAGAATCCGTATTAGGAGGGACATAAATGATTAAAATCAAGACTAGTGAATTAGGTGATATTGATATTGAAAAGGAAGTTATTGAAACTATTGCCGGCTTGGCAACGATAGATTGCTATGGATTGGTGGGCATGGTTCCCATTGACTGGCAGAGTGGAATTACCAGTATTCTAGGGCTGGAATCGATCCGCAAAGGGGTGCTGGTTCGCTCCAGTGAAGAGGGTTTAATTATCGATGTTTATGTTATTGTGGGCTATGGTATCAAGATAAGTGAAGTAGCCAGCAATGTTATTCAGAAAGTGGCTTATGTTGTCCAGAATAATACTGGTTTGAAAGTGGCTGAGGTCAATGTTAATGTAAAAGGGATAAAAGTCGTGACGGGGAAATAGGGGAGGATATTAGATTTGAGTTTGCTAAAGATTGATGGCAGCGACCTGATAAGGGCTGTTAAATCAGGTTGTATAAAGCTGGAGCATGAGCGAGACCGGGTAGATGCTTTGAATGTGTTTCCGGTACCGGATGGAGATACAGGCACCAATATGTATTTAACCCTTTTGTCAGCGGTAAAAGAAAGCGAAAAGAGCCGGGGGCAGTCTTTGGCCGCCGTGGCCAAAGCTATTTCTGCCGGTTCCTTGATGGGGGCGCGGGGCAACTCTGGGGTAATCTTATCCCAGGTTTTTCGTGGATTTGCCAGGTTGATGGAGGGCAAGGAACAGGCAACGGCAACGGATTTGGCTCAGGCCTTAAAAGCGGGTGCCAATACGGCTTATGAGGCAGTAATGAAACCGGTGGAAGGAACTATTCTGACCGTAATCCGGGAGCTGGCCCGGACTGCTGAAGCCGAAGCAAAAAAGGATTCGGATATAGTACGGACGCTGCTGCTAGCTATCAAGGCTGGTCACCAAACCTTGCAGAAAACACCGATGATGCTGCCTATCTTGAAGGAAGCCGGGGTGGTAGATGCAGGCGGGCAGGGGTTAATGATTTTCTTCGAAGGGGCTCTGGAGGGATTGGTTCAGGACCAGGATATCATACTGGAAAGCTATGAGAGACAGGCGGAGATGGGATGGCAGGATAAACGGGTCGAAGAGGTTTTAAGCCTGGATTTTCAATATTGTACCGAAACTCTGATAAAGGGAAAGGATCTCGAACCCACGGAGATAAAAGAGCACCTGGCTCCCCTGGGTGATTCTATGCTGGTGGTAGGCGGAGATGAGCTGGTTAAAGTTCATATTCATTCCAATCATCCCGGAAAAGTGCTGGAGTCCTGCCTGCAATGGGGAAGCTTGTCCGATATAAAGATTAACAATATGTTGGATGAAGTACATGAGCATCGGGAAAATTGGCCCCGGCTCAATGAGGAACTGGCGGCAGCCAGCAAGAACTTGAAGAATATAGGCCTGGTAGCTGTGGGCGCGGGATCAGGGGTAGTGCAAATACTGCAGAACCTGGGCGTGGATGTGGTGGTCGAAGGTGGGCAAACCATGAATCCCAGTATAGAGGATCTCTTAAATGCGTGTAAAGAGGTACCGGCCCCAAGTGTGATTATTTTACCCAATAACAGCAACATTATAATGGCCGCTGAGCAAGCCAAACAGCTTAGTGATAAGCCGGTGGCAGTGGTTCCCAGCAGATCGGTTATGCAGGCTATTACCGCTCTAATCGCTTTTAATCCTGAACTGGCTCTGGAGGATGTGGCCCAGGCTATGATAGAAGAGATGAAACAGGTTAAATATGGTGAGGTTACCTACGCGGTTAGGGATTCCCAGCTGAATGGGCTGGAAATAAAAAACGGGGATACCATTGGCCTCATAGAAGATAAAATTAGCGTTACGGCTGATAATGCCGGCGAGGCGGTATTGAAGCTCCTGGAGAGAATGGCCGATGAGGATAGTGAGTTGATTACCTTCTTCTATGGGGAAGATGTCAGCGAAGAAGAGGCTAATAATTTAAAGGAGAAAATAATCAATAATTACCCGGATTATGAAGTGGATCTTCATTATGGCGGGCAGCCTCACTACCGCTATTTGTTGTCAGTGGAATAAAGTTTAAAGGCCCGGGCATATAACAAATAAGTTAAAATATGGCAAAATATAATAGTCTTTTATGTATCATAATACTACTGACTTTGCGGTTAGTAGTTTTTTTATCGCCAATTTTTCCATTTTGTATATCAAGGGATGGTTATTTTTATTTACATAATCAAGAAAAACCCTCACACCTTACCCCTTACCCCTTATCCCTAACTTCTTCAACAATCAAGGCGGTAAAAAAGTGGATAATATATCATGGGGACGGTTGTGGTGATATATAACGAGGAGGCAAAAAAAGTGCAGAATAAAATGGATAACAAAGAGGCTATGGAACGAATTAAATTTGAAGTTAGCCAGGAAATGGGCTTGTCCAAGCCTGTAGAAAAAAAGCAGAAAAATATTAAGAAGTAAAGAAAATACTTCTAGCATATTAGTTTCGTCCGGGGAAAAAATAAAACTACACCAGGCAAAGGAGGTGAAACAAAATGGCTAGAAACAATCAGCTCTTAGTTCCCCAGGCCAGAGCCGCCATGGATAATTTCAAAATGGAAGCTGCTGGAGAAGTTGGTGTTAGCCTGAAGCAGGGTTACAATGGAGACCTGACAGCCAAACAGGCAGGAAGCATCGGCGGACAGATGGTTAAGAAAATGATTTATGATTATCAGCAGAGGGCATCTGGCAAGGTTTAAGGCCGAAATAACCCTAAACCTGCCAAATACCAATAGTATCGAACTAAGGTAAACTAAATAATTATACTATTGTTAACAAGCGGATTAATATATATCCGCTTGTTTTCATGGAATAAGCATGATAAGGGGGATAAGTCCGAGTACAGTCCGCGGACTTTTTGGACTTATTCCATTTTAAGTAGCATAGAGCAGCAGTTGTTCTTCCGATATACCCGGAAAGAGGGAGCGGGCTACCCCCATGGAAATAATGCGGGTGGTGTTTTCGATGATCTCATCAATTTCTTTCGGGGTCACTCCCAGGCTTCCTCCAAAGGGACTGAGTATTTCTTTTATCGCATCAAATGAGGTAGTTTCATTAAACGGGGCACCGATATTGTAACAGAATTTTTTTACCGCTTCATTGGCGATTATGGCAGCATTAACTATAGTGGGACAACCGATGGCTATAACCGGTACCCCCAGCTCTTGCTCAGTAATGGCATGACGCGTATTGCCCACCCCGGAACCAGGTTGAATACCGGTATTGCACATTTGAATACTGGTTCCGATACGCTTGACATCCTGCGCTGCCAGGGCATCAACTGCTACCAGCAGGGCCGGTTGAACTTTTTCCACTATCCCTTTTATAACATCGAAAGTTTCCAGGCCGGTAATGCCCAGGACTCCCGGGGCTATACCACAAGTGGGACGCATTCCTTCGACCAGAGCGTCCGGGGCATAACTATGATAATGGCGGGTAATGGGGCTGTATTCGATAAATCTTGGACCGAGAGCATCGGCGGTGGCTCTCCAATTGCCCAATCCCACCAACAAAACCGTGTCCTGGGGTTTTAGCTTTTCTCCAATTAAAGTGTGCATGCTTTCTTCCATGGCTTCTACTATCTCATCGCGAACATAAGGGTCATTTATCTTTAAAGGGGGGGATTCTATAGTTACATAAGTGCCGATAGGTCGTCCCAATTTTTCGGCTCCATTTTGGTCGAGAATAGTTATAGTGGTTATTTTGATGTTTTTTAATTGTTTAATATCTTCCTTTACCCCAGATATTTCTTGATCGCTGGCACCTCTTACCAGATCGCGCGCCTCTATTGCCATGTCTATATAGATATTAAATTCCCGGTTTATCATATTGACTACCTCCTATGGGTTTATTATCCGTTTTTTACGGAATAAATATTCATAAAAATTCCTGGCTGCTCAAGTAAAAATGGCGACTTTACAGTCGCCATTTTTGGGGAGAGGAGAATTTTGTAAAGTTGTTGGGGAGGGTTTGTTACCAGACTTTTATCTGGTAATTATATATTTACCCGTTATTTGATTATATATACAATTATTCAAAAAAAATTTTAACAGCCAGCCCGCTAGTTAAAGTTGACACGGGATTCATTGACACGGGGACGGGGTTGTTGACAAATTCCTTCTTTCTAAACCTATTTTCTTACTAACCCCCCATGGCCGGGGGCCACAACCACCGATGAAAAGTGAGTAGTAGGGGCTTGTCATGAGTTAGTAGGCGCTTAAATAGTAAGATGTAGTAGGAAATAAATTTACCCTTCACCCCTTAACTCCTCACTTTCCTCTAAAGAGTAGATTAGGAGCGGTTTTTTGCTCCCCAAGTAGCACTGAGACGAATCGTCTCCTTATGTTTTCTATTTTTATGATAAAATAAACTATGGCAAAAAAGGGCAAACAATGTTTAAGGGCGAATTAATAATCAGAGGGAGTAAATATGAGGGTAATTGGAGGAATAGCCCGGGGAAGGCCTTTGAAGGCTCCTCCCGGAATGAACACCAGACCGATTACGGATAGGATAAAGGAAAGCCTTTTTAACATAATTGCTTCGGATATAGAAGGTGCGACACTGCTGGATCTGTTTGCCGGAAGTGGCAGTGTGGGTATTGAAGCCTTGAGCCGGAGGGCGAAGTGGGTTTGTTTTGTCGATAACAACCGGGAGGCAGTTAAGACCATAAAGGCTAATCTTGAGCGTTGTGGTTTTTCCGGAGATTACGAAATATTCCGCAGCGATGTTTTCAAGGCGGTGGAGGCGCTACGTAGAAGGGGTTTGCGTTTTGATTATATTTATGTAGATCCTCCCTTTACCCAGGAAAAGATTTTTGATCTGATAATGGATGCCTTGGACAAGGCAGAGCTTTTGAATGAAAAAGGTATAGTCATAATCCGGGCGCCGCGGAAAAAAAGCCTGCCCGAAAGCCTGGATGGATTGGAGCGATACCGCTTAAATCATTACGGAGAGTCGAGTTTACACTACTATCGCCTGGATAAGGAGGAACGGGGTTATGATGGAGATATTCAGGATACTGGACGAAATGGAACAAATGGTAAAGAACAGTAAAAAAGTCCCCTTGATGAACGATAAGGTCTTAATAGAAAGCCATCGCTTTCTAGATCGGCTGGATAGAATACGGGCTATTTTGCCGGAGGATCTGGAGACAGCCAGGATTTTATTGTCAGAAAAGGAACGGATAGTAAAGGAGGCCTGCGCGGAGGCGGAAACCGTTATGGAACAATCCAGGGATCACGTAGCTCGTATGGTCGATGATAACGAGATTACTCGCAATGCCATGAAAATGGCGGAAGATATAATAGCTAAGGCTGAGCAGGTAGCCCAGGATATTCGCCGGGATGCGGATGATTATGCAGACGGCCTGCTCTCCCACATGGAAATCGTTTTAAAGAAGGGCCTGGATGCTGTGCAACAGGGTAGAGAAGCTCTGAGACAGGAATAGGGCCAAGGGATATATAAGGAGATATATTCCTTGTCAAGTTCTTCTGGGATAAAGGCTGACTGCAAGCATAAATGCCAGCAGAAGGAAGCATACCCAAAGACAGGCAATGGAGATGCCCCAGGCATCAAAGGAGTATAAGGCTTTGTGGTAGGGCAGGGAAAAGGATAGGACACTCTGCTGCCCGCTTGCCAGGAGCTTGTAGGCGGCAGTTGTTATAATAATAGATAAAAACATTTGCATCAAGCGGGAGTATAGATAAAAGGAGAGTTTTACCGGGGTGCCGACCACGATGCTCATCACCTGGGCGATAATGGAGAGGCCGCTCCAAGCCAGTATGCTACTGACTGCCAGCAGTTGGGGGAGGATGTTGGCAGGGGAGGTAGCAGTTATGGCCCTGGCGCCAATGGTAATTTCAAATAAGCCCATTAACCAGCCATAGATAAGTTCATAGGAAAGATTAAAAACAGATAATATCTTTAATAGAAAAAGGGCCAGGAGATCAATTATACCCCAGAAGGAGAACATCTGCGTTATTACGGAAAACAGAATAATAAAGCCAGCAATAGCCAGAATGTTGTTCAGGCTATTTTTTATGGCATCACTCAGGAGTTTTCCCGGGCCGCAGTAGTTTTCTCTCGCTTCCGCCAGGGCCTGGGATAACTCCTGACTCAGGGGGAGGCGAGATCTATTCCGTAAGGGTTTCTTCGCTCTTAGCCCCCAGAACATACCGACTATGAGATTGGATAAGTAATGAGACAGGGCCAGAATATAGCCCAGGAAGGGAGAACCAAACATTCCTACTCCCACCGCTCCAATGATAAAAAGGGGACTGCAGTTGTTGGTGAAAGAAACCAGGCGCGATATTTCTTCGCCGCTAATCATTTTTTCATCATAGAGTTTCTTGCTCAGGATTGCCCCTACCGGAAAACCCGAGGTAAATCCCATGACTACTACCAGTGAACTGCAGCCGGGCAGATTAAAAAGCGGGCGCATAACCGGTTCCAGCAATATCCCCAATATTCTCGGAACGCCCAGGTTAACCAGTAGTTCAGCCAGAATAAAGAAGGGGAGAAGGGCGGGCACAATTATGGAAAACCATAATTTGAAACCAGAGGAAGCAGCATTTACTGTTTCCTGCGGGTTGAGCAGCATGAAAACTGCCAGAAATAGTATTATAATAAGAAAAAAAAGCCGGGAATAATTACCCATGCCATACCTCCATAAGTTAGTGAGGGGTAAGGGGTTATGTTATAGCAAGGTAGATTCATAATGTTTATGGGATTATCTTAGCGCTCAAGCACCCCGGGAAGTTCAAATTTGTGATTCTAATGCAAAAGTAAAAACCCCTTTTGTTGCATAAGGGTTGCATAAATATACAAGTATATTTCAATTTAGGGATTTAGCTGATTATAGATAATATATTAGAGATATGCTTTGCATATAACCTGACAAGGTAAAGCTGTGCTAATACGGATGTCAGCGAGGAGGGACGAAATGCTGGATGATAAATTCAGGCCCAGGGTAGCCCTGGTGCTGGGTGCGGGCAGCGCCCGCGGACTGGCGCATATTGGGGTTATACAGGTACTCAGAGAGCATCATATTCCTTTTGATTTTATTGTGGGAAGCAGCATGGGTGCCATGGTTGGCGGTATATATGCGGCCGGGGCTGATATTAAGATGCTGGATCGTATGCTGGAAAATATGGACACCAATGTTTTCTATGATGTGCATGTTCCCCGCCTGGGTTTTATGTCCGGCAAAAAAATCACGAGCTTTCTAGAACTGATGACCAAGAAAAAAAGCTTTGCTGAACTCGACCTGCCTCTCCTAACTGTGGCTACCGACCTCCTGTCTGGGGAAAGGGTGGTCTTGGAAGAGGGTTCGGTGGCGGAGGCAATTAGAGCCAGCATTTCTATTCCGGGTATTTTTACCCCGGTACAGCAGGAGGGAATGATATTGGTGGATGGGGCGGTGGTTGATCGCCTGCCTATTGAAGTAGCACGGAGCCGGGGGGCTGATCTTATAATCGCAGTAGATGTAACCTTCGGTCCAGGGAAAAATGTCAGCATTGTTAACACCATGGATGTGATTATGGCATCGCTGGATATAATGGGCAAACAGCATTTTGATTTGGTTCACCCCGGTGCAGATATTCTCATACAGCCAGCGGTGGGTTCTTTCCAACCGGGAGATTTTGATAAATCACGCCAAATCGTAGACCAGGGGAGAATCGCAACCGAGCAGAAAATCGATGAAATCCTGGAAAAAATTATGGCCCAAGCAGCAACGAAAATTGAAGGATTTAATTCATGATTTTTATCATTTATACCATTCAAGAAATTCGGCTTGTGTCACATCCAAATGTTTTAAAATCTTTGCCAACTTGCTGGGGTTAACTTTTTTACCTGGATGGTGGGTTTGGAGCAAAGATTTGTGGTTCTTGATATTTTATCAACTCTTTTATAGCAGCTTTTAGATTAACTATCGCTTCTTCTTCGGTATCACCACTTGCTGTAGCTCGTAATTCGTCATAGTAAGCAAGGTACTCATCGTCAGCTTTTTCAATCACGCAAAATACCTCTACCTTTTTCACATTATCACCTCTCTGATATTATTATACCCCGGAGCATTGCTGCTTTTCTATTCAGAACAAGCTCGAATTATTTTCCCTCTGCAACATCAATAACTTAACAACTTAAGTGCCTGGCACCGGTGAAGTAGTGAAGTCGCGACCGGCTCGCCGGGTTGCGGGGTTAGGGAAGAGTAAGCTATATACATCGGTGGCCTGACAGTCCAGCTTAATCATTTCTGCCAATGCTGTTCCCGGGTTTTTGTCCCGGGCCTGTTTCATTTCACTGCCCCGACTAAATATTTTTAATTTAGATTTAATTTTTATTTTTTGCAGGATTTCCTGACCTTTTGCAGAAAAACCTAAGATATGCAGGTACTGTGGACCATGCTGGTCGTACAGTTCAACCTGGTTCTTTGAAAGAGCAAAGAGTGTGTACAATAGAGTCCGGTTGATTCGAGTCAGGCTGTAACGTTTGGATTTGATGAACTGTCGGAGTTCCTCCAGGGTGCCGCAAGAATTCGTCGCTTCTTTAATCCGGAATTCCAGGCCTTCAGAAACTTCGTAAATTTCCCTGAGATAATCCGTTGAGACCAGTCGCAGGTTTACCATGATGGCTTGTTCCAGGCTATCGGGTCCAATCGGTGCCCGGCCCAGAGCTATTTCCCGCTGTAATATCTTTTCGGTAGCCGGAGATATGCTGTTGGTGATTTTTTCCCAGTCCAAATTATGGTACAGGGCCTGGCGAATAGCCCTGGCACTGGAGTATGGGGATAAATCACTACTATGGAAGGACGAGCCCTGGCGCGGAATGGTCAAGGGAAGCAGGGGAATTCCCTCTTCTTCGATAACCCGAAGGTATTCGAGGGCCAGTATGTTATTGGGGCCGGGAAGGATTTCCTGGAGCTGTTTCTTCTCTCCTCCCATATATTCCTGCAGGGCCGAGGAGCGGGCCAGGGGAAAACTCCAACCCTGGGAAAGTCGTTTCTTGAGGGCAGTTTTGTAGCTTTCTGGTTCATGGGCTAGTATTCCCGCTATTTCTTGTAGCTGGGAAAGCTGACCGCTCTCACTGCCAAAAGCCAGGTGAGTGACCACTCCGCTACGTTGTAGAAGCTGCACGGCTCCTTTTGCAAAATAGTAAGCACTACGGGTAGCAAAGCAAAAAGGAAGTTCGATAAGCAAATCCACGCCAGCGGTCAAAGCCATCTCCGCCCGGGCCCATTTGTCACAAAAGGCAGGTTCACCCCTTTGTAAAAAATTACCGCTCATTACGACGACGGTGGCGGAGAAGTCGCCCTGTTGCCGGGATTTTTCCAGCAGGTAAAGGTGCCCGTTATGGAAGGGATTGTATTCTGCTACTATGCCTAAAATTGCCATAGCCCAACTCTCCTGTTATTTTCTAGTATCATAAATTTTACCACCGGCTATTCATTTATGCTAGAATGTATGAGGAGAGTCTGAGCGTACATAATGTAATCAAAAACAAGGAGGTAAAAGAATGGATCTTATAGCACAAATTAAAGAAAAAGCAGCAAAAAATGTCAAGGCCATTGTTCTTCCTGAGGGAACTGAGGAAAGAACAATTCAAGCTATCAAGGGAATTGTTGATAGCAAGGTGGCTCGTCCCATTCTTCTGGGCGATGAGGGAGCTATCAAGGGCATAGCCAGTAAAATTGGAGCGGATATCTCCGGCGCTGAAATTATCAACCCGGAAAAGGCTCCATTTTTTGATGATTTTGTACAGGCTTTCTATGAAATGCGCAAGTCAAAAGGTGTTGACCTGGACAAAGCCAAAGCCACCATGCTCGATCCCCTCTTTTTTGCATCGATGATGGTTAAAATGGATAAGGCTGATGGTGAGGTAGCCGGAGCCGAGAACACTACCGGCAATGTTTTACGGCCTGCTCTCCAGATCATTAAAACTTCTCCCGGTATCTCTGCCGTATCAGGCGCTTTTATTATGATCGTGCCCAACTGCTCCTATGGTGACAACGGAGTATTTGTATTCGCTGACTGTGCGGTTACCATTGACCCGACCGCAGCACAGCTGGCTGAATTTGCCAAGGCTTCAGTAGGGACGGCTGTTGACCTTTGCGGAATGAAAGATCCGAAAATCGGCATGCTTTCTTTCTCTACCAAGGGCAGTGCCAGCCATGAAATGGTAGATAAAATGGTTCAGGCAACGGCTATTGCCAAAGAGAAATTCCCTGAACTGAAGGTTGATGGAGAATTCCAATTGGATGCAGCTATAGTTCCCAGTGTTGGGTCCTCCAAAGCTCCGGGCAGCCCGGTAGCAGGTGACTGCAATGTGCTTATCTTCCCGGATATCCAGGCAGGAAATATTGGCTACAAACTGGTGCAGAGGACAGCCAAAGCTGAGGCTATTGGTCCGATTCTACAGGGAATAGCCAAGCCGGTTAACGACCTTTCCCGCGGCTGCAGTGTTGAGGATATCGTCAATGTGGTAGCGATGACGGCAGTTAGATCATAAGAACACAAGTAGTTACACTAAAAGGCCGGTGATTAACCACCTTCTTAGGAAGGGGCAGTAGTTTCCTTTTTTCTTCAGATTACGAAGGATTCTGAAAAACTCTGAAGAATATATTCTAAAGAATATTGTGAAAAAGAAAACAACAACAAATAAATTGAGGAGGTATGTTTAAAAATGAAGGTTCTGGTAGTAAACGCAGGCAGCTCATCCATCAAATACCAGGTTGTAGACATGACGGATGAATCCGTTCTGGCTGTAGGTCTGGTTGACCGTGTAGGTATTCCTGGCACCACCCTGGATCACAGCCCCCTGGGCAAAGACAAAGTTACGATTAAAAAAGACCTGCCTGATCATACTGCAGGTATGGAACTGGTTCTCCAAGTTCTGGTCAACGAAGAGTATGGCTGTATAAAGAGCATGGATGAGATCGGTGCAGTTGGCCATCGCGTGGTTCATGGCGGCGAGGGTTTTGCTGAATCCGTAGTTATCGATGATGAGGTTAAGAGAGTTATTAAGGAATGCTTCGAAATCGCACCTCTGCACAATCCTCCCAATATGATGGGAATTGAAGCCTGCCAGAGACTGATGCCCAATGTAAAGCATGTGGCTGTTTTTGATACTGCTTTCCATCAGACTATGGGACCGGCTAACTTCATGTACGCTCTGCCCTATGATGTCTATGAGAAATTCCGGGTAAGAAGATATGGTTTCCATGGAACTTCCCATTTCTATGTAGCTCACCGGGCAGCTGAAATGCTGGGCAAGCCTTATGAAGAATGCAAGATAATTACCCTGCACCTGGGCAATGGTGCCAGTATGGCGGCCATTAAGGATGGCAAAGTAATAGACACTTCCATGGGCTTCACTCCGTTGGAAGGCTTGGTAATGGGTACCCGCTCCGGCGACATTGACCCGGCTATTGTTTTCTTCCTGATGGACAAACTGGGCATGAATTCTTCCGAAGCCAACAACTATTTCAATAAGAAATCTGGTATGCTGGGACTATCCGGTGTTTCCAATGACCTCAGAGACATTCTGGAAGCGGCTGGTTCCGGTAATGAAAGAGCCAAGATTGCCCTTGATGTTTACTACAACAAGGTTAAAGGCTATATCGGCAACTACATTGCTAAATTGAATGGTGTTGACTGCCTGGTATTTACTGCTGGTGTAGGTGAAAACGCCATCGACATTCGCGAAAATGTCTGCGCCAATCTGGATTATCTGGGAATCAAGATGGATGTTGAGAAGAACAAGGTCAGAGGAAAAGAAGTGGATGTGGCTACTGCCGATTCCAAAGTCAGAATTTTCCTTATCCCCACCAACGAAGAACTGGTTATTGCCAGAGATACTTTCAACCTGGCGAAATAATAGAGTTTCAGCTAAAGAGGCGGGCTTATCCCGCCTCTTGGTTTTTCTGCGGGATGAATCAGGTTAGTGCAGGGTATGGAAATATTGACAAGGCTAATTGGGGCAGACTATAATTAATCTGGTGTTTTTATGGGATGTCTTACTTTTCATTGTTGGTTGTGCCCTCTGGGCATGGGGGATAGAATGAAGATTGACCTTAGGAGGCTAAAACTTCACCCGCAAGAAAGCGAAGAGTTTTACCTGGAAACAGCCGGGAGAAACGATTTCCTTAAGGAAGTTGGCGGGAAATTTGCAGCACCGCTGCAGGTAAAGTTGCTGGTTGATAATACGGGAAAGATTTTTGTAGCCCGGGGCCGTGTCAGAACTACTTTACAACTACCCTGTTCCCGCTGCCTGGGAGAAGCGATAGTTCCGGTAGATGCGGAACTGGCTTGTAATATCCTGGAAGCCAAGTATTCGGAATATGCGGATTTGGAAGAGGACATAATCATTCATGATCCGGGCCAGGTGGATATAAGTCCCTGTGTAGAGGAAGCCCTTTTTATGAGTATTCCCATTAACCCCTTATGCAAGTTGGGATGCCAGGGGCTCTGTCCCCGCTGTGGAGTAAATCGTAATCTCGAAGAATGCCAGTGTGAAAGCGAAGAAATCGACCCCCGCTGGGAAAAGCTTAAGAACATAATAAAATAATGAAGGAGGGTTTTGAACCATGGGAGTTCCCCAAAGAAGACAGTCACACGCGCGTAAGAATAAGCGCCGGTCCGAGTGGAGGAAAATCGATAAACCTGGACTGGTGGAGTGTCCCCAGTGTCATGAACTGAAAATGCCACACCGGGCCTGTTTGAATTGCGGATACTACAAAAGCAATAAGGTGATGTAGTAATAAGGTGAGGAGTGAGGGGTAAGGGGTTTATATACTAGTAAATCCCAAGAACTTACCTATTTACTTTTCAGTTGGAGTTAATGCTAGAAGGAGTTTTCAAAAAGTAAGGTATTAGTCTTTTACAGACCGGTAGCTTGCTTTTTGTTTATTAAGGAGGTTTTTATGAGGATAGCGGTTGATGCCATGGGGGGAGACTATGCTCCGTTGGAAATAGTTGCAGGAGCGGTAAAATGGGTGGCAGAGGAAGAAGAACGGCAGATCTTTCTGGTAGGTCAGGAAGAACTGCTCAAGCAGGAATTAAAATCATACAGCTATGATCCTTCCCGGCTTATTGTGGTTAATGCCAGTGAAGTAATAACTATGGAGGAATCGCCGGCTACAGCAATTCGCAGGAAAAAAGATGCTTCTATCGTGGTAGCCAGCCGGATGGTTAAAGAGAAAAAGGCTGATGCCATTATTTCCTGTGGCAGTACCGGAGCCCAGATGGCCGCGGCCATCTTTATATTGGGGAGGATGGAGGGAATTGAGCGCCCACCTATCGTAGCATCTATACCTAATATGACCGGAGCTTATACCCTATTGATTGATGTAGGGGCCAATGTTGACTGCAAACCCAGGCAGCTTTTGCAGTTTGCATTGTTGGGGAAAACCTATGCTTCCATTATTTATGGGGTGGAACAGCCGCGGGTGGCCTTGTTAAACAACGGGGAGGAAGAAAGCAAGGGTAATACTGTCACTATGGAAACCTATGCGCTGCTACGCCAGCAGTCTGGGATAAACTTTACGGGAAATGTTGAAGGAAGGGATATATTCACTGGCAAAAGTGATGTTATCGTCTGCGATGGCTTTACGGGGAATGTCCTTTTGAAAACCATGGAAGGTATGGCCCTCTTCATAGCCCAAGGTATCCTTGGTGCGGGCGGGCCGATGCCGGCTTTTTTCCAGCGCTTGGATTATACCCAGACCGGCGGTGCTCCGCTTTTAGGAATCAATGGGCTGAGCATTGTATGTCACGGTAGTTCTAAAAGAGAAGCGGTATATAATGGTTTGAGGATAGCCGAAGACTGTTATAATAAGAATATAATTGAAATGCAGCAACTGGAACTGAGCAAAATTAGTGGCTGAAAAGGAGGTTGTTTTTGTGCAGGAGTTTTTTGAGAAAGCCAGGAGAATACTGGCGGAACAACTGGATATTGATGTGGATTTGATTAAAATGGATACCACCTTTGACGAAATCGAAGCCGATTCTATCGACATTGTAGAAATGATAATGGCCCTGGAAGATATCTATGATGTCGAGTTTCCGGAAGAAGAGCAAAAGGATTATGAAACCATTGGCAGCCTTATCAATGACCTGTACGAATTCCTGAAACAGAGTAAAAATGCAAAATGAGAGAAGGATCGCCCAGCGTTTTCTGGAAGACAAACAACTGCCTTATTCCAGTAATGAACTCATCACTATGGCTCTAACCCACCCATCCTATGCCCAGGAAAAGAACACGGTGGCCAATAATCAGAGGCTGGAATTTCTGGGGGATGCGGTATTAAACCTGGTAGTGGCGGAGTATCTTTATAATCATTACGGAAGGAAAGCGGAAGGAGAATTAACCAAGATTAGGGCCAAGGTTGTTTGTGAAGACGCACTGGCTATTTTCGCCCGTAATATCAATCTGGGGCAATATCTGTTGCTGGGTAGAGGGGAGGAAATGTCCGGGGGCAGGAAAAGGAAGTCCATTCTGGCTGATGCGGTGGAGGCGGTTATCGGGGCCATTTACCTGGATCAAGGCCTGGAAACCGTCCAGCGTTTTATTATAAGGCAACTGGAGGAACTTATCAGCGAAACAGCCAGTGGGGACTATTATGATTACAAATCAAAACTGCAGGAACTGGTACAGGCCAGGGATAAGGAAAATGTAAGCTATGCCATTATTGAAGAAAGCGGTCCGGCTCATGCCAAGGTCTTTGTAGCCGGAGTTTATTATCGTGAGCAGCTTTTGGCTACAGGGGAAGGTAAGAGTAAAAAAGAGGCGGAGCAAAAAGCGGCCCAAAAAGTCCTACAGGATAATCTGGTGCCAGGCACTTAAGTTGTTAACTTATTGAGATTGAGATTATTACGAAATAAGCCTTTTTCTACGATGCCCCCATTTCCCTTGCCGATAACTTGACCCACTTCACTATCATCGGTGGTTGTCGCTCCTGGCCATGGGGGTTAGTAAGTATATATCACAGGGACGGTTCTTCTGATATATATCAGAAGAACCGTCCCTGTGATATACCCTATGATATATTTATTAGAATAGGAAAAATAAACTTATGAAGCATATAAATATCCCCATTTTTATTCCTCACCTGGGATGTCCGTTTACCTGTGTTTTTTGTGACCAAAACCGGATTAGCGCTACCCAGGATATACCTGGGGAAATGGAAGTATTAAGCATCGTGGAGAATCATTTAGCAACTATTCCTGCAGGCAGTAAAGTGGAGATTGCCTTTTTTGGCGGGAATTTTACGATGGTGGAAAAGGCGAGGCAAGAGATGTACCTGGCAACGATTAACCGCTATTTGCAGGATGGGCGGGTACAGGGTATACGGATTTCCACCCGCCCGGATGGCATAGATGCGCAGATTCTGGATTTTCTCCAGCAGTGGGGAGTCAGAACTATCGAACTGGGAGTGCAATCCCTGTCAGATGAGGTTTTAAAAGCATCGTGGCGGGGTTACCAGGCGGCGGATGTTTTTAAAGCTTGCCGGCTAATTAAGGAATATGGTTTTCGCCTGGGAATACAGCTTATGATTGGCCTGCCGGGTGACAGGCTGGAGTTGGATATGAAGACGGTTGCGAAGGTTATCGAACTGCGGCCAGATATGGTCAGGATTTATCCTACCCTGGTAATTGCCGGTACTTACCTGGAAAAACTCTATCTTAAGGGGAAGTATATCCCCCTCACCCTGGCTGAAGCCCTACAAAATAGCTTGGCTGTCTATCTCCAATTTCAAAAAGAGAATATTCCGGTAATTCGCATGGGGCTGCAGCCGGGAGAAGAACTGCGGCGCGAAGGCTGCGTGGTAGCAGGTCCTTTCCATCCCGCTTTTGGGGAACTGGTTGAACAGGAGGCTTTTAAAGCGCAGGCTGGCAAGGCTATAGAGCAGTTCTTTACGGCTCATGGTCGTCACCCGCAGCTGCTACTCTTTGTCCACCCGCGTGACATATCCAAAGTCACCGGACAGCGGCGCTCTAACCTGAATTACCTCAAAGAGCAGTTTGGACTTGAACTAATTAAGGTCCGGGGGATTGAGGGTTTCGCACGTGATAGCGTGGGGGTAGGAACTATTGATGCCTCCGCCCCGGTCTTGCTTTTATCCCGTCTCAAATTTATCGACAATATGGTGCCAGGCACTTAAGTTGTTAACTTATTGAAGGGGGGACACGGGACCTGTCTACTTGTCCCGTCCGTATCTCGATGTAAAAAAATACCAAATATAAAGAGGATTTACTCTTTGGATGTCTAAATAGCTTGTTAGAGTGGTGGAAGACGGAAGGTGGAAGGCGGAAGACGGAATGGTCGCCAGACAGCGATGATTAGAAGGGGTATTTGGAAACTACATTTTATTATACACGCATACTAACCCACTTTTCATAGGTGGATGCGGCCCCTGGGCCATGGGGGGTTAGTAAGAAAAGTAAGGAGTAAGGGGTAGGGTTTGCGGTGACAAGAGAACCGTCCCCTTGACACGAGTAAGGGGTAGGGTTTGCGGTGACAAGAGAACCGTCCCCTTGACACGCAAGTAAAGTGAGGCCATTATTGTGCGGCAAAGAATATTGGGTGAACTCTGTCAAAGTCCTGGAGCATATGTTTCGGGAAAGGAACTGGCCGAAAAGCTGGGCATCAGCCGGGTGGCGGTGTGGAAGCATATTGAAAACCTTAAAGGTGAGGGCTATGCTATACTCGGGGTTAGCGGAAAAGGCTACTGTATAGAAGAAAGCTACAATGTCTTGTTGCTGGACAGTATAAAGGCTGCGTTATCTACTGCGCGATTGGACTGGAAGCTGCATCTCTTTCCGGAACTTGATTCGACTAATGAGATGGCCAAGAAGCTGATTAGGGAGGGACAGGCGGCAGAAGGAACCGTAATTATTAGCCGGCAGCAGAGCCGGGGGAAAGGACGGCGGGGAAGAAGCTGGCAGTCTCCCCTGGGAGGTTTGTGGTTTTCTATAATTCTCCGGCCAGAGCTGGCACTGTCAGAAGTGGTGCTATTATCCCTGGTTTTTGCGGTAGCTATCAGCCAGGCCCTGGATAGCTTCCAGTTTTTTGACCCGCAGATGATTAAGTGGCCTAATGATGTCTACATAAATGGGAAAAAAGTGGCGGGCATATTACTGGAATTGAGTGGTGAACTGGAACAGGCGGATTATCTGGTGGTGGGAATAGGCATAAATGTTAATATGGACCGGGCTTCCCTGGGCCGGGGGTTGGCTAAAACGGCAACTTCTCTTTGGGAGGAGAGCGGGACTTATTATCAAATGGGTGAGGTTTTACTGCGGGTGCTGCAATCGATAGAGGAATACTACTATGAATTCCTGAAAAATGGATTTGAAGATATAAGAAAAGAGTATAAAAGCCGCTGTTTCCATTTAGGGAAGATGATTAGACTGGATACTCCTAGAGGTTCGGTGGAAGGTTTAAATCTGAATATTGATGAACAGGGTAATCTTATTATTGATAGCGGAGATAGTATAGAATGCCTTAATACGGGAGATGTTGCCTTATTGGCTGGGGAGTGAGGAGGAGGCTAGTTGTATCTAAAACGACTGGATATAAAGGGTTTCAAGTCTTTTGCTGATAATACTGAGCTGCAACTGAACCCGGGCTTGAATATTGTGGTTGGCCCCAATGGCTGCGGGAAGAGTAATATTGTTGATGCTATACGCTGGGTTTTGGGAGAGACCAGCATCCGCCAGTTACGGGGACAAAAGAATGAAGATGTTATATTTAATGGCAGCGATAAGAAAAAGGCCCTGGGCATGGCTTTCGTAGAATTGGTCATTGATAATAGTGACCATAGCTTGCCTTTGGATTTTAGCGAAATTACCTTGGGACGCAAGGTGCATCGTTCTGGTGAAAGCGAGTTTTACCTGAATAAGTCACGGGTACGCTTAAAGGATATTTCCGACCTTCTCAGCGGAAGCGGAGTGGGTAAGAAGGGTTATGCAATAATTAGCCAGGGGGAACTGGAAGAGGTTTTAAACGGGCAAGCCCTGGACCGCAGGCTGATGCTGGAGGAAGCGGCTGGGGTGATAAAATATCGCCAGCAAAGGGATGAGGTCAAAAAACGCATACTTAATAGCAGCAATGACCTCCTGCGCCTGGGGGATATATTGGAGGAACTGGATTTGCGCCGGCAGGAGCTGTTTAGAAAAGCGGAGAAGGCCCGGCTTTATATGGCTTTAAATAGCGAATGCCAGGAGCTGGACAAATCGGTTTTGGGCTTTGAATTGGCCCGGACGGAAAAGGATTGGCAGCAAAAGTCTAGGGACCTTATTCAAAAGCAGAATGAGATACAGGCTCAGGCTGGTCAAGTGGCGCTACTGGAAGCCAAACTGCGGGAAGAGGAGGAAGGGCTCGCCCGACAGCAGCTTTCCCTGGGTGAACTGGGGGAGCAGCGCCACCTGCTGGAATCCCGGCTGAATTTGCTGCAGGGAGAAATCAGGCTGGGGGAAGAGAGAATCAAGAATAATAATAAACGGATAGATGATGCTGTCGCAGACGAAAAAAAGCAGCTGATTTTGCTGGATAATATTCAAAGGGATTTGCATCTCTGTTCCGTGGATTATGATAAAGAACAGCAGAATATGGCCCAAAGGGTGGCGGAATATAACGAACTGGAACACGAAGTCCAGGAAATGGAAAGTATTATAGCCGGATTTAAAGGTGATTTTGATAAAAAAAAGGCTCTGGTTTTTGATAAAATGAAGCAGGAGAGCCAGCTTAAAAATGAGCTGGCCGAAAAAGCGGAGCTGCTGAGCCAGGCCAGGGAGAAAAAGGAAAGGCTAAAGATACATATTGAAGAGTTGGCGGCCAAACTACTAAAAGGCCGAAAAGGCCATCTGCAATGCCAAGAGGAAATACGAGCACTGCAAGCGGAAATCGGTCAAAAGCAGTCTTTTATTGCGGAGTTGAGCCGGGAAAAAGATGAGCTGGCTAAAGTTTTGCAAAACCTCAATGATAGTTACCGGGAACTCAACCAGCGTTCCATAGAGATCAATAACCAGCTTCTGGCTATAAAAGACTTGCAGAGGAATCTAACCGGCTATTCCCCGGCGGTGAAGTCTATTATAAAGCAGGCCCGAAGCGGAAGACTACAAGGAATTATGGGTGTGCTCGGGGAAATATTGGAGGTGCCTGCGGGTATGGAACTGGCCATTGATGTGGCGGCGGGAAATGGTTTGCAGAATATAGTGGTGGCCAGTGAGAAAGAGGTACGGGAGGCGATTGACTATCTCAAAGTCCAGGAACTGGGGAGGGCTACCTTTTTACCCCTGGATGTTTTGAAGGTTAAGCCTTTGCCCGGGTCAGTCGTGGAGAAAATCCTGGTCCAGGATGGGGTTTTGGGTTTAGCTTCCCGCTTGGTTCACTATGATAAAAAATTTGCCAAGGCAGTGGAATATCTTCTAGGGCGGGTTCTGCTGGTAGAAGATCTGTCCCGGGGCATCCGAATATTTAGAGAATCATCTTTGCCTTGCCGTATCGTTAGCCTGGACGGGGAATTAATAAATGTGAGCGGTGCCATAACTGGGGGTAAGAAAGCATCTCCGACGCAAACCCCGCTGCAACGCCGGGCCGAGGAGAAGAAGCTTTTGCTGCGGCAGCAGGAAAATGAACAGGCGCGGGAAGATAACCGCAGAGAGCAAAAACAGGTGGAATCCCGTTGGCAAGAGCTGGAACAGGTTATTTCCCGGGCCCGAAACGATTTGCTGGAAAGCCAGTTCCGTTGTGATATGATGATGAAGCAGAAAGAGGATTTAGCCCATGAACTGCTGGATGATGAAAGGGAGCGGGATGGCTATTTGGAACAGCTTTCCCGGCTGGATAGGGAAGCAGCAGAAATCGAAAGAGAAACCAGCTTGCTTCATCAAAAACTGGGGGATATAGAGCAGGAAAACCAGAAGCTTATGATTGATTTGGAGAATTTCAAAGATAAGATGGAAGTGAAGAGGCGTGATTACGAAGTTTTCCGGGAACGCTTGCTCTCGTACAAAAAGCAATTGGATATGAAGGGGCGAGAACTGGAAAACATAAAGAAAAACCTCTCTCAATTTGAAGAGCTAAGGGCTTCTTACCAGCAATCCCGGGATGATTCCCGCCAATTAATGCAGTCTTTGCAGCTGGAAATTAGACAGGAAGAAAGCCGGATGGAGCAGTTTAAAAAAGAGCTCGAAAATAAGACGGAGGATCTGGCCCGCCTGTCAGCGGAGAGCAGGCAAATGCAAGAGAAGGAAAAAGGGAACTGGGCGTTGATAGAAAAATACCGCCAGGAGATGATTCCCGCCCGGGAAAGCCTGGCCCGTTTGGAAACTGGAGTCAGGAATCTGGAAGTTGCAGCTGCCCGCCTGGAAGTTGAACTGGACGGATTTAAAAGCCGCTGGCGGGAAAAATTCGCTGCCGAAGCAGCTTTCCCGGCGGAGGAACTCTTGACCCCGGGTGAAATAAGAGAAGCCAGGAAAAGAATCGCCATACTGCAACAGCAATTAGAAGCAATAGGTTCAGTAGATATTGCTTCCATCCAGGAATATGAGGAAGTCAGCGGGCGCTATGATTTCGTCAAACAACAATATGATGATTTGTCTTCGGCCCGCGATTCTCTGGACGAGCTCTTGCAAAAAACGGAAAAATTGATGCTGCAGGACTTTTCCCGCTTCCTGCTCCTGGCTAATGAGAGCTTTAAAAATACCTTCAGCGAGATATTTGGTGGCGGCGAGGCTAGCTTGCGGATTGAAGCTGAGGTGGATCGCCTGGAGGCGGGGGTTGATATCGAGGTAAAGATGCCGGGTAAAAGGAGCCAATCCTTAAACCTTTTATCGGGCGGGGAAAGGGCTCTGACCTGTATAGCCTTCATTTTTTCTCTGCTAAGACTCCGGCCGGTTCCATTTTGTGTGTTGGATGAAATTGATGCTTCGCTGGATGAGGTTAATCTCCAGCGTTTTTCTGGATTTATCACGGCTATGTCCCGGAGTCTTCAGTTTATTGTGATTACTCACCGCCAGGCAACTATCGAATCAGGAGAGAACATTTACGGTATAACTATGCCGGAAGAAGGGGTTTCGGCAGTTTTAACCTTGAATGTTTTTGAAGCGGAAAGCCTGGCTGGATAAAATATTTACGGGGTGGGATAAGGAAATTGGCATTTTTCGATCGTTTTAAATTTAAGAAAAAGGACAAGGAAAATGAAGAGATTCCATGGGAAAAGGAAGCAGAGCCAGGAGGGGAGAGTCCAGAAGAAGAACCCCAGGATACACTAAGCGTGGAGGAAAGTGGGAGCGAGGAAGCCGCTTCTCCTTCTTTGGCTGGAGAGAATGGCCATAGCAGCATTTTTGACCGCTTTAAGACTAAAAAGGAGAATGGCCGGGCCGGGGAAAAGGAGCCGGCTCAGCCCGCTCATGATGCTGAATCTATTGAATCTATTGAATCGGTTGAATCTATTGAAGCTATTGAATCGGTTGAATCTATTGAAGCTGTTGAGGCTGTTGAGCGGGAAGAGAATGCGGCTGAAAAGGAGCTCAATGGAAAGAAGAGTAAGTGGGGATTTTTGGACAAGCTCAAAAAAGGCTTGAGTAAGACCAGGGAAAATACCATTGGTAAAATCGAAGCTCTGGTGAAAAGCTCCAAAAAGCTGGATGATGATTTCTGGGAGGAATTGGAGGAAATCCTTATACAGGCTGATGTCGGTGTAAATACCACGATTGAATTGGTAGATAATATTAAGCAAGCGGCCAAAAAGCAAAAAATGCACGATTCCTCTGAGGTTTTGGAACTTATAAAGGACGAAGTGAGAAAGCTTTTGGAATATAACAATGTACCGTTGAATATTCCCGAGAGGGAATTAGCGGTTATTCTGGTGGTGGGAGTTAATGGAGCCGGTAAAACTACTTCCATAGCCAAGCTGGCTTACCGTTTCCATGAAGAAGGCAAAAAGGTGTTGCTGGGGGCCGCGGATACTTTCAGAGCAGCCGCTATCGATCAGCTTAATATCTGGGCTGACCGGGTGGGTGTGGAATTAATCAAACACCAGGAGGGTTCTGATCCAGGGGCGGTGGTTTTTGATGCCATACATGCGGCCAAGGCCCGCCATGCGGATATATTGATCATCGATACGGCCGGCCGGCTCCAAAATAAAGCCAATCTGATGAAAGAAATAAGTAAGATAAAGAATATAATTCAAAGAGAAATTCCGGAAGCTCCTCATGAGGTTTTGCTGGTACTTGATGCTACCACGGGACAGAATGCTATCAGCCAGGCTAAAATATTTGAGGAAGCTACTGGGGTTACCGGGCTTATCTTGAGCAAACTGGATGGAACGGCCAAAGGCGGAATTATACTAGCGGTGGAAAAGGAGCTTAAGATACCGGTTAAATTGGTGGGTATCGGCGAGGGTTTGGAAGATTTGCGCGACTTTTCTCCCCAAATATTTACCGAGGCCCTTTTTGCCCAAAATGGAGGAGATTAAGAGAGCCTGATAAAAGATGACAAAGGGCCGTTCCGTGATATATTATTTGTAGCTATGACACGCCACTGCAAAAACCCTTTTGATGCAGAAGGGTTACATAAATATACATCCTGTAGCGCCCTATCGGGTACAACTGATGCTCCCTTCGGTCGCTATTAAGGACGCTGGAGCGGTATATTTATTCAAGCAATAAAGGAGGAAAAATCTTTGGTAAAAACGGCAATAATCGGAGGTACGGGTGTCTATGACCCCTGCTTGTTGGAAGATGTAAGGGAGATTGTTGAAACAACTCCTTATGGAAGTGTAAAAGTTTCGCTAGGGAAATATGCCGGGATGGAAGTGGCCTTTATCCCGCGGCATGGCTTGGAGCATAGCATTCCACCCCATTTGATCAATTACCGCGCCAATATCAAGGCTTTACAACAACTGGGGATTAAGAATATTCTGGCCACAGCTGCCGTAGGCTCATTGCATTTTGAATTTAAACCCGGGCAGTTTGTCCTGGCCGACCAGTTCCTGGATTTTACCAAAAACCGCGGGAGCACTTTCTACGAAGGTGGGGAAGCGGGGGTGGTTCACTGTGATATGACTGTTCCTTATTGTCCCGAGTTGCGGGAGGCTCTGGTAAAGGCCGGTAGAGAACTGGAGATTCAGGTCCAAAATGGGGGCACTTATGTCTGCACCGAGGGACCGCGTTTTGAAACTGCAGCGGAGATTATGATGTTTAAACAATTGGGGGGACAGCTGGTGGGTATGACCAGTGTTCCTGAGGTATGCCTGGCCCGAGAGCTGGGCATCTGCTATGCCACTGTGGCCATAGTGACTAATTTTGCGGCCGGTATAACGACGGGTATTTTGACCCATAGTGAGGTTCTGGAGTTGATGAAAAGAAATATTGAGTTGGCCAGAAGCCTCATGATGAGCAGCCTCAAGTATATTACTGAGGAGAAGAGATGTAACTGCCGGAAGATACTTGACGAACCCGGAGCTATGAAATGATTAGAAATCTGTATTATGAGGAACAGGCTTTGATGATACTTAATCAGAATTGCCTGCCGGAAGAGCTGGTCTATGAAAGATGTGAGCGCCCGGAAGAAGTGGTTGCGGCCATAAAGGGATTGAAAGTACGGGGGGCGCCTCTTATTGGTGTTACGGCCGCTTTTGGCTTGGCTATGGCTTTTTCGGGCTATTCTGGAACCGGGGAGGCAAGGGATGTGTATTTTTCCCGGATGAAGGAACTTTTTGCAGCGACCCGCCCTACTGCGGTCAATCTTTTCTGGGCTTTGGAGAGGATGGAAAGGGTTTACCGGGAGAATCACCATCTATCGCCAGAGGAACTGGCAAGGCGTTTATGTCAGGAAGCCCAAAATCTTTATAAAGAGGATATCCGGGTCAATGAGGCTATCGGGGAGCAGGGGCAGGAATTGCTCGGCGAAGGCTCCAGGGTTATGACCATCTGCAATGCCGGGGCTCTGGCTACCTGTGGCTATGGCACTGCTCTGGGAGTTATCCGCTCGGCGGCCCGGAGAAATAAGATTGAGATGGTTTGGGCCTGTGAAACCAGGCCGGTATTGCAAGGGAGCCGTTTAACCGTTTGGGAGCTCTGGCAGGATAAGATTCCGGTTACTCTGCTTACTGATAATATGGCAGGTTATACCATGAGCCTGGGAAAGGTGGATGCAGTAATAACCGGAGCCGATCGTATAGCCACCAATGGTGATACCGCCAATAAAATCGGTACCTACTCCCTGGCGGTACTGGCGAAATACCACGGTATTCCTTTTTATGTAGCTGCTCCTCTATCTACATTTGATTGGAATATTAAGCAAGGCGGAGAAATTCCTATTGAGGAACGCAGTGCAGAAGAGGTAAGAACTATTAAAGGAAGCTGCCTGACGGTACCGGTAGTGGATGTATTCAATCCGGCTTTTGATATCACCCCTGAACATTTGATTACGGCTATCATTTGCGAAAAGGGAATTATACGGCCTCCCTTCGGTGCTGCCATTAAAATATGGGGAAGAGAGGGTGAATAGATTGCAATACCAGCAGGAAAGGAATGAGCTTTTGCAAACTGCTCAGGAGATATTTTCCTCCGGTCTGGTAAGCGGAACCTGGGGTAATGTGAGTTTAAGGGTGTCCGGCCAGGGTCTGATGCTTATCACCCCCAGTGGAATGGATTATAATCAGATGGATGCGGAAGATATGGTTTTGCTTGATGGAGAAGAAAAGGTTTTGGCCGGTAAATATAAACCATCGGTGGAAACCCCGCTGCATCTGGGAATATATAAAAAACGCCCGGAAATAAACGCTATTGTACATGTTCATAGTCTTTATGCCACGGCCTTTGCGGTGGCCCGGCAGAATATCCCGGTAATATTGGAAGAGGCGGCTCAGGTAATTGGGCATGAGGTTAGGGTAGCCCCCTATGCCCTCTGCGGTTCACGGCAATTGGCGGAAAATGTCCTCAAGGTCCTGGGCAAGGACAAAAGGGCGGTTTTGCTGGCCAATCACGGGCTGTTGGGTTTGGGGGGGAATTTGCCGGAGGCCCTGCGGGTTTGCCTGGTAGCTGAGCGCACGGCCCGCATTGCCATTTATTCTCGTATACTGGGACCGTTGCATTCCCTTAGAGCTGAAGATATTTTAAGCCTGCGCCAGGTTTTTGAGAATTATGGGCAGAAGAAGGATTGATTAATTGGTGAGGAGTGACACGGATACTAACCCGCTTTTCATCACTGGTTGTGGCTCTGGGCCATGGGTGGTTAATAAGAAAAATATGTTTTAGACGCAGAAGGACGAAGTTGTCAACAACCCCGTCCCCGTGACAGCATGACAATGTTTTAGACGCAGAAGGACGAAGTTGTCAACAACCCCGTCCCCGTGACATAGAAGGACGAAGTTGTCAACAACCCCGTCCCCGTGTCAAACGTATCAAAGGGTTGATTAATAGGGGGGAATAGAAGTGAGGATTCTTTTAGACAATATCAGCATTATCCCTGTAAGCGGAAGTAATTCTTTCATAGAGAAAGGCTATCTTTTGATTGAAGATGTTTTTATTAAAGAGCTGGGGACGGGGAAAGCTCCGGAAGGGGAATTTGACCATATAATCGATGGTGAAAACCAGGTGCTGCTCCCCGGTTTTATCAATGCCCATACCCATGCAGCCATGACCCTTTTGCGGGGTTATGCGGATGACCTGCCTCTGATGGAATGGTTGGAAAACAAAATCTGGCCCCTGGAGGCGAAACTGACCCCGGAAGATATCTATTGGGGTACCATGCTGGCTATTGTGGAGATGATTAAGTCGGGTACTACCACTTTTAATGATATGTATTTCTGTATGGATGAGGTGGCCCGGGCGGTTGAATTGAGCGGAATGAGGGCAGTCTTAGCACGGGGAATGGTAGGAGTGGGACCGGAAAGCGAGCAGGCCATTGAGGACAGCCGCGAGCTCATTGGGAAATGGCAGGGCCAGGCCGGTGGCAGGATTTCTTTCCGGCTGGGGCCTCATGCTCCCTATACCTGCCCTCCGGCTTACCTGGAAAGGGTTATGCAACTCTCCGATGAACTGCAAGCAGGTATACATATTCATGTAGCGGAGACCCGGGTGGAATATGAGGATATACTGAAGCAATATGGAAAAACGCCGGTTTCTCATTTGGAATCCCTGGGGCTTTTTCAAGGACGTCAGGTCTTGGCGGCTCATTGTGTTCACCTCAACGAGGAGGAAATCGGGATATTGCATCAGTACCAGGTGGGTGTAGCCCATAACCCGGAAAGCAACATGAAGCTAGCCAGTGGAATAGCGCCGGTACCGCGTATGCTGGAAAGCGGTATAGCAGTAGCTTTGGGTACCGATGGAGCTTCCAGTAACAATAATCTGGACATGCTGCAGGAGATGCGCAGTTCTTCCTTTTTACATAAGGTAAACACTATGGATCCCATGGTTTTGCCGGCTTACCAGGCTCTGGAGATGGCCACGGCCAATGGAGCCATCAGCCTGGGGATGGGGAATGAGCTGGGACGATTGGAGCCGGGATACCGGGCGGATATGATTATCATGAATTTAAAGGAGGCCCACATGACCCCCCGTTATGACCTTCTGGCCAATATCGTTTATTCCGCTCAGGCCAGCGATGTGAATAGCGTGATAATTGATGGAAAAATTGTGATGGAAAACCGGGAAATCAAGACTTTTGACGAGCAGGAAGTGCTGGCTAAAGCCCGGGAAACAGCCCGGAAATTGGTGGGGAAGTAACTGAATAAGTCCGGGGAATGCCCCCGGATTATTCCGTGAAAGGAATGCTTTTAATAGTGAAAATAATTTCATTTATTGGTCGGCATAATTCCGGCAAGACAACTTTATTAAGGCGGGTAATTGAAAAACTTAGACAAACTGGTTTTAAAGTAGCAGTGATTAAGCATACATCCCATGTCCTGGATACAGATGGGGAACACGACTCCGATCTTCTATTTAGTGCTGGGGCGGAAATGGTCTGCGCTGTTTCCCCGGCCTTGTCTATTCACTACCTGAGACATGAAAGGGAACCGGATTTACAGGAGATTCTGACCCAAATTCCGCTCACAGTGGATTTGATTATTACCGAAGGATATAAAAAGGAAGCTTATCCTAAAATCGAAGTCTTACGTCAGGTAACCGGTATAGAGTTTATCGATGCAGAAAACATTATCGCCCGGGTCTCCGATTTTACCATTGATGATGATTTGCCCTGTTTTAATTTTGAGGAAATCGAAGAACTTTGCCGGTTCATTATTTCACTTTAATTCCTAACCTGGCTTATCTCACTTGTTGCTTGATGTCTGCTATCGTTATGGTTAATTATGGCCAGTATGGTACTGCTATCGGCAAGTACCCGGTTTATTATTCATCATTATTTCCATAAATATTACTCATCATGCTTTTCGCTCAGGTCTTCCGGACCTTCACTCATGCCAATAAAAGTTAAAAATGGGATCATCTTCGATAACGAAAGGATATTAATTCACTTGTTTTCCTTTAAAGAAGGCTATCATCAATTATGGATATTTCTATTTGGTCTCCTTGACGCAGACCTAGCCTTAGTAACAGAAAAATAATTGGCATACAAATTAATGGTTGACATCCTATTAATTGAGGATAAGGTGCAAGCATAAAAATCTATTAAGGATAATGCTTACTAAAAGCGTGTTTTGCAGGCAAATCATACTAATGAGTTTTCACTAAATTGATGTTAAGATGATGATAAAAGGAGCTATTGTCCAGTTCTATGGGGAAGGTAGGATTGATTTTATTACTATATCCGCTTTCCTGGAATAGCTTTATTTGCCCAAAACTAAAATAAGATTAGATAAAATAATACAGGCAATAAAGCAGGGTTATAATCTAAAAGTACTTGAAGGTGCTGGTTTAAAAGCATTGAATATATATTAAGTAGGACCTGGATACCTGGGCAACAATCTTTTGCTCTAATTAAAACTTGTTGAGCGAGAGTTTTAAATTTTGCAATAAAGGAGGTGTTTCATTTTAGCGATTTAGCGCTTTTCGGAAATTTTGCGCTCAAATAATCAGAACTAAGGAGGTGTAATGATGGCAAATTACCAGGACATCATCGCAAACTACAAAGACAAAAAAGGTGGAATTATCGAGGCTTATCATGCTCTGCAAAGGGAGTTCAACTACATTCCCCAGAAGGCAGTGGCAGAGGCGGCCAGGGTTTTCGGCGTTTCCGAGGCTCAGGCTTATGGAGTGGCTACCTTTTATTCCTACCTTTCGGTAGAGAAGAGAGGAAAGTATATTATCCGTATGTGCGAAAGTGCGCCTTGCCATGTGGCGGGAGCTGATAAAGTTCTTAAGGCGATGGAAGACTACCTGGGAATAAAAGTTGGGGAAACCACGGCTGATGGCAAGTTTACCCTGGAATTATGCGAATGCGTAGGTCAGTGCCAGGCCACTCCGGTTATCACGGTTAACAGCCAACCGGTATTCAATGTTAGCTCGGAAAAGATCCCCGAGATACTAAGTGCTTACAAATAGGGAAATACCTAAGAGACAGGTATAAGAGAGATAAAGATAATTTAAAGAGATAGAGAAATATATTTTTTTTGAGAAAAAGATTGAAAAAGAGAATGGGATAAAAGAAAGGGATGGTATGTAATGGCCGAAGAGATACGCATCTTGCTGGCGCATGCCGACCAAATTGATCCTGCCCAAGCTGAGGATTATATCAAGGTTGGAGGCTTTAAAGGCCTGGAAAAGGCCCGCGGGATGACAAGCAAAGATTTGATTGAAGAAGTCAAGAAGTCCGGCCTCAGGGGCCGGGGTGGAGCCGGTTTTAATGCCGGCATGAAGTGGAGTTTTGTGCCCCCGGCGGAAGTCAAATATGTGGTATGCAACCTGGACGAAGGTGAGCCGGGAACTTATAAAGACAGGATAATCTGCGAAAAGAATGCCCAAGCCCTGATCGAGGGTATGGCTATTTGTGGTGTTGCCATCAATGCCAAACAGGGTTATATATATTGCCGGGGAGAGTATCCCTTTGTTGTTGATTTATTGAGAAAAGCCATCCAGAGTGCTAAAGATGTCGGAGCCCTGGGGGAATTCGATATTGAAGTCAGAATGGGTGCCGGTGCTTATGTTTGTGGCGAAGAGACTGCGTTGATAGAGTCCATTGAAGGACATCGTGGCGAACCCCGTTTCAAGCCGCCTTTCCCGGGTGTGGCCGGATTATGGGGAGTACCTACGGTGGTAAACAATGTGGAAACTTTCGCCTGCCTGCCTTATATTCTTACCAATGGAGCCGACTGGTTTGCCAGTATTGGAGCTCCCAAGTATCCCGGAACCAAGGTTCTTACCTTGACCGGGGATGTCAACAATCCGACCTATTTTGAAGTACCCACCAACTATATTTTAAGCGATGTAATCTATAAACTGGGTGGGGGAATCAAAAACGGCCGCAAATTCAAAGCGGTTCAGGTAGGGGGAACCTCGGGAGCATTTATCCCCGAGCAGAACCTCAATACCTCGATTGATTTTGATTCCATGAGTGCTATCGGAGCAGCTCTAGGTTCCGGTGCAGTTCTGGTAATGGACGAAACCCGTGACATCGTTGATATAGTAACCAGAATTTCCAAGTTCTTTGAACATGAATCCTGTGGCAAATGTAATCCTTGCCGCGAGGGTACTTTCCGCTGCCGGGAGATAATGGAAAAGATCAACTCCGGTCGCGCTACGGAAGCGGATATTGATAATCTTCTCCTGCTGGCCCGGGTGATGAAGAGGGCCGCCCTGTGCGGATTGGGACAGGCGGCGCCGGTGCCGATTACTTCTACTATTGAACACTTCGGGCATGAGTACAGAAGAAAACTTCTGCAGTACGCGTAAGGGGGGAGAGCAATGATAAAACTAACTATAGATGGTAAAGAAATTGAGGTAGCCAGGGGTACTATGTTGCTGGACGCCTGTCGCCAGGCGGGAGCTGATATACCCACTCTGTGCTATGATCCGGACCTCAGACTGGCTGGTTCCTGTCGCATGTGCGTAGTAGATGTCAAAGGACGGCCTGCTTTGGTAGCCAGTTGTGTCGCTCCAGCTGAAAACGGCATGGTGGTACAGACCGAAAGTGATGATGTGGTGGAATCCCGTAAAATCATCCTGGAACTGCTGGCGGCCCGGCACAAGTTTGAATGCCCTACCTGTGAAAAGGACGGGGACTGCAAGCTGCAGGATTATATGTATCGCTACGGGGTGAAAGAATCCCGCTATGATGGGGAAGGCCCCCATTTCGGGATGGAAGACCCCAATCCCTTTATTGAAAGGGACTATGACAAGTGTATCATGTGTACCCGTTGTGTCCGGGCCTGTGACGGCATAACCGGGGCTCAAGCCATAAATGTTAAAGACCGGGGACATCATGCCAAGATAGCTGCTCCTTTTGATGGCAAACTGGCTGATTCCACTTGTGTCTTCTGTGGCCAGTGTATTATGGTCTGTCCGGTTGGCGCTTTGACCAGCAAGGTGGCGGCGGGCAAAGGCAAGCCGGCTCAAAATGAGAAGGTTCTGACCACCTGTACCTATTGTGGTACCGGATGTACTCTGGAATTAAATGTTAATAACGACCGCGTGGTTGGTGTCACTTCCAATCGGGATGCGGACTGGAGCCCGGTTAACAAGGGAGCCCTTTGCGTTAAGGGCCGCTTTGGTTGGGACTTCATCCATTCCCCGGATAGATTGACCACCCCCATGATTCGCGAAAACGGCGAGCTGCGCCCGGCCTCCTGGGATGAAGCCCTGGATTTTGCCGCCGGTAAAATCAAAGGGATTAAAGAGAAATATGGCTCAGACAGCCTGGCCATGTTTTCCTCCGCCCGGGTCACCAATGAAGAGAACTATATAGCGCAGAAGTTGATGAGGGCCGTTATCGGTACCAATAATGTCGACCACTGCGCCCGTCTCTGACACTCCGTTACTGTCGCCGGTCTGGGGGCAGCATTTGGTAGTGGAGCAATGACCAATGCCATTGGTGAACTGGAGAAAGATGCTACGGCTATTTTCTTAATCGGAACCAACACCACGGAAAACCACCCGGTAATCGGGTACAAGATCCGCAAAAATGTACGGGAGAATGGGGCCAAGCTGATTGTGGCCGACCCGCGCGAAATTGAACTGGCAGGAATAGCTGATGTCTATATGCAATTCCGGCCTGGGACTGATGTGGCCCTGCTCAATGGGATGATGAATGTCATTATCAACGAGGGCCTGCTGGACAAGGAATTCGTCGAAACCCGTACGGAAGCTTATGAGGCCTTTGCCCAGGTAGTGGAAAAATATACTCCGGAATATGTTTCACCTATAACCGGGGTACCAGCGGAAGATATCCGCAAAGCGGCCCGGATTTATGCTGAAGCGGAGAGAGCTTCCATCTGCTATGCTATGGGACTAACCCAGCACAGCACCGGAACCGACAATGTCAAGTCCTGTTGTAACCTGGCTCTGTTGACCGGCAACCTGGGCAAACCGGGCACCGGGGTAAATCCTTTGCGCGGGCAGAACAACGTGCAGGGAGCCTGTGATATGGGTGCTCTGCCGGTGGTATTCACCGCTTACCAGGGTGTGGGCATAGAAGCCAACCGGGAAAAATTTGAGAAAGCTTGGGGAGTAAAGCTATCCGGGCAGAATGGACTAACCTTAACTGCAGCTATCAACAAGGCCCATCATGGCGAGTTGAAAGCACTGCTGGTACTGGGGGAAAATCCCATGGTCAGTGACCCCGATCTGGACCACGTGGAAGATGCCCTGGATAACCTGGAATTCCTGATGGTACAGGATATATTCCTAACAGAAACCGCGCAGAGAGCTGATGTGGTATTCCCTGGCGTTACTTTTGCCGAGAAAGAGGGTACCTTTACCAACACCGAGAGAAGGGTGCAGCGGGTACGCAAGGCCATCAGCAACCGGGGCGATGCCCGGCAGGATTACGAGATTCTCTGTGAACTCTCCACCCGCCTGGGTTATCCCATGAGTTACTCCTCACCGGAAGAGATATTCGAGGAAATCAGAACCCTCACTCCTTCCTATGCCGGTATCACTTACCAGCGCCTGGAGGGTAAAGGTCTGCACTGGCCTTGCCCGACTGAGGATCATCCGGGAACCCCCATATTGCACAAAGAGAAATTCAACCGCGGTCTGGGATTGTTCCATGCTATTGAGTTCCAGGAAGCAGCAGAATTACCCGATGCTGAGTATCCTCTGATCCTGAGCACCGGACGCAGCCTCTTCCATTATCATACCGGTACCATGACCAGAAGGGCAGTGGCCCTGGACCTTCACCAGCCGGAAAACGAGATACAGGTCAATCCGGTTACCGCAGCCAAGTTGGGCATTATGGATGGGGAAATGGCCCGGGTAGTTACCCGGAGAGGCAGTATTGAACTCAAAGCTAAGTTAACTGATATAGTAAAGGAAAATGTAATCTTTACCTTCTTCCACTTTAGCGAAGCAGCCGCTAACATGCTGACCAATGCCAGCGTTCTTGACCCGGTGGCCGGCATCCCTGAATACAAGGTATCTGCCGCCCGCCTGGAAAAAATAAGCTAGCTAAAGAGTTGTCAAGGGGACGGTTCTTTTGACACCTAAAACAATATCAACTATCAATGCAGTAAATGCTTTTGTAAATGTAGTAAATGTTTTTGTCAATGCAGTAAATGTTTTTAAGAAACAGCAACAACTATAGTTCCATTCAAATTAAGGTAAGGAGTATGTTAAAGAAGAACCGCCCCCTGACTTAATTGAAAAGAAACAATAAGGAGGCCGGGTTTAATCCCGGCCTCCTTTTATATAGGCCATTATATGATTTTACTGCAAAAAGTTATTAATAATCATTGGCTTGTATAAATATACCGCTCGCCAACGCTCGCTTTGTATATTTATGCAACCCTTATGCAACATAAGGGGTTTTTGCAGTAGAGTAATGTTTTGATAAACTCATTAAAAAAACGTAACAGGCCGGGTGAGCCGAGATGCTTGCCCGGCCTATTGAAAAATATATAAAAAAAAATATAAGGGGGTCAGATTAATAAAGGGTTGATAGTATAGTTTTCCCACCCTGAAATCATTTAGACTATTTTATTGCTTCTCACCCAAATACGCATTTTTTCAGCTTCCTTAATGAGTTCATCCCGCAGGTCGGGGTGGGCCAGGTTAATAAGCGCTTCGGCCCGCTGCCAGGTAGATTTGGCCTTGAGCATGGTAATACCATATTCAGTAACTACATAAAAGTTTATACTCCGGGGTACAGTTACAACGGCTCCCGGGGTTAGCGTGGGCCGGATTCGGGATTGCAGATTGCCTTCTTTGTCGCTAAAGGTTGAGGTCAGGCAGATCAGACCTTTGCCCCCCTTAGAATAATAGGAACCGATAATGAAGTCCAGCTGTCCGCCGGTTCCGGAGATATGCCGGGTTCCCGATGACTCTGAAGCCACTTGTCCATAAAGGTCTACCTCAATGGCATTATTGATGCCGAGAACTTTGTCATTGCGGCCAATAATAAAGGGGTCATTGGTATAATCTACGGGATAGATAGCACATGCCGGGTTTCCATCCAGGAAGTTATACAGTTTGTTGGTACCCATGGCAAAAGTGTATGCCATCTTGCATTTGTCCAGTTGTTTGCGGCGACCGGTAATACGGCCGGCTTCATACATATCGACAAAGGAGTCTACCAGCATTTCTGTGTGTACCCCCAGATCCTTCAAATCGGATTGGGCTATCATAGCTCCTACAGCATTGGGCATGGCGCCTATTCCCAACTGCAGGCAGGCTCCGTCTTCGATTTCTTCCAGGACTATGGAAGCTATTTTCTTGTCGGTATCTGATATGGGGAGTTCCGGAAGCTGAATCATAGGCTGGTTGTCCCCTTCAACTATGTAGTCAACTTCAGATATGTGAATGGACTCCCGGCAGCCGCCCAGGCAGATGGGAACGTTTTCATTGACTTCCACTATAACGGTCTTGGCGGTATCACAGAACAGTGGGGTTAAAGAGAGCGCGGTACCTAAATTAAAGAAACCGTGTTTATCCATGGGGGCAACCTTAATCAGAGCTACATCGGCTGCCACATAATCGCGCTCGTAAAAACTGGGGCCTTCATGATAGGTTAAAGGTACATAATTGCACAAATCCTTATCATGCAGTTTGCGGCTGGCGGCACTCATATGATAGTCATTATATATGAAGTGTTTTCTCTCCGGGTCAGCCAGAACCGTTTTGGGCGGGAAGGGGCAGGTGGTGGTGCGGATATTGACATTCTCTAACTCATCAACCCGCTGGGCCAGTGCAGCGTCCAGGTAGCTGGAATTCATGACAAATTCTCCATACTGCACCAGGTCGCCGGATTTAACTACCTTCATAGCTTCTTCTACGGGTAGCAGTTTGCGTTTATATTCCGTGCTGTAATCCATCTTAGGGCAATTCCTCCTTAATGGCATATTTGCAAGGGATTATAGTTTAAGAAATTTAAAAATATTAACATGGATGAAAAGTGAGTTAGTGGCTCTTGAACAATAAGGTATAGTTGGAAATCTTGATTCCTCCCTCCTTACCCCTCACACCTCACTCCTCACACCTTACTATTAATTAAGCCAGGCTGTAGACCGGAGCGTAGAATGTTGTTGGCAGGACTGCTCGCGGTCGCAACCTGAAACTTATTAACCTCTGAGCAAGTCTCCGGCGATTACCAGTCTCTGAACCTCGCCGGTTCCTTCGTATATCTGGAATATCTTGGCGTCACGGTAGTATTTTTCTACCGGGTAGTCCTTGGTATAGCCATATCCGCCGAAAACCTGCACCGCTTCGGTGGCGCAGAATACGGCGGTATCACCAGCATAGGCTTTGGCCAGGGAGGCGGCTTTGCTGAAACGGGGAACATTCATATCCTGCAGTGAGGAGGCTTCCAGATAGAGCAGGCGGGAGGCTTCAATCCTCATGGCCATATCCGCCAGCTTGAACTGAATGGCCTGGAAGCTGCATATGGGTTTGCCAAACTGGGTGCGCAATTTGGAATACTCCAACGAAGCGTCCAGACAGGCTTGGGATACGCCGGTGGCCATGGCGGCAATGCTGGCCCGGGAAAGGTCCAAAGTCTTCATTATGATATAGAAGCCCTGTCCTTCGGTGCCCAAAAGATTCTTGGCCGGAACCCGGACATCTTCAAATATTACTTCAGTGGTGTTGGAAGTTCTGATTCCCAGTTTGTCTTCGGTTTTGCCTACGGTTATACCGGGGGTATTGCGGTCAACAATAAAGGCACACATACCTTTGGTACCCATCTTCTTATCCAGGGTGGCCAGTACGGTATAAACGCCGGCGGTTCCGCCATTGCTGATGAACTGTTTGCTGCCGTTTAGAATATACTCATCGCCGCTTTTGACACAGCGGGTGGCAATGCCACCGGCATCGGAACCGGCACCGGGCTCGGTCAAACAGAATGCTGCCAGTTCGCCATCCAGCAAGCGTCCATAAAACTCTTTTTTCTGCTCGTGATTGGCGGCTACCAGAACGGGGTCGGACGCCAATAGGGTGCTGGCTACCATGACGGTACCTACGCCGGCATCACCCCAGCAGATTTCTTCAGCGACAATGTTCTGGGCGGTATGATCGAGGCCGGCTCCGCCATATTCCGCTGGTACGCCGATGGTCATCAGTCCTACTTCGTGCATCTTTTTAATGCAGTCTTCGGGATAAATGTGGTTGTTATCCCACTCGGAGGCATAGGGTGCTATCTCATTGACCGCAAAATCATGGGCCATTTTTTTCATCATTTCTTGTTCTTCATTTAAACGGAAATCCATTATTATTCCTCCCTACGTGAAATTGTTGAACGAAAGCCTTAATATTATTGCAAAAAATAATTAATTCACTGGCTTGTATAAATATACCGCTCGCCGTCTTCGCATGGACAACACCTACGGCTTGTCTCGCGGCTCAAGGGGTACCGCGCTAATCTCCCGTCCATGGGAGTAGCGCTGCGAGCTTAGATGTCTCTGGTCCAGAGGGAACAGTAAGCCGGTCCGCCGCCCACGCAAAGTGAAGCGCCGCCAACGGTCTTACCCTGCTTTTCCAGCTCATAGTACAGGGAAACGACAATGCGCAGGGCGGTGCATCCTACCGGGTGGCCCAGGCCGATACCGGAACCGTTGGCATTTACTTTGCTCAAGTCCATTTCGATGCCGAAATCCTCTTTTAGCATCCGGCCTACACCAATAAACTGAGGAGCAAAAGCTTCGTTGATTTCCCAGTATTCTACATCTTCATATTTCATTCCCGCTTCTTTGAGGCATTTGGGAATGGCTACTGCCGGACCTAGACCCATAACTTCGGGGGCCACGCCTTCACCACAGATATTTATCAGTTTCATCAAGGGTTTTACCCCTAATTCCAGGGCTTTGGCCTTGGACATAATGATTACGGCAGCGGCAGCATCATTGAGACCGGAAGCGTTGGCGGCAGTTACCACTCCGCCCTTTTTGAAAGCTGAAGGCAATTTGGCCATAGCTTCCAGGTTGGCATCGGGAATCATATGCTCGTCTTTGTCATAGATTTTGACACCCTTTTTGGACTTCAGTTCTACCGGGACTATTTCCCGTTGGAAGGTTCCGTCCTGAGTAGCACGGGTAGCACGTTGATGGCTAGCCAGGGCCAGCTGGTCACATTCTTCACGGGTAATGCCGTATTTCTCGGCAATATTTTCTGCGGTTACGCCCATGTGGCCGGGAACCAGACGGTCTATCAGCCCGTCATGGAGCATGGCATCTTCAATGCTGCCTGGTCCCATGCGATAACCCATTCTGGCTTTGGGAATCATATACGGGGCATTGGTCATGCTTTCCACCCCTACTACCAGGGCGACATCGGTCTTGCCTAATTGAATATGGGTAAGGGCAACATCCAGAGCCCGCATGCCGGAAGCGCAGTTCTGGTTTACATTACAAGCATTGCTCCTTACCGGGAGCCCGGCGGCTATTCCTACCTGGCGGGCGGGTAGAGAACCCTGCATATGGGGATAAACTTCGCCCATTACGATTTCATCAATTATATCAGGCTGGATTCCGGCTCTTTTAATAGCCTCTTTAGCTACGGTAATGCCCAGATCTATGGCCTGTACATCCTTAAGACTGCCTAAAAATCTGGCTATAGGAGTTCTGCACGCACTTACAATTACCACATCCTGTATTTCCTTCATCATGTTTTAAACCTCCCCAATATATTTTAGTCATTTAAGCTTGAGGGAGAATTGCTCCCCCTTATTTATTTACCTTTGAATACGGGTTTTCTCTTTTCCAGGAATGCTCCCATACCTTCTTTTTGATCAGCGGTGGAGCAGCACATGCCAAACATATCGGACTCTATGCCCATAGCGGTATCAATGTCAGCTTGCAGGCCTTTGCCGATGGCATATTTGGAAAAACCTACTGCCAGAGTTCCCTTGGATGCAATCCGGGCGGCCATTTTTTGGGCGGCTTCCATAAGTTCATCCACCGGATAGATATGATTAACCAGACCGATGCGATAAGCTTCGGCGGCATTAATGGTGTCGGCGGTGTAGGTTAATTCCTTGGCTCGTCCTTCGCCGATTAAACGGGGCAGCCGCTGGGTGCCGCCGAAGCCGGGGATAACCCCCAGCCCGACTTCCGGCTGGGCAAACAAAGCGTTTTCCGCTGCCAGCCTGATATCACAGGCCATAGCCAGTTCGCAGCCTCCCCCCAGGGCAAATCCCTTGATGGCGGCAATAAACGGCTTTTCTATTAGCTCTATCATGCGCATGGTTTTTTCACCATAGTCGGAGAATTCGCGTCCCTCTGAGGCGGACAAGGGCTGCATATAAGCGATATCAGCCCCAGCTACAAAGGCTTTGTCGCCGCTGCCGGTTACAATGACCACTTTTATGGCCTGGTCTGCGTTAATATCCTCCAGGGCCATGCTCATTTCGCTCAAAGTGTCTTTGTTAAGGGCGTTGAGGGCCTTGGGACGGTTAATAGTGAGTATTGCCAGGTAGTCTTGCTTTTCTAAGATGATGTTTTCATAGCTCATTTCTTTTCCCCCTCCATTAGGGTTCTAATTTTTACAATATGGCACAATAAGTGCTTTTGTTGTAGGGTTATACTTATGCTTAATAATTGAAGAAGCCTTTCTTGGTCTTCATTCCCAGCCAGCCGGCGCGTACATATTGTTTGAGCAGGCCGGAAGGACGATATTTGGGATCTCCGGTTTCATCATAGAGGGTATTCATTACCGCCAGGGCGATATCGCCGCCGACCAGGTCACAGAGGGTTAGCGGACCCATGGGCCATCCCGCGCCTAACTTCATGGCGGTGTCGATGTCTTCGGCAGTGGCCAGTCCTTCATAGAGAATGAAGCAACCTTCATTGATGGTGGGAACCAGGATGCGATTGACCACAAAGCCAGGTCCTTCTTTTACCTTAACCGGTTTTTTGCCGATTTCTACGGAAAGGTCAATTACTTTTTGTACAGTTTCTTCTGAGGTCTGCAAGGCGGGAATAACTTCAACCAGTTTCATAACATTGGCCGGATTGAAGAAGTGCATACCTACGACTTTATCCGCTCTCTTGGTAATTGCGGCGATTTCAGTAATGGAAAGGGAAGAAGTATTGGTGGCAATTATTACTTCGGGGGCCAGCAGGGCATCCAGTTTGGTATAGATGTCTTTCTTGACCTCCATATTTTCAAAAACCGCTTCAATTACGAAATCTACATCTTTTAAATCATCAAAATTAACTGTCCCAGTGATGTTGCTTATTACAGTATCCTTGGTGCCAGGAGCAGCTTTTCCTCTTTCTTCTGCTTTGGCTAGGCTCTTTCCAATGGCGGCGATGGCTCTATCAACAAATTCCTGTTTAATATCATAGAGTACGACCTTTTTACCGACTGCCGCCAGCGCCCAGGCGATACCCTGACCCATGGTTCCTGCGCCGAGCATGGCAATTTTGTTAATAGCCATTTTAGTAACCTCCTTAATTAAAAATCATCTTTAGCTCGCAACTAATCCCGAGATTAATCTTTCACCCCCTTGCTCGCGAAATATCTACACATTCTGCCTTTCCGGCAGCGAAATGGTCCTTGATTTCTCTTTATATACAAAGCAAGAATGATGCCAAGTATTTGAAAAGAGAAAACAACAGGGCAAAAAGGCGGTATTTCGCACTTTTAAAAATTGCCGCCATTTTTTTAAGGGAGTATATTTTTTTGTTTTTCATATCAAAATAGGGTGCAAATAAGAGGTGGAAATGCTTGTAATGGGCTAGAATGCAGCATTAGGCGGAAAATTCCCAAATTAATATGCTGGGAGCAGGGGGGCAATATTTGATGCTGCTTATATGCGGAACTCGCAAACGCTAATACGGCATGATGCGGCTTACAGGGCGGTAAAAAGCGCTGCCGGTTTTAACCCCCTCAAAATAGGAGGATATGGGCTGGTATTAATATTCATTGGCATGTATAAATATCCTGATCAGCAACCTTAAAAGCGACCGCAGGGAGCATCAGTTGTGCCCGAGGGCGCTTCACATGGTCAACACCTGCGGCTTGTCTCGCGGCTCAAGGGGTACTGCGCTAATCTATCTTACAGCTCATCCAGGCCGTATTTGCTTATTTTCCGGTAAAGTGCCGAAGTGTAAATACCCAGAACTTTGGCGGCTTGCATTTTATTGCCGTTGGTTTTCTCCAGCGCTTGAATAATCAGCTGTTTTTCCAGTTGTTCAATGGCGTCCGGAAGGGTAGAGGGATTCGGCTCATCCCGGAAATAAGTGTTTTCCACCATAAGAGGGAAGTGCTTTATGGTGATGCTGTTTTCCCGGTTCATATCCGCCAGGTTGAGGGCTCTCTCCAGCAGATTCTCTAATTCCCGTACATTGCCGGGCCAGCCGTAATTCTGCATAAGTTCAATGGTTTTATAGGAAATCTTATTGATTTTGGTACCTAATTTTTGGTTAATCTTTTTTATCAAATTTTTTGCCAGGAGGGGAATATCTTCGCTGCGTTCTCTCAGCGGGGGGATGTCCAGGCGGACTACATTTAAGCGGTAATAAAGGTCCTGGCGGAATTTATTATTGGCCACCAATTCTTCCAGATCACGGTTGGTAGCGGCTATTACCCGCACATCAATATAAATGGGCCGGGTTCCGCCGATTCTTTCTACCATACGGTCCTGTAATACGGTTAATAGCCTGGTCTGCATGCTTAAGGGCATATCGCCTATTTCATCCAGGAAAATGGTTCCACCCATGGCCAATTCAAATTTGCCGGGTTTTCCGCCTTTCCTGGCTCCGGTAAAAGCTCCTTCTTCATAGCCAAACAACTCGGACTCCAGGAGACTATCGGGCAAGGCGGCACAATTTATCATGACAAAGGGATAGCTGCTCCGGTCGCTGGAGTTGTGAATGGCATGGGCAAATAATTCCTTGCCGGTACCGCTTTCACCGGTTATGAGCAAGGTGGAAACGCTATGGGATACTTGTTCGGCCACTGATTTAACTTTTAAAAAGGCGGGTGATTGGCCGATTAAATCTTTAAATTGCCATTTGGCCTGGTAGCCCTGCCGCAGTTCTTCTCTATAAATATTAAGTTCTTTTTTGGTTTCCTGTAATTTGTTCATGAGGATTTTGGCGCCGGAGATATCCATAAACAGGCTCCGGGCAATGGCTCCAATTATTTCCCCGTCTTTGATAATAGGCAACCGGGTTACTATAGTGTCCTGCCCGTTGATGGTATAGATATCGGCCAGATCTATTTGCCTGGTTTTAAGCACTTCCGGCAAGAGGGAAGTGGGGGTTATTTTGCTGATATGTTTTCCCACTACCTCACTTTTTTCCATACCCAGTGCATCCAGGTAAGTCTGGTTGATGGAGGTGATGATGCCGTCTTTGTCCACTATGACATAAACCATATAAGGACATTCAATTAGGGCTTCGGAGATAGCCCGGAACTCCTTTTCCGTTTCCTGCAAGCGGTGCATCAAAATCCTGGCCCCGGACATATCCAGGAAAAGACTCTTGGCAATGGCACCGATAATTTTATCATCCTTTATAATAGGGAGGCGGGTCACGATTGTATCACGCCCGTTAATGGGCCAGATGTCAGCTTTGTCTATGCGCCCGGTACTAAGAATTTCGGGTAGTTTGGATTCGGGTATTATTTCTAAGATGTGTTTTCCTACCACCTCACCCCGGTCCAAAGCTAAAGCATCCAAATAGGTTTTGTTCATATTGGTGATAAAACCATTCTTGTCCACGATAACATAGACCATATAAGGGCTTTCAATCAAGGCTTCGAATAGAGCCTGAAATTCTTGCTGGGTTTCCTGCAGCTTTTTTAACATCATTTTGGCTCCGGACACGTCCAGAAAAAGACTTTTGGCAATGGCGCCAATAATTTTGCCATTCTTGATAATGGGCAGGCGGGTGACAATGGTATCACGACCGTTAACGCTCCAAATATCAGCTTCGTGTATACGCCCGCTTTGCAGAACTTCCGGCAGGCGGGATTCGGGTATTATATCAAGAATATAGCGGCCTATAACTTCTTTTTTTCCATACCCAGGGCATCCAGACAAGTTTGGTTTATCAAAGTGATGAGGCCTTCTTTATTTACGGCTACATAGACTAAATAAGGGTTTTCAATCAAAGCTTCGGAAAAAGCTTGAAATTCTTCTTCAGTTTCTTGTAGTCTTTGCATCAAAATCCTGGCCCCGGACATATCCAGAAAAAAACTCTGCCCCATTGCGCCTACGATTTCACCGTCTTTTATCAGGGGAAAACGAGTTACAACGGTGTCGTTGCCATTAATGGGCCAGATATCAGCTTTATCTATTCTTCCGGTTTTTAGTATATCCGGGAGTTCGGAGTGTGGCAGTACCTCCAAGACATGTTTTCCGATGGCTTGCTCCTTTTTAAGACCCAGCAAGTCCAGGAATGTTTCGTTCATCAATGTAATGTATCCGTCTTTATTAACGGTTACCAAAGCCATGTAGGGGCTTTCTACCAGGGTTCCGTTAATAGTTTCAAAATTTAATTCCAGCACCTTGAAAGGCCTCCTTTTTTGCAACAAAAAAAGAATGAAATTACTTTACATAATTTTTAGCCTAGCTAAAAAAAATGTCTCTGATTAACTCATCCTTACTTACATTCAAATAGTTTGCAATATCCCCCAATACGGCATTTAGTGTTCCTATTCTTAGGGGATTATGATCTGGAATTGTCATATGATGTTCTTCGCCACAAATTTTTGATGTCAAGCGGATGTGACTGCCAGTCTGCCTTGTCACTTCATAACCATATCTTGCTAGAAGCCTGACCAGGGATTTGCCGTCAATATCGCGCGGTATCCTCATATAGCTACAATCTCTTCTTTGATGAAATGCAATCGAGCTATACGAGGAATATGGCCTTCGTCAAAGTGACAACGAACAGCATCCTTAATTTCCTCTCTAATGGCATCCAGCGTGTCGCTTTCTGTGAATATGGAATGGCCGAGTGCTCGTGCTACATAACCACCCTCTGGAGCTTCTTCAACCAGGAATATGATTTCTTTATCCATTGGATCACCTTCCTTATGCAGCATTATATTCAATTGTACCACTTAAAAAGGAAGTGTTGAAATATAAAGCTTTGCCTGACAGCGACTTCGTTCTTCCGGGCAATTAGATTTGACGGTTATTATTTAAGGCTCAACTACCAGCTTTATTCCAGTGGTTGAGCCTTATTTATCTTGCAAAATGCTGATTGAACTCTTTGATAACCGTTCCCGTAGAAATTTTTATTCATCATGGCTGGTGTAGCCTTTTTCCTGGGCCAGGATATCGAGGTAAATGGTTTCTATATTGGCAATAAAAAGGTCAACCATATCCCCGCCGGGACGCTCATCAAAGGTTTTGAGATATCCTTTGCAGTTGTCACAAAGGTATAATTTATAGGCTTCATCGTTTTCAACATTCAAATAACGGATATCTCCCGGCCGGTCATGGCCACAGTGTACACAAAAGAGATACCTGACCTTCCATTCAGAAAAACAGCGATCACAAAACATGAAGCGCTGCCCGTCTTCTGATTGCAACCTACTAAAATGGGATTTGCTTCCGCAAACGGGGCAGGTGGAGGAGAAATCCCAATATAAGTGCTCGCTAACCAAATCATTGCGGTAAGGTTCGGCAAATATACGCAAAAACGGGCGCAGGGCATGGTCTACTACAAAGAAAAATAATTCGCCAGGGATAGCGGCCGTTTCCGCGGCTTTTTCTATTTCTGTTGTTTGCATGGTGATAAAGGAAGATATAATGTTCTCGAAATTGACTTTATCCAGGTTGTTTTTAATAAGAGCAAGTTGGGGGCCAATTTCCGGACGGGTGGAATTTAAAAAGTCCAGTAGCCGCTCAAATACTTCACGGTAAGTATCAGCTTCAATATGGGGATTAACTTGTAGAATTAAGGGTTTTTTAGTTTCGTCCAGCATTCTTAAAATATCTAGCTGTGATGGTGCATAGACATTTCTCAGCTTTATTAGCTCTTCATTTTCCCAGCTTTCCAGGTTCTTAAAAAAATCGACATAACCATCAGGCAGGGAAACCGGTATTTTATGTTCAAACAATTTTAATCACCTCTAACATTAATTCTCGTTTATACAGTATGCCCTAAAAGACGGGGCAAGTAAAGCAAAAAGGGGGAGTTTTCTCCCCCTTTTTGTATAAAACGTAAACTCTTATTCGGCCTTATCTTGATCTTTATCGCCGTAGGCTTCCTCATACCAGATAGCATGATGATGCTGAGCCCAGTCGGCTCTGACGGTGCCTTTCCACATACCCCAGAAAGATTCGCCTGAACCGGGGTGGAAGGAACCCAGGTAACCGTGCATGCAGACCATGAAAGTGGCGAGAACCATGGCGATGTCATGGGTCCAATAAGCCACTCTTACCAGTCCGCCTGGGAATATGGCCGGGAACCACATGATATAACCGCTCAGTACCAGCAACATAACACTGGTGGGGGTCAACATGGAGTTGCCCTTTTCACCACCGTTGAAACGGGTCTGGGGCGGCATTTTTACCGGAAATCCCAGGAACTCCAGGGGGAACTTCATGACAAATATAATATCATTCTTCCCAAAGCGTAAGAGGTCCTTAATCCATTCAATAACGCCCTTAAAGCCAAAGACTCCGCCAATTACAATTACTATGGTCATACCGACCGCTGCTATTCTGTGCACTAATCCGGCTCCGGCATAGCCGCCAAATATGGCTGCTAGCCAATTAACTCCGTCCAGGAAAAGAACCAGACCGGTAAATAGACAGAGCAGGAAGGTTACCGTGTGTCCCCAATGGGAGAAACGGGCCAGGAAGTTAAACCTTTCCACTCTGGGGACATCAGCTCTATATTCGGGTATCAGTGCCATTATTCATGCCCCCCTTCGCCATGTGCACCATGTTTGTTGGCTAAAAGCCTGGTGGTAATGAAACTGGTGGCAGAGCCGGCGAGAGCCAGCGGTATCAGCCAGCCAAAATAAGGTTGAATCCAATCCTGCCAAAATACGGTATTGCCGGATACTTTGGGGTTTAGAGGTAAATCAAATTTGTCCGGTGTATCGGTCAGAACATAAAGTTTGTTCAGGCCTCCCAGCTCCAGTTTCCCGTAAATGGTGGCATTGGGAAAGCCATTGACTCTCAGGAATTTTACTCTCTCTTCCGCTACCTGCAACAGCTCGTCCCGGGGCCCGAAGGTTAAGGCGCCGGTCGGGCAGGTGCGGGCACAGGCCGGGGTAAGTCCAGCTTCCACCCGGTCAACGCAGAGAGTGCACTTGGTAATCTTATCCTCTCTCTTGCGGTATTTAGGGACCTCAAAGGGACAGGCATAAGTGCAGTACTGGCAGCCAATGCATTTGTCCGGGTCATGGAAGGTTGCTCCCCATTCGGTTTTGGAATAAGCCTGCCGCGGGCAAACCTTCATGCATGCGGGATCGAAACAGTGCATACACTGGTATTTGAGAAAATTCCACTGTACACCATCAACCGGATCCTCGTATTCCATAAATTTAACAATGGTGTAAGTGTCACCATTGGTGTCTTTATGGGTCTGGTAGTTGCCTTTAAATGGTTCAATTACTGCTGGAAGCTGATTCCAGTCCTTACAAGCTACCTGGCAACCGCGACATGCTGTACATTTGCTAACATCATAAAGATTTGTTAAATTAGCCATCCTTAAGCCCTCCTTATGTCGCATAGCCATGCTTTGTATTCCGGAATCATGGTATTGGCATCACCTATATGCGGCGTCAGACGGTTGGCCGGATCGCCGGTAGCATAGCCTTTGAAACCGTAATGCCATAAGAGGCCGATTTCATGAACTGTTTTGCCATTAACAATAAAGGGCTTAAAACGTTTGGTAACGCAAGCAACAGCCTCAATATCACCACGAGTGGTGGAAATAATCACCTTGTGACCATTCTTTATACCTCTTTCTTTGGCCAGCTGTTCACTCAATTCCACCATCATGTCGGGCATAAGCTCTGCCAACCAGGGCAGGTTACGGGTTAAGGCTCCGGTCTGCCAGTGCTCGACCACCCGGTAGGTGGTTCCTATAATAGGATACTTATCAGAGGTACCTTGTTTATCGGGTTCCCATACCTTGGTAGCCGGGTTCAGGTTCTGTTTGTTCATAATATTTTCCGTCGGGCTTTCCCAGGGCTCATAGTGCTCGGGGAAGGGGCCGTCCTTCATAGCACTCTTGGGTGCAAACAAGCAGCCCTTTAGCTCGGGACGCATGATAAAGGGACCGGTGAAGGCCGGCTTATCAGGACTGGTAGGCTTGAGGAAGTCAGGTACATCATCGCCTACCCAGCTGCCCAGGGCCTCGGGTTTCTTCGGATCCGCAGGAATGGTTGGATCCCAACGAATTAGCTGGCGATCTGCATCGCCGGGCCAGGGAGTCATTCCATCCGGCTGAACCGAGCAGCGGTTATAAACTATACGACGGTTCATCGGCCAGGCCCAGGCCCAGTTGGAGAACAGGCCCAGTCCGGTCTTGGAGTTGTCTTTATTGTCTCGGTTCTGGGTCTTATAAATAATCTTGCCGTCTTTATAGGTCATAGCACCGCAGTAAACCCAGCAACCACAGGCAGTTGAGCCATCATCACTCAACTTGGCAAAACCTTCTACCGGCTTGCCGTCAGCAACATTGTAGCCGCAGAGTTCCAGGGCTACTTTCATGATATCGTCATGACCATTTTCGTCATCATAGTTCCAGTCCAGGTTGACAATGGGTTCGTCCTGGGGTTTGGTGCTGCCAGCATAGAGCTTCTTGACTCTCTTGCCCAGCTCGTTGTATATCCAAAGGTCAGCTTTGGATTCACCCACCGGATCGGCTCCTTTCCAGCGGAACTGTACCCAACGACCGGTCTGGGCGGCGGTACCTTCTTTTTCATAGACAGCAGCTGCCGGTAGGAAAAATACCTCTGTCTGAATATCGGCTGGAGTATAGGTTGGTACATTGGGATTTTTTACGGTTCTTTCCCAGCCCTGGTAGGTCCAATAATCAGCGGTTTCATTCAACCACAGGTCAACGGAAACCATCCATTTCAATTTGGTTAGAGCTTCCTGTTCCTTGTTGGCGTTAGGACCACCGACTACCGGGTTGGTACCGTTTACAAACAGTCCATCAATTTCGCCCCGGTGCATGGCCTCGAAAAGGGCGATATGGGAGTAGTTTTTATTTCCGTCCCGTTTAGGCAAATAATGATAGCCAAAATCATTATCCGCTGTAGCGGCTTTGCCCCACCAGGCTTTCAAGAGACTGATCACCCATTTGGATGTATTAATCTTGAAACCGGAATTGGGGAATCCCGCCTTAACCAGAGCTCTGAACTCTTCTAAATTGGTAAAAGGTAACTTGGCGGCACCAGGGGTTTGAGCCCTGATAAAAGAAAGCAAATCTTTATTAGCCGCTGTATTCATAGGCGAATCAATATAGCCCGGGATAATGTGGAAGAGCAGGGCCATATCGGTAGCACCCTGAACATTATTCTCTCCGCGCAGGGCGTTGACGCCGCCACCGGGTCTTCCCATATTACCCAGCAATAGCTGAACCATAGCAAAGGAGCGGACATTCTGGCTGCCCACGGTGTGCTGAGTAATACCCATGGCATACATTATATTACCGGTCTTGTCCGGAGCACCGGTAGCACAGTAGGTGTTAAGAACTTCCAGGTATTTGTTTTTGGGAGTCCCGGTTATCTTGCAGACAGTGTCAATATCATAGCGCTCATAGTGTTTCTTCATTAATTGAAAAACACAACGAGGATCTTGCAGGGTGGGATCAGTAAGAGGAAGACCGGCTTCATCCACCTGGTAATCCCAGCTGCTCACATCATATTTCCGTTTTTCCGCATCATATCCGGTAAATAACCCATCTTCAAAACCGAACTCTTCTTTTACCAGGAAAGAGGCATTAGTATAATGGACCACATAATCCTTGTGGTAGAGCTCGTTATCGATAATGTACTTTATCATTCCGCCCAGAAAAGCGATATCGGTACCTGATCTCATGGGACAATAGATGTCCGAGCGAGCTGAGGTACGGGTAAAGCGGGGGTCAACATGAATTATCTTAGCACCCCGAGTTTCTCTAGCTTTTAGTAGCCACCTCATGCTGATGGGATGGTTTTCGGCGGCATTGCTGCCCATAATCAGAGCACAGTCGGTATTCTTCAGGTCTACTATATGGTTAGTCATTACTCCGCGTCCAAATGATGGTCCCAAACCTGCGACCGTAGCGGAGTGTCAGATACGGGCCTGGGTTTCCAGATAAACCACACCCAGGGCGCGCATCATTTTTGATAAGATATAGCATTCCTCGTTGTCCAGACCGGAGCCACCGATGGAAGCGATTCTTTCCGTCCGGTTGACGATTATTTCACTGCCATCTTCTAGTTTTTCCTTGTGGATAAAATTGCTGTCACGGGTTTCTTTAATCTTCTCAGCAATTCTATCTAACATCCAATCCCAATCTTTTTCTTCCCACTTGTCACTACCAGGAGCCCGGTATAAAGGTTTTTGCACCCTCTTGGGATTAATCATTTGTTCCCCGGTTCTTTCATCGTAGATTTCCCGGAGGTTAAACATTGCAGCACCCTTGGAACAAGCTCCCCCCTGGTTAATCGGGTTGTCCGGGTCACCATGCACACTGAGTAATTTTACAAAATTCCCATTGGCGTCCCGTTCAGCGTAAATTACCAGGCCACATCCTGAGGCACAGTAAGGGCAAACCGTAGGTGTCGGGGTTACATTTTTAATTCTCAGCTCTTTTGCTGCTGATGCTGTTGCTTGCAGATCGAAACCCAGGTCAACTAATGCAAAACTAGCAGCTGTAGCCCCGGTTACCTTTAGGAATTGCCTGCGGGTAACCTTCATAGAAACCACACTCTCCTTTCCCCACTTATTAAATTTTCTTGCTGTAAAGATTATAGCACCTTGGACCAAATATAGACACCCTGAATAAATGTATAAATCTATATTTTTAACCACCAAATATAGATTATATACATAAAATTAAGGCAATAGTGACAATAGATATCAATTCAGGGTTAAAATATATATAATTTTCCCCCCTCCTCTTTTATTACTTTTGGCCGAACCTGAGATTATTCAGAATGTTCAACTACATTCCAATTATATTTCGACATAAAAATCCAGTTTTCCTGCAAATTAATACATTATCCAATAGTATTATAATAAGTAATGATTAAAATTAATTATTATAATGTATTATCTGGCCTGAATCCTCCAGATTGTATCCTCCAAAATCGCTGACTTGCTGGCGAAATTCTGGTGATTTGATGCTATTAAGAAGCAAGTCTAGTTCCCGTTCTCCTATTAAATCAGGGAGAATGCAGAGGTCAAAACGTTCTTCGCTTAAGGGAATAAAATCCAAATCCAGGACCCGGGCACTGGCATAAATCCCCATACCGGTATCACAGGCATCGTTTTTAACTGCAGCGGCTACCGCTAAATGAGTATATTCCTCACGGTTATAGCCGTTTATGGCCTCGTTATCAATTCTTTCGCGAGCCAATAGGTAGTCAAAAAGTATCCGGGTGCCGGCTCCTTTTTGCCGGTTAATATAACGAACATCACTCCGTAACAGATCTTGTAGTCCCAATATTTGCAGGGGGTTACCCTTTTTTATAATTAATCCTTGCTGGCGTTTGACCAGGTTAAGCAAAATCCAGTTCTTCTGGGGGAGGTACTTTTCTAGGTAACTCCGATTATATTCACCGTTTTCTGCATCCAGCAGGTGAATACCAGAAAAATGGGTTTCCTGCCGGCGCAGGGCCATTATACCTCCCATGCTGCCAACATTGCTGGAAACCAGGCGTATACCATATTGTCTCTGGAGTAAATTACCAAGGATATCAATGGTCATATCATGGCTGCCTATAGCAATAAGGCTATGTTCAACCTGTTTACGGGGACGCAGCAAAGATACCGGGCAAGATTCTCCTGCCTGCAATCCTTCATTACCCCTCTCGACGCAAATGACTCCGTCAGCCTTAACCAGGATGCTACTAATGCCGGCACCTCGGTTTAGCGGGTAAGCCATATATTTGTCCTTGATGCGTGCCAGGTTTACATATATATACTCATCCACTCCCATGGATGATGCTATCTTTCTGGATACATGAGCCTGAACCTTATCTGCATCTGGCAGTACCAATCCCTGTTTTTTAAAAATAACGGGGCGGGCGAAGAGGTTGAAAATCAATTGAGCAGATACCGGATAACCAGGTACACCAATAACCGGTTTGCCATCAATAATCCCCAGAATGGCTGGTTTTCCCGGGCGGGTAGCTATTCCATGTATCAGAACCTGGCCGAACTCTTCTATAATAGTAGAAGTATAATCTTCACGACCGGCGGAAGAACCGGAACAAATTACCAGTATATCAGCATTATCCTTGGTTTTCATTACCGCCTGTCTCAATAAGTCGGGGTCGTCCACCACAATGTTATGACGCAAGGGAATAGCCCCCCACTCTGCACAGAATGCGGAAAGCATACGGCTGTTCGATTCTACGATTTTACCTGCTTCCATATCATCAGAGGCTCTTTCCTCCAGTTCGGTACCAGTAGGAATAATTGCTACCCGCGGTTTTTTTACCACCGGTATCTTTTCCACACCAGCGGTGTGGATGGATGCTATTTCGTAAGGACCTATTCTGGTAAAAACAGGAACCATCATGTCGTGGGTTACCAGGTCTTCACCTACGGAACGGATATGCTGCCAGGGTACGGCGGGTTTAATTATCTGGGCATAGCCGTCTAAAAAGTTAACCTCTTCTATCATTATTACGGCATCAAATTGGCGAGGAACATAGTCACCGGTATCTACTTCGATATAATCCTGATCCTTCTTTAAGTTAATGGGGTTAACTTCGTTGGCGGCAAAGGTACTGGAAGCCTTTACGGCAATCCCATCCATGGCCGAGGCTACATAATGAGGTGAAGATCTATGGGCATATACGGCCTGACTGGTAATACGGCCATGACTGGAGAGCACATCTACTTCTTCGCTCTCGATTTTAAAGTAATTTTCTTGCTCCAGCGCTTGTAAAAACTTCTGCAAGGCCTGTTCGCGAGGTATGTTTTCAATATAGATTTTCCGCTGCATAGTTCTATCTCCTTTATCCAATCACGGCTTCTGACTGCCTTATTACTTTTGATTATTTTACCCCAGCAATGGTATTTAGACAAAATATTTAAACCGCGACTTTGATTTTGCTGTTTAACTCCTTTATAGTTGTAGTTAAGACCATATTAGTGTGTTTGACGGCAAAATTCGGTAAAGTATAATTAGGATAAGATTATTACGGAATTTTGTTTAGACTTTTAGCTAGCATAGCAGATGAGGTGAAAGAGTGGCTGAATTTTTAAAAGTAGTTAGTTTTCAGGAAGCCCGGCAAAAAATCATAGAATGCTTTCCCCGGCAAGGGAAGGAAAGGGTCTATTTAACGGAAGCACAGCGGCGGGTTCTCGCCAGTGATGTGCAGAGCCCGGAGGATTTGCCTGCTTTTCACCGTACAGTAGTTGATGGTTATGCGGTTCTGGCTGAGGATACTTTTGGTAGCAGTGAATCGCTGCCGGCCTATTTGGACTATGTGGGAGAAGTAAAGATGGGGCAAGATGCCGGGTTAAGCTTACAAAAGGGACAGTGTTGCTGGATTCCCACCGGGGGAATGCTTCCAGCAGGAAGTAATGCAGCGGTAATGGTTGAATATACGGAAAAGCTGGGAGAGGATACTGTTTTGGTTTACCGACCGGTAGGACCCTGGGAAAACATAATGCAAAAAGGCGAAGATATAAAAAAGGAAGAAGTTATTTTTTCCGCGGGCAGCTTTTTACGGGCGCAGGATATCGGTTTGCTTGCTTCCCTGGGGATTAGTGAATTACCGGTATTTAAGCCCTGGAGGGTTGGGTTAATTTCCACCGGGGATGAAATCGTTCCTATTGAGGAGACCCCAACGATAGGTAAAGTAAGGGATGTAAACTCGCATGCACTGGCAGCAGCTATCAAGGACTGTGGTGCTATTCCCCATAATTATCCTCTGGTTAGGGATGATTTTAAGGTTTTAAAAAATACGGTGGAATTAGGGTTGAGGGAGAATGATTTGCTGATTATGTCGGGAGGAAGCTCGGTAGGTCTAATGGATGTAACCCTGGATGTCCTCTTATCCTTTCCCGAGGCGGAAATGCTTTTCCATGGCATTGCGGTTAAACCAGGTAAACCTACCCTGGCTGTTAAGATAGGGGATAAGATGGTCATCGGTCTTCCCGGGCACCCGGTTTCAGCCTTGATGATGTTTCATATTGTATGTGCACCTGCTTTAAGCCCTTATCCACCTTTAAGTATTGATGCGCGTTTAGAGCTTAATCTATCATCACAGGCAGGCCGGGATGACTTTGTCCCGGTAGAACTGCGGGAAGAGAAGGGGGAAAAACTGGCCCTTCCGTTGCTAGGCAAATCGGGTTTGATGAATATCCTATCCCAGGCCAGCGGTTTTATCCATATTCCCTATGAAAAGCAAGGCCTGGTCAAGGGCGAAAATACAAGGGTTTATCTATATTAAAAGTTGTCAAGGGGACGGGGTTGTTGTCAATCTCATGCCCAAAGTTGTCAAGGGGACGGGGTTGTTGACAGGCTCATTTCGGTTTCCATAAGACTTTGCCCAGAATAATGCATTTTTCCTGTTCGCAGATCTGTGCCGGGTGGGCTTTATTATCGCAGAGCAGGATAATCTTATCCTCATAACGGTTCAGCCGTTTTACGGCAGCAGGACTTTGTTCATAGAGAACCACGGCCAGATCATTATTATCCACTTGAACTTGTCTTTTGGCCAGAACAATGCTTTGATTCTTGATAGTGGGCTCCATAAAATCCCCATGGACTCTCAAGTAGAAGTAGTTGGAAATATCATGGCCATAAATCTGCATAACCGTAGTATTTACCGGCCAGTAATCCTCAATAAATTCCTGGTTGGCTTCAGAATGGGCGGATACTATTTTATGGTAAACAGCAACTACTCCGGCTCTAATCGTAGCTTGCCTGTTAGAAGCTTTATTGTCACTTTTATTTGATTCTGCTGCAAGCTGGGCTAATGTATCAATAAAGAGAGGCGAATCCTCCTCGTCCTTTCTTTCTTCATTCCGAATTTCCAGCAATTTATTAACAACTCGATAGCTTTCCAGTGCTTCTTCCGGCGGCAAATGGGGGAAAGCGGTTCCCAGGAGCAGTCCGGGCGTTACATCAAAAAAAGCCGCAAGTTTATGCAGATGCTCCAGATCAATACGAAGTTTCCCTCTTTCATAAAGCCGAATCACCGATTCGCTTATACCCACCTTCTTACTTAGTTGTATTTCACTTAATTCCTTCTCCAAGCGTAAGTACTGCAGGCGTTCCTTGAATTTCATGGCATAATCGCTCCCCAGGACATTTTAAAGAATATATTAACAGTATAGCCAGGTCTTTTCAAGGATATTGGACGGAGAACCCCTTACCTGTTACTCCTCACTTTTATAATATAATATAATTTGGGTAAATTTCGATGAGTACATGGTATATGGGCAGGAGGGAGCTAAAATTCTGCCATAAGTTGATACAGCAGCTCTATCCTTAAGTTTTCCATGGAAGCGAAATCCATGGCTGGGATATAAAAGGATTCCAATTCATCATGATATTGCTTGGCCTTACGAATAAATTCTACTGCTCCCTGCAGAGATTCATCAAAGCGATTACGGGCAGAGAATACTCTTCTGGCATGCGGGTTTATAAGTGATTTCTGAATTAGCTCGTCAAAATCCAACAGGCGTTTCTGCTTAGCGGAGATTTTATCTTCATAGTTAATAATATAGGAAGAGAAATCGAGCAAGGCGGTTTTTTGTTCAGGCAGAATAACATGATCGATTTCTTGAGGTTCGAAGGGGTTATGGTAGACTTCCCCATAATATTGCTGTAATTTCAGCATATAAGCGACATGGTCCAATAATTCCTTGCTACCGCTGCCCGGGTTGCCTTTAAGGACATATAATGAATAATCATTGTCAACCAGGCTTTCTATCCGGGTTACCGGTCCTGCTGGGGTGATGGCTGCTGCGAATAGATGCCGTACTTCATGAGGTGAAACAGAACAGTCCTGTAAAAATTCCTGGCTCAAGGCTAAAATATTGCGCTTAACTGCTGCCAGGTCCCGGGCTTCTTTATAATAAGACTGCCATTCTTCATAGGCGGCTGCAGCTTCCTGCAAGCGCAGGTAAGCTCGGGAAAAACAGCGAGAAATTTCCTGGCCAAGCTTTATCACTTCATTCTTATGCTCTTTAATAATCCGGCTATCCCAGAAATCGCCCAGATTCAGTATTTCGTCCACTGCTCCCGGACAAAGTGGATCAACTACATGTGGCGCTGTACCATCGAGGATGCATATCTTCTGCCCAATTACTATCCCGTCAAGTGACTGGTTATCCGAAGAACACCAGTGGTATTCCATATCCAGACCATGGGAAGAGAAGGCCTCACCCATTTTTTTCATAAAACTGGACTTCCCTACTCCGGGGCCACCTTTTAAGATTATTTTCCGTTCACCTTCCGGCCAGAGCATATATTGGTAGAAAGAGTAGAAGCCACGACAGCTGTTAGCACCTGGATATATATGTCTAAGCTTTGTCAATTATAGCCCCCCCGGTTGCTTTTTAACTTCTTCTACCAATAAATATATGTGTTTTTGCTTATCTGACTCCCGTTATATTATGGAAATGCTGAACTATGGCAAATGTTCTGTTCCAGCAAAGATATGGTAGAATAAAAAACATGAAACCCTGGGTTTACCTGGATAAGATTGGAGAAGAGCATGGGGAGTTAGTGAACAGACAGCGGGGAGAAATGATGAGGAATTGGATAAATGGGAAATATGATGAAACAATAGTGGAAAAAATAGCTGAGGAACTGGGGATTTCCTGCCTGCTGGCCAGAATACTGGTGAAGCGGGGGATAAGTGAAACTGAGGAGGCCAACCGGTTTTTGTATGGGAAGCTGGAGGACTTGAATGACCCCTTCCAGCTTAAAGATATGGATTTGGCGGTGGCCAGGATAGAGCAGGCCATAGCGGCGGGCGAAAAGATAGTGGTCTATGGGGACTATGATGTTGATGGAGTATGCAGTATTGTTATATTACTGGAATGCCTGCAGCTGCTGGGAGCTAATTGTAGTTATTATGTCCCTGACCGCTTCTTAGAGGGTTATGGATTAAATAGTGATGCTATAGAAAAGCTGGCCAGTGAAGGCTGCCAGCTATTGATAACTGTGGATTGCGGTATATCATCACTGGCGGAAGGCCAGCTGGCTTGTGATTTGGGAATGGATCTTATAATAACCGACCACCATAGACCGCTGGATAAGCTTCCTCCGGCCGTGGCCATAATCAACCCCAAGCTGGGGGGAGGAGCAGGGAGCAGTGACCTGGCGGGGGCGGGGGTGGCCTTTAACCTGGCAGCAGCCCTGTGGCGGGGAAGGATGGAGCAGGAAAAGCTCTACAACTGGCTGGAGCTGGTAGCCCTGGCTACGGTAGCGGATATTGTCCCGCTGCGGAGCGACAACCGGATAATGGTTAAGTATGGCTTGAAAAAGATTGGGCAGACGAGCCGCAAAGGCTTACGGGCCCTACTGCGGGAAACAGCCCTGGAAGGCAAGAACCTCAGGACCTGGCACATAGCTTTCGTGTTGGGTCCACGATTGAATTCAGCCGGGAGGCTTAATAGCGCCAGAAATAGTATTGAATTGCTTCTAGCCCAGGATGAAAAAAGGGCCGCTTCGATGGCGGCGTTTTTATGCCGGGTTAATGAAGAGAGAAAAAGGATTGAGGAGACGATATTTCGGGAAGCAGTGGCAGAAATCGAACAGCATATTGACCTGGAGAAGGACCCAATACTTTTATTAGGTGGAGAAAAATGGCATGACGGGGTTATTGGCATAGTGGCCTCGCGCCTCAATGAACACTACCGGAGGCCTTGTATTTTAATTTCCTGGGAGGGTGACTGCGGAAGGGGATCAGCCCGCAGCATAGCAGGAATTGATATATTTGCGGCCCTTGATTACGCTAGCGGTTTTTTGCAGCAATTTGGGGGGCACAAAATGGCGGCCGGTTTAAGGTTGGAGCGCAGGAATTTTCCTGCTTTTAAAGAAAAAATCCTGGAATGGGCGGCAACTCAAGAGCTTTCCTCGCTTAAACCTTCTGAGCGAAAGATAGATGCTGAAATCAAGCCGGCTGACATTAATGAAGCCTTACTAAAAGAACTGGAGCTTTTGCAGCCTTGCGGAGAAGGTAATCCGGTACCGCTATTTTTATTGCGCCAGGTATCTATTAACTCGGCTGCTCTGATAGGCAAAGGGCGGGAACATTTCAAAATCAAAACGGAACCGGACGAACTGGAGGGTATAGCTTTCAACCAAGCGCAATATATGGAATTACCGTGGCGAAATTCCTGTCAGGACCTGCTCTTTGAATTGACGGAAAATGAATATCAGGGCCGGAAAAGAATACAGCTCAAAGTGAAAGACATGAAATGCAGCTTTATGCCGGACAGGATCGGCACAGCCCAGGACAGCCTGCAGAGAGCTGCAGAGCTATTGGCCGCTAGTATGGAGGAATTGAAAAAGGGCCGGCCTGTTCTTTTTATCTATCCTACATCCCGGATACTAAAGCGCAGCCTGGTTGTTTTGGAGAATTATTTTCAAAGGACAGCTTTACAAGCGTTGCACGGTTTGATGAATATCGGCGAGAGACGGGAGACGGTAAATATGTTCCGGCAGGGACGGCCCCGAATCTATCTGATGACCCGGGCATATTGCCGGTATTATTTAAGAAAAAACCCCTTCCCCCAAAACCTCCGCCTTGTTCTGGAGCTATGGGGGGGAAAGTTAAAGGAACTGGAATATAATCGAGAAATTCGATGGGAAGCGTTATATCCCCCGACAGCAGAACTCTGCTGGCAGAGAACAGAGCGGGTGATGGACTCCTCTTCCCCTACCTGGATATATACCAATCGAAAAAGGACGGTGGAAAGCTTAAGACAGCGATGGCCCCAGGCCGTTGTTCAAACCGGAATAAGGGAGCTTGAACAGCTGCGAAGCTTATACCATTCAGGCCTTAAGGCTGGAGCCTCTGTATTCTTATCGGATGGGGTATTCGCTGGTATATTTCCCCGAAACAGGCTTAACGCAAGGCTGTTTTTTGCCGATGTTCCTTTTAGTATTTATGAAGCTTTTTCCGTTCGGGGACAAATGGCTGCCGGCAGCGAGGAACCGGTGGCAGCTTTGTTTGATAACCAGGATATAAAAAGCAATTGGGATTACCTAAATCAGGCCTATCCTGATTTGGCGGAAATTAAAGCTTGGTTGCGCCAGTTGATTGACTTGCGGCAAAATCCAATTTATCTCGATTTGAACAACTGGCCGGTAACAGTGGAAAGATTTCCCCGGGGAAAACTACTGTCGGTTCTGCTCATATTGAGCGATCTAGACTTGTGTCGTTGGCGAAAAGAAGGTAGTATTATTGAAATAAAGCTACATAAGCCTGACAGCTCTACGATTAATCTCGCCAATTCGCCTTATTATCTGGAAGGACAGGCGGAAAAAAAGCACTATCAAAACCTGGCAAGTCAAATTGAGAAATCTCTAAAATGGTGAAGGACATGAGATGCGAAGCTCTAATCAAGAGGGTAAGTGAATATGATCCCGATACCGATTCTGCCCTGATCGAGAAAGCATTCAGGGTGGCGGAGCAAGCTCACCAGGAGCAAAAAAGGATTTCCGGGGAGCCATATATTATTCACCCGTGTGAAGTTGCCCTCATACTGGCGGATATTGAAATGGATACTCCCACTATTTGTGCTGCACTGTTGCACGATGTTATTGAAGACACCCCGGTAAGTTATCTGGATATACTTAAGGAGTTTGGCGAAGAAATCGCTTTACTGGTAGATGGTGTCACCAAACTAACCCGAATAGATTTTAAGTCCCGGGAGGATGCCCAGGCGGAAAATCTGCGGCGGATGTTCATTGCTATGGCCCGCGATATCCGGGTAATCATCATAAAACTGGCGGATAGACTCCACAATATGCGGACTCTGAGCTACCATGCTGAAGCTAAACAAAAAGTAATTGCCCGTGAGACTATGGAGATATTCGCTCCCCTGGCGCATCGTTTGGGCATATTTCGTTTTAAATGGGAGCTGGAAGACCTGGCTTTTTATTATATGGAACCAGAAATGTACTATGAGGTGGCCAAACGGCTAAAACAGAAACGCCGGGAAAGGGAGAATTATGTCAATGACCTGGTGGAGCAGATTAAGGTTGGGCTTCATCAGATTGATATCGATGCTGATATTAAAGGTCGTCCCAAGAATATATTCAGTATTTACAAAAAGATGATTAAACAGGGAAAAGATGTTGATGAAATATACGATAAGATAGCTATTCGGGTTTTGGTTGAGGATGTCCGGGATTGCTACGGGGTACTGGGTATTATTCATACTATGTGGAAGCCACTTCCTGGTCGATTTAAAGACTATATTGCCACCCCCAAGGCCAATATGTACCAGTCGTTGCATACTACTTTGATTGGCAGAGGTGGTGAGCCTTTTGAAGTACAGATCCGTACTGCGGAAATGCATCGCACTGCTGAATATGGTATTGCTGCTCACTGGCGCTACAAAGAAGGCTATAATCCGCGGGAGCGAAAATTTGATGAAAAGCTGTCCTGGCTACGGCAGATACTGGAGTGGCAGCAGGAAGTCAAAGACACCAGTGAATTCATGGAATCTTTAAAAATCGATCTCTTCGATGATACCGTCTTCGTCTTCTCACCCAAAGGGGCTGTTTTTGAACTTACTAAAGGGGCCTGCCCGGTGGATTTTGCTTACCGGGTTCATACCGAGGTAGGGCACCGTTGCACTGGTGCTCGAGTTAACGGGCGTATTGTACCCCTGGATTTACCGCTGGAAAATGGGGATATCGTGGAGATATTAACTTCCAAAAGTACGATTGGCCCCTCTCGTGATTGGTTGAATTTTGTCAAAACTTCTTCGGCTAAAAGCAGGATAAGGCAATGGTTTAATCGGGAGAAGCGGCAGGAGAACATAATCCGGGGACATGATTTGCTGGAGAAGGAATTAAAGAAGCAACACCTGAACCCCAAAGAGTTGCTTAAAGAAGACAAACTGATAGAAGTAGTAAAAAAAATGGGTTTCAATGCAGTCGAGGATTTGTTGGCGGCTATTGGGGATAGTGCGCTTTCACCTCTGCAGGTAGTGAACAAGCAAAAGGAACTCTATTTTCCAGACCTTCTGCTCGAGGATGTAGTTGCTATCCCGGAGGAAAGCAAAGCTGCGGTAAAGGATCGGGTCACTACCGATCTGCGTGTAAAGGGTGTGGATGATGTGGCTGTCAGACTGGCTCGTTGTTGTAATCCTTTGCCCGGGGATCAGGTTTTGGGTTATATTACCCGGGGGCGGGGGGTATCAGTACATCGTAAAGACTGCCCCAATATGCAAAATTATCTGCAGAATGAAAAAGACCGCATACTGGAGGTTGAATGGGCGGATACCAGCGGTATTTACTATGTAGAGCTGGAAGTGAAGGCTTTTGACCGGGCGCGCCTGACCACCGATGTTATGAATGAAATTGCCGAGGCCAGAATTCAAATTAATTCGGTTTTTTCTCGGGCTACCAAAAACGACCAGGCTGTGATAAACCTTAAACTGGAGATAAAAGATATGAGCCGCCTTCAAGCTGTGATTCAGCGCATTCTAAATGTTAGAGATGTTTTAGAAGTTAGAAGGGTTTTGCCGGGGGAAATGAGAGGTGAATCACTTGCGGGCCGTAGTTCAAAGGGTTAGTTTTAGTGAGGTTAGAGTTGAAGGTAAGCTGCGGGGAAGAATAAAGCAGGGTCTTATGGTTTTGCTGGGTATTAAGAAGGGGGATAGCAAGGCTGAGGGGGATTACCTGCTGGAAAAGATAGTAAACCTTCGGATATTTCCTGATGAAGAGGGGAAGATGAACCGTTCTCTGCTGGACATTGAGGGGGAAATACTCCTGGTAAGCCAGTTCACCCTTTATGGTGATGCCCGTAAAGGCCGCAGACCGAGTTTTTCTGCGGCGGAATTGCCGGAATTAGCCGAAGCCTTATTTGATTACTGCGTTGATGGCCTTCGCCAGCGCGGTGTGCAGGTAGAAACCGGAACTTTCGGAGCGGAAATGCTATTGAGCATAGAAAATGATGGACCCTGCACCATTTTACTGGACAGCGAAAAGTTGTTTTAAGAGGCTTATGATAAACCTTGGTCTAGAGTGAGGTTCCGCAATGGCAAAGTTTTATCATAGGCCCCTGTAGAAATAAATATTTTCGAAAGGAGTATTGATATGATATTAAAGGGTTTGGAACTAAGCAGTATGATGGTCAACTGCTATATCGTCGGCTGTGAAGAGACTAAAGAGGTGGCGGTCATCGACCCCGGGGGAAATGCTCGAGCTATATTGAATCTATTGGAGGAAGATGGACTCAAAACGCAGTATATAATCAATACTCACGGTCATATTGACCATATCGGAGCCAACCAGGCCATAAAAGATGCTACTGATGCTAAAATTTTGATTCATGAAAATGATGCTAAAATGCTGGTTAATCCGGTTTCCAATTTCTCGTTTATGATGGGAAGCAAGGTTATAAGCCCACCGGCTGATCAGCTTATCCAGGAAGGAGATATTATAAAGATTGGCAATACGGTGGAGTTGGAAGTGATTCATACTCCGGGGCATAGCCAGGGAGGGGTCTGTCTTAAAATCGGAAACATTATTTTTGTTGGGGACACCCTGTTCCAGGGTTCCATTGGGCGCACGGATTTCCCGGGAGGCTCTTATAAGCAATTGATTCAAAATATTAAAGAAAAGCTCTTGCGTTATGATGATGATACTATTTGTTATCCCGGACATGGACCGGCAACGACTATTGGTTTTGAGAGGATGCACAACCCGTTTTTGACCTAAGCAAAAAGCCTATGATAAGTCCCGGAAACCTGTTTCAAAAAATATTTTTCAAATGCCCCTTTACAAATACTTAAATGTTGTGATAATATTAGCTCATATATTTCAAAATGCAATGAAGAAGTAAAGTAGCTTTGTGGAATTATGCAGAGAGGAGATGCCACCGGCTGTAAGCATCTCTATAAGGAAGCGGAGTGAAGTTCACTTCGGAGCACCCGGCTGAAACCCTGGGTAAGTAGGTCGTGGCGGAGCTCTCACCGTTAAAAGGGAGGGGATATCGGATAAACCTGTATCTTTCAAGCGGACCTATAATGGTAAATTGGGTGGTACCGCGGGCAGCAGAAGCTTCTCGTCCCATGAGGATGTGAAGCTTTTTTTAATGCAGGATTCCCGTATCCTTTTTTGAGTGGGCTTTAGCCAAAATGGGTGGTACCGCGGGAAGTCAAGCAGACCTCTCGTCCCTTTGGGGATGAGAGGTTTATTTTTTTGAAATTTCAGTAAAGGAGTGCTGGAAATGAAAAACTTGCTGGCTAAAAAAGATGGTGAATTACTGGTATCCCGTATTTATCAAAGTGAATCAACTCAGTTTGAAGTTAAGAGTTGCCTGATCGGCGGAGAACAGGTGATGGTCATAGCCGGACCATGTGCGGTGGAAAGTGAAGAGTTATTAAAAGAAACAGCCTTCAAGGTGCGGGCGGCAGGAGCGGCCATGCTGAGGGGAGGAGCTTTTAAACCCAGGACTTCTCCTTATAGCTTCCAGGGCTTGGGCGAGAAGGGATTAAAATTGCTCGCTCGAGTGGGTGAGGATATGAACATGCCGGTAATAAGCGAGATAATGGATAGCGAGGATATTGGGCTGCTGGCCGATTATGCCGATATTTTGCAAGTAGGAGCGCGTAATATGCAGAACTTCGCTTTATTGCGTAAGCTGGGGCAGCTCAATAAGCCGGTGGTTTTAAAGCGGGGTATGTCAGCCAGTATTGAGGAATGGTTATTAGCAGCAGAGTATATTCTGGCCGGTGGAAATTCCCAGGTGATACTATGTGAACGGGGTGTTCGCAGTTCCGAGCCCTGGACCCGAAATACCCTCGATCTTTCTGCGGTGGCTTTGGTCAAAGAATTGTCTCATTTGCCGGTTATGGTCGATCCCAGCCATGCTACCGGGGTAAGGAGCCTGGTAAGCCCTATGGCTCGGGCAGCCATTGCAGCTGGTGCGGATGCTTTGATGGTGGAAGTACATCCGCAGCCGGAAAAAGCCCTTTCTGATGGGGACCAATCATTAACTCCTCGAGGCTTCAGCACTATGATGCGAGAACTTGAACCGGTGGCCCGAGCTTTGGGAAGGAGGTTGAGGTAATGGCCTATGCTATTTTAGGTCCGGCAGGAACCTTCAGCGAAGAAGCTGCTCAGCTGTATTGGAGTAATAAGGAGGATTATGTACTGGCTCGAAGCATTCCTGAAATTTTTGTTCTACTAAATACCAAGCAGGTGGCAGAGGCTTTAATACCTATGGAAAATTCCTTGGCAGGTAGCATAAGCCTCACTATGGAGGCACTGGAAGCGAGCAATGTGTATATAAAGGGTGAAATAAGCATCCCGGTGAGACAGCATTTGATGGCGGGGGAAAAGCTGGATCTTGCCGATATTGAACTTCTGGTTTCTCAGCCCACAGCATTGATGCAATGCCAAAACTTCATTAACAGCTATTTGCCGGAAACAAGACAAGAAATAACCGGTAGTACGACCCGGGCGGCGGAAATTGTTAGGAGTGAGGAGAGAAGGGCGGCATGTATCGGCAACCAGCTGGCCTGCAGCCTCTATGGTTTGGAAATGATACAGAACAACATTCAAGACGAGGATAATTACACCAGGTTTATTCATGTTCAGGCTGGCCGGGCGCCCAAAGTAGAAGAGGAGAAAAGCAGCATAATTTTTACTCTTCCCGACCGCCCGGGAGCCCTGTACCATACCCTGGAAATCTTCAATCGCAGAAATTTAAACTTGAGCAAGATAGAATCACGCCCGAAAAAACTGCTAAAGGGCAGCTATTCTTTTTACATCGAAGTAGAGAATGGCTCAAACCGGGTTGGCATAGAGGAGCTATTGGAGGAATTGCAGAAGCGCTGCACTTTGGTTAAATACCTGGGTTCGTACTCCTCCTGTAGCTGGGGAAAACACGGCAGGAGTAGTTAGAATAAGCAAGCAAAGCATGAATGATGTTGCCCTCAGAAGAACAGGGGGGAAACATGATGCGAAAGGGGTGATGCTATCGCAAGAATAGGCAAGGGAAGCAGGAAGAATAACAATAAAATATGGATCTTATCATGATACTTCCCGGAGAAGCTATCTTCGGGGAAATACGCGCACAGCAGAGAAAATCCGCAAAGTTGACAAGCTTCAGGCCTTAAATTAGAATTATCCAAGGAATGGTTCCAGCAAGGAACCATCTATAAATTGTGAATCTACTGTTCCGGAGGAGTAGTTTATGCAAGTCAAAGCCCCCAGGGGAACATATGATATCTTACCCCAGGATTCTGTAAAGTGGCAGTATATTGAAAAAATAATGAGGGATAGCGCTGAATCCTTTGGCTTTAGAGCAATCAGGACTCCGCTATTCGAGCATACCGAGTTGTTTCAGCGAGGCGTTGGCCAGGGGACGGATATTGTTAGCAAAGAAATGTACAGCTTTAATGATCGTTCCCAGCGCAGCCTGACCTTGCGCCCGGAAGGTACTGCCCCTTGTGCCCGGGCCTTGATTGAGCATGGGATATATAGTGGGGTAATGCCGGTCAAATGGTATTACCTGGGACCCATGTTTCGTTATGACCGCCCGCAGACCGGGAGATATCGGCAATTCCACCAATTCGGGGTAGAGGCTTTTGGCAGTAATAGTCCTTATCTGGATGCGGAAATTATCATCTTACTGGTGGAGATCTTGAGGCGCCTGGGTTTAGATGATTACGAACTGCATTTGAATTCACTAGGCTGCTCCGTATGTCGTGATGACTATCGGCAAAAACTGCTGCAGCATATTAGCCCGTTTAAAGAGCAATTGTGTCAGGATTGTCAGCAAAGATATATGCAGAATCCTTTACGGGTTTTGGATTGCAAAATGGAGACTTGTCACCAGGCCATTAGGGGATATCCCATTTTTTACGACCATCTCTGCCCTTATTGCCAGGAGCATTATAGCCGGGTGCAAGCGGCTCTGCAGGCTAATGGCATAAGCTATATCCACGACAACAACCTGGTTCGCGGCCTGGACTACTACAGCAATACCGCTTTTGAGATTCACCTTCCCGGCATCGGGGCGCAAAGCGCGGTCGGTGGTGGGGGGAGGTATGATGGGCTGGTAAAAGAGCTAGGTGGACCAGACATTCCGGGTATCGGTTTTGCCCTGGGTATGGAACGCTTGCTGCTGGCTCTCGATATGCTGGGTAAAAGTAAGTTTTCCAACCCTTCGCTGGATGTTTTTGTGGTGGTAATGAATGATGCCTATGAGATGCAAGGATTACAGCTGGTAAATGAGCTCCGGCGCAGGGGCATCCGGGCAGACAAGGACTATGGCGGCCGCAGCGGCAAGGCACAGATGAAGTATGCCGGAAAAACTGCTGCCAGGTTCGTAGTTATGGTGGGTGAAGAGGAAGTGGAAAAACACTTTTGGACTTTACGGGATATGCAAAGCAAAGAACAGTGGCAGCTGGGTCAGGAAGAATTGATTAGCAGCATTAGATCTGTTATAGAAACGAAGTAGGAGGAGAAACATTGATGAAAAGAACTCATAATGCCACCGAACTGGATATTCATCTGGTGGGACGGGAAGTAATGCTTAATGGCTGGGTGGATACCAGAAGGGATCATGGCGGTTTGATTTTCGTTGATTTGCGGGATCGCTCCGGTATAATTCAACTGGTATTCAGTCCTGAAGTCAAAGAGGAGGCTTTTCACCTGGCGGAACAAATAAGAAGCGAGTATGTAATAGCCGTGCGGGGTAAGCTCTCTCTCCGCCCTGAGGCTACGGAAAACCCCAACCTTAAAACCGGCAAGGTGGAAGTTTATGTAGAAGATATTGAAGTCTTAAGCCCGGCCAAAACTCCTCCTTTTTATATTGAAAATGATATAGATGTTGATGAAAACCTGCGCCTGAAATACCGTTATCTGGATTTACGGCGGCCCGAGATGCGAGACAACCTGCTCTTAAGACATCGGGTGGTCAAGTGCATGCGCGACTTTTTGGATAGCCGGGGTTTTATCGAAATAGAAACCCCCATTTTGACGAAAAGCACTCCCGAAGGGGCCCGGGATTACCTGGTACCCAGCCGCGTTCACCCTGGTGAATTCTATGCTTTGCCCCAATCTCCGCAGATATTCAAACAGATACTTATGGTAGCCGGAATGGAGAAATATTTTCAGATTGCTCGTTGTTTCCGGGATGAGGACCTTAGGGCCGATCGCCAGCCGGAATTCACCCAACTGGATATGGAGATGTCTTTCGTTGATGAAGAGGACATTATTGTGCTGGTAGAGGAAATGATGGCTGAAATCTTTTTTAAAGCTGCGGGTAAGGTCATTAGAACCCCATTCCCGCGTCTGGCCTATGATGATGCTATGATAAATTACGGTTCGGACAAACCCGATTTACGCTTTGGCCTGGAGATTGTGGAGCTAAGCGAAATGCTGCAAAACACCCAGTTTAAGGTCTTTGCTTCGGCTTTGCAATCCGGGGGTGTAGTCCGGGCTCTGAATGCTAAAGGATGCGGATCCTTTACTCGCCGGGAAATAGATGCCCTGGGGGCTATGGCGGTGGAAAACGGAGCTAAAGGTATGGCCTGGATACTGGTACAGGAAAATGAATTGCGCTCGCCTATTACCAAGTTTCTAAGTGAAGAGGAAATCGAGCAGATTTTGATGACAACTGGAGCTGAAGCCGGCGACCTTATACTCTTTGGAGCGGACCAGGCTGAAATAGTGGCCCGGGTTATGGGTATCCTGCGACTGGAGCTGGGCCGTAAAAAGGGTCTTATTGCTGAAGAAGAGTTGAATTTTGTTTGGGTGACGGATTTTCCCCTCCTGGAATATGATGAGGAGGAAAAACGCTACCAGGCCAAGCATCACCCCTTTACTTCACCCCGCCTGGAAGACATAGAGATTATGGACAGTGAACCGGGACGAGTTAAGGCCCGGGCCTACGACCTGGTTCTTAATGGAACCGAACTGGGTGGAGGGAGCATACGTATACACCGGCGGGAATGGCAGGAAAAGATGTTTTCCGTACTGGGTATGAGCCAGGAAGAAGCTCGGGATAAATTCGGCTTTATGCTGGAAGCATTCGAATACGGTACTCCACCTCATGGAGGTATTGCTTTTGGAGTAGATCGCCTCTTGATGCTCCTGGCGGGAAGAAACAGTGTACGAGACGTAATGGCCTTCCCCAAAACCCAGAGTGCCTCCTGTCCCATGACGGAAGCTCCATCAACAGTTAGCGCCAGGCAGCTAAGGGAATTGGCCCTTAGGATTAGGGAAAAATAACAGAAATGGAAATAGTGGCGAATAATAACAAAACCAATGTCTTGAAGAAGCCGGTATTCTATGGTATTATTTTACCTGAAAAGACATAGAAAAAACCTGACAAGGAAACCCCTGCTGTGTGCGTGAATAGCTGTTAAGTTTTTGCCAACACAAAAATTAAGGGAACCTATCTCCGCCTATGGCTTGTAAGCCCGCTTCTGTGGGACACATTAAATATGCGGGAGGGCACCCACCTGCTAAGCAGGTTAAAACTACGGCATCACGGCTCGGTGGGGTTTTTGCATGATGAGTGATAGGATTTTTCAGCGGACAGAACTATTAATAGGCCAGGAAGCCATGGAGACACTTCGAGTTTCCTGCATGCTGGTGATAGGACTGGGCGGAGTTGGTTCCTATGCGGCTGAAGCAATTGCTCGCTGTGGAGTTGGCAGGATTATTTTATGTGATCCTGACCGGGTCGAGGCCAGTAATATCAACCGGCAGCTAGTGGCCTTGAATTCCACCCGGGGCGAGTTAAAGACCGAAGTCATGAGCCAGAGGCTGCGGGATATCAACCCCGGACTCCAGCTCAAGGAGTATCCGTTCAGCTATACCGGGGAAAGCAGTGCAGAGATTTTAAGTGAAGAAATACATTTTGTTCTGGATGCTATTGATTCCCTCCCTGATAAGATTCATTTGATAAAAACCTGCCTGCACAGGAAGATTCCTGTAATCAGTTCTATGGGTACAGCCAACCGGCTTGATCCCCTCCTGCTTACTATTGCCGATATTAAAGACAGTATAATATGTCCCGTGGCACGAAAACTGCGAAGAGAATTGCGCCGGGAAAATATTTTCCAGGGAGTTCCGGTGGTTTACTCGCGGGAGACCCCGGTTAAAACCGCTTATTCGGGCGAAACCAGGTTGGGCAGCATATCTTTTGTTCCTGCGGTTGCTGGTTTATTGCTGGCCAGCTATGCGGTCAAGCAGTTGATTAGTATGAACAATGGTTAAACGATAGTTAAACGATAGTTGAGCGATGGTTGAACAATTGCTAATCGTTTTTATCCAAGCATGACAGGGGGACGGGGTTGTTGACATATTTATCATAAGAACCGTTCCTATGATATATCTATGATATATGCTAGTTCTGGGTAAGCGGAGGTAATTATGAAGCAACAGAAGTTAATGGCTATATATCACAAGCTTTTTGAGCATTTTGGTCCACGGGGATGGTGGCCGGGGGAAAGCCGCCTGGAAATAATACTGGGTGCAATACTGACCCAGGCGGTCTCCTGGAAAAATGTAGAGAAGGCTATTGCGGCTCTTAAAGAGGCCAGGTTGCTCGATTTTCCCGCCTTGCGATCAATCGCAGAAGAAGAACTGGCAGATTTCATCAAACCAGCCCTTTATCATCGCCAAAAAGCTCGCAGATTGAAAATTTTGTTGGATTTTATCGCTGAGAATTATGGTGGTGATATTGACCTCATGTTTAGCGAGCCCCTGCCGCAAATTAGAGCGAGGCTTCTGGCCTTGTGGGGAATAGGCCCGGAGACTGCCGATTCCATTTTGCTTTATGCTGGCAATTACCCGGTTTTTGTGGTCGATGCTTATACTATTCGAATATTTACCCGACTGGGGTGGGTGGAAGATAAGTGTTCTTATGAGAAGATGCAGGGATTGATGCAGAACCACCTGCCGGTTGATACCCAAATTTATAACGAATATCATGCTTTGTTGGTAGCCTTGGGGGCCAATTATTGCAAGAAAAAAAAGGCGCTTTGTCAAGAATGCCCCCTGGCGGAGTATTGCCCATACATTAGAAAAGTTGAGGGGTGAGGGTAAAAAGTTGTCAATAACCCCGTCCCCATGACATGCATTAGAAAAGTTGAGGGGTGAGGGTAAAAAGTTGTCAATAACCCCGTCCCCATGACAACATGAGGGTTAAAAGTTGTCAATAACCCCGTCCCCATGACATGTTAAATAAGTTGTCAATAACCCCGTCCCCATGACAAGGGAGGAAAATTAATGAAGGAGGTAGAATTAATGTTGTACTGGGATAAGGAAAAGGAATGTATGCCCAGGGAAGAGCTGGAAAAACTACAGCTAAGAAGGTTAAAAGAAACTGTATTTAAAACCTACGCCTTTGTTCCCACCTATAAGGAGAAACTAAGCCAGGCCGGTATTACAGCAGAAGATATACGGAGCTTGGATGATTTAAAACAACTACCGTTTACCACCAAACAGGATTTGCGTGATAATTACCCCTTTAATCTTTTTGCCGTACCGATGAGCGAAGTAGTCAGGATCCATTCCTCATCCGGAACCACGGGGAAACCAACGGTAGTTGGTTATACCAAAAAAGATATCGATTTATGGGCTGAGCTGATGGCCCGGGCCTTGACCACTGCAGGAGCTACCAAAAACGCAGTAATTCAGAATTCATATGGCTACGGTCTGTTCACCGGTGGGTTGGGAATACACTATGGGGCTGAGAGAATAGGGGCTTCGGTTATTCCTACTTCCGGCGGCAATACCCGCCGGCAGGTGATGCTGATGCAGGATTTTGGAACCACCCTGCTTACCTGCACCCCCTCTTATTCCTTGTTTATGTATGAAGCCATGCTGGAGGCTGGCATTGAACCAAATGATTTAAAACTGAAAGCCGGGGTTTTTGGAGCCGAACCGTGGTCGGAGAGTATGCGCCGGGAAATAGAGAATAAACTGGAAATAGATGCTTATGATATTTATGGTTTGAGTGAAATTATCGGTCCTGGTGTAGCTATTGAATGCTCCTGTAAAAATGGTCTGCATATAGCGGAGGACCATTTTCTGGCCGAGATAATTGACCCGATTACGGAAGAAGTTCTGCCAGATGGCTGCCCGGGTGAGCTGGTCATAACCAGTATTACCAAAGAGGCGCTGCCTTTAATCAGATACCGAACCCGCGACCTTACTACCCTGGAGAGAACGCGCTGTGATTGTGGGAGAACCCTGGTTCGTATGCAAAAGGTTCTCGGCCGTTCTGATGATATGGTTATTATTCGGGGGGTAAATGTTTTTCCCTCTATGGTGGAAAGCGTTCTGCTTAACATTCCTGGAGTGGAACCCCATTACCTGCTGATAGTGGACCGGAAGGGCAATCTGGATCAGCTGGAAGTGCAGGTAGAGGTTTCCGAGCGTTTATTCAGCGATGAAGTGCGCAAATTAGAAGAACTGGGGGGGTTAATCCGTAAAGATTTGGAGAGCAATCTGGGCATAGGGGTAAAAGTAAGGCTGGTAGAACCCAAATCCATACCCAGGAGTGAAGGCAAAGCTCAAAGAGTGATAGACAAGAGGAATGTGTAAGGAGGTAAAGCATGGCTAAACAGATTTCGGTATTTTTAGAGAACAAGGCGGGAAGGCTCTCTCATGTTACCCGGGTTCTGGGGACTGCGGGAATCAACATCAGAGCCCTGTCAATTGCAGACACTTCTGATTTTGGGATATTGCGTTTGATAGTCAATGACCCGGACAGGGCCTATCAGGTTTTGAAGGAAAATGGTTTTACCGTCAGCGAAACAGAGGTGCTGGCAGTTCAAGTATCTGATTCTCCCGGCGGGCTGGCAACCGTACTGGAACAGATGCATGAGGAGAATCTTAATATTGAGTATTTATATGCTTTTATTGGGACATCAGGCAATGATGCCCTGGTAGTGTTGAAGGTAGAGGACAGCGAAAAAACCACCGAAATATTCCGCCAAAAAGGAATAAAGTTCCTGGACGAGTCCCATCTCTACCGCTTATAGAAGGTGCCAGGCACTTAAGTTGTTAAGTTATTGCAATGGGATTAGAATACAACCGCGCGAAAATCATAAATATTGTCAAATATTCTGGGCCGAGTGAGGAGACTCGGCTCTTTTTTTGTCTATTTTTGGACATTAGGCTTAGGACCTGGGGCTGGTTTTTTATGGGGCAGGAGTATAAATTATGGCTGGCAGAAAAAATGCCGAAGGAGCTCAAATAAAGCAACTACAAGGCCTGGATGTCGACAAGCCACGAACTTGTACGTTTGTAAAAAGATTCACAAAGAAGGATAATGTTTGGGGTGAGTAGAATAAGGTGGAGTAAAGTGGAGTAAAGTGGAGCAGAATCCCAATAAGAAGCTCAGAAGGGGCAGAACAAATGTTCTTAGGCGAATATCAACATTCACTGGATGAAAAGGGCAGAATTACAATTCCAGCAAAATTCCGCGAAGAGATTGGCTATAAATTTGTGGCTACCAAGGGATTGGACAATTGTATTTTTCTCTATCCCCAGGACGAATGGCAACTTATTGAGAAAAAGTTGCGTTCACTTCCGTTCACACGGGCTGATGTGCGTTCTTTTGTGCGCTTTTTTTTCTCGGGAGCTGCGGAGTTGGATTTGGATAGGCAAGGACGGTCGGTATTGCCGCTCAACCTCAGGGAATATGCGGGGATTGACCGGGATGTAATAATAATTGGTGTTGGTACTAGGGTAGAGATTTGGTCTACAGAAAAGTGGACAGACTATAACGAGAATGCACAATCATCTTACGAGGAAATTGCAGAAAATCTGGTTGATCTGGGAATATAGGAGTGTTTAGCTTTTGCATATACCCGTTTTACTTGATGAGGTTATATCCAGTCTGCTAGGAGACCCTAAGGGTTGCTATGTTGATTGTACGCTGGGAGGAGGGGGACATCTGGAAAAGCTTCTCCAGCACCTAAAGGCTGGTGCGAGGGTGTTGGCTATTGATAAGGATATGGCTGTTCTGGAACAGAGCAGGCAGCGATTACCATTCCCCAATGTTACTTTTGTTCATGGGGATTTCAGGAACCTAAAGCAAATATTAGAACAGGAAGGAATTTCAGCGGTAGATGGGGTATTGTTAGACCTGGGGGTATCTTCATTTCAATTGGATATGCCGGAGAGGGGTTTCAGTTTTCATGGAGGGGTTTCAGTTTTCATGAAGATGCTTACCTGGATATGAGGATGAATCAGGAACAGGATTTAAAAGCCTGGGAGATTATAAACTGTTATCCAGAAGAGAGGATTGCGCAAATTCTATTTGACTTTGGGGAGGAGCGTTATTCCCGGCGCATAGCTGCGGCTATAACGAAACATAGAAAGACCGCGAGTATAGATAGTACCCTGCAACTGGTGGGAATAATCAAGGCAGCGGTACCGGCTGCCTACCGCCGGGAAAAACACCCGGCACGTAAGAGCTTTCAAGCTTTAAGGATGGCGGTTAATAGTGAATTGGATGCTTTAAGGGAAGTTTTGCCGCAGGCTCTGGAAGCATTGAAAGCAGGGGGCAGGTTATGTGTTATCACTTTTCATTCTCTGGAAGACCGGATGGTCAAGGAATTCATGAAAAACCGGGCCAGGACTTGTATTTGTCCCAGCCAAAGCCCGATTTGTACCTGCGGGCACCAGGCGGAATTGAAAATATTAAGCCGTAAGCCGATAGTGGCTTCAAAAGAGGAATCTGAGGCTAACCCCCGGGCTCGGAGTGCTAAACTGCGGGTAGCCGAAAAAATCTAAAAGTTCTATATTCAGGGGAGGAAGAATAAGAATATGTTACAGGCAGGCCAAAGTTTAGCTAAAGTTCTGGATACTCCCGGAGCAATTCAGCCGGAGCTGCAAAGCAGGCAAAGTAGAAAGATACGAAGGACTTATAAAAAAATTGATTGCAAAAAAACCTGGTTGTTAAAGGGTGGACTGTTTTTCTTTGCCTGGGCTATATTGATAGTTTTTCTATGTATAACGGTATCCACTATGGGTTACCAGATTGTAGGCCTGGAAAAGGATATTGAAAGACTACAAGCCTCCAACCAGCGTATTGAGTATGAAATAGCCCAGAAAAGCTCTCTGGATAGGATAGAACTACTGGCTACAAAGGATTTGGGCATGGTAAAAGCGGAAGAAGATTTAAACTTTGCAGTGGTGATTCCTTCCGAGCGGAGAGGGGAGACAGCAGTGAAACAAGATTCTGTAAATGTTGCCAATCGTGATCAGGAAAAGGCTTTAAAAAAGATCTATGATAATTTGATTCGTTTGGCCGCCCGAAGCAACTAAAGAACGAGGTGGATATTGATGCAAACCACCGGTTTTATAGTAAGAAAGCGTATTGCTACGCTTTTTTTCTTCTTTATCATTATATTTTTACTACTGGGGAGCAGGGTTTTTTGGGTACAATTCGTCAAAGGGGCTGAGCTCTCGGAAAAAGCGCTGCAAAACCGGATGCGGGATGTGCCGGTAGAATCCAAAAGAGGTATAATCTATGACCGCAATGGCAATGAATTAGCTATTTCCGTAAGTGCTGATTCGGTCTATGCCATTCCGGCTGAGGTTTGCAGTAAGGGGCAGCAAAAGGAGATTGCTGCCAAGCTGGCGCAGGTTTTGGAAATGGACGAAGAAAGCTTGTTGCGGCGAATTAGCCGGAGTAGTTCTTTCGAATGGGTAAAACGACAGATTGATCCGGAAAAATCGAAAACAATAAGGAAAATGGATTTGCCGGGAATCGGGCTTACGGAAGAAAGCCGCCGCTACTATCCCAAAGGTACTTTGGCCAGTCATGTGCTGGGTATTGCCGGGGTGGATAACAACGGTCTCGAAGGGGTCGATTTTTACTACGACAAATTGGTGGGAGGAACCAAAGGTCGCATAATTATAGAGCATGATGCCGTCAACCGGCCTATTCCGGAAGCTACTCATAAGTTTATCCCTCCGGTTGATGGGGCCAATTTGATATTAACCATTGATGAAACTATTCAGTATATTACGGAAAGGGAACTCGACAAAGTCTTTAACGAAAGAAAAGCTAAATCAGCTGCGGCCATAATAATGGATGTGTCGACCGGAGAAATACTGGCTCTGGCTTCCCGGCCTACTTTTGACCCCAATGATTTTTCGGCATATGCGGTCAGCAATCGCCGGAATTATGGCATCAACGATAGTTATGAACCGGGGTCCACTATGAAAATAACAACTGCGGCCATGGCTTTGCAGGAAGGTGTGGTGAACGCGGAAAGCCGGTTTTATTGTCCTGGTTATATTAAGGTGGGTAAAGAGGTTATTGGCTGCCCGGACAGAAAACCCCATGGCAGCCAGAGCTTTGCCCAGACTATTGAGAAATCCTGTAATGTAGCTTTTATACAGATAGGTTTGGAGTTAGGCCTGCAAAACTACTATAAATATCTCAAGGCTTTTGGTTTTGGACAAAAAACCGGTATTGACCTGCCCGGTGAGGCGGAAGGGATTCTTATTCCCCGGGCTTCCGCGCAGCAGATTGAACTGGCCACCATGGCCATGGGGCAGGCCAATGCGGTAACTCCCATACAGTTGCTAACAGCGGTGGGGGCAGTTGCCAACGAGGGTAAGCTGATGAAGCCGCATTTATTGAAACAGGTTTTAGATGATAAGGGAAATGTTATAAAAAAGGTTGAGCCTCAGGTGGTTAGACAGGTTATTTCCCCCGAAACCGCCCGAGAACTTTGTATGATGCTGGAAGGTGAAGTGGTAAACGGAACGGGGCGGAATGCTTATTTGGAGGGCTATAAGGTTGCCGGGAAAACGGGTACAGCCCAAAAAGTGGGTCCTGACGGGAGATACATGAGTAATGAACATGTAGCTTCTTTTGTGGGTTTTGCTCCGGCCAACCAGCCTCGGCTGCTGGGCATTGTAGTGGTTGATGCTCCCAAGGGTTACCCCTATTATGGAGGCTGGGTGGCGGCACCGGCTTTTCGGGAAATACTGAATGATTCCTTCAAATACCTGGAGATACCCAGGTATAATTCGGGCAAGGGTGAGCAAAGCATAGAGCCAAAGGAACAGCTTATAGTACCTGATGTGGTTAACCTGCCTGCATCAGAGGCCAGTTCCCTGATCAAGGCACGGGGTTTGAGAGTTGAGGTCGATGGCAGCGGTACTGTGGTGTGGCAGCAGACTCCCCGGGCCCATACTAAAGTGGAGCGGGATTCTGAGGTTATAATCCATCTTTCTCCCTTTGAAGGGGGAAAGGAAGGCGCAGAGGTAACTATCCCCGATTTACAGGGGAAATCAATGAAAGAAGTAGCTAGAATACTGGCTGATCTGGGGCTTCATTTAGTACCAGAGGGATATGGCCTGGCATACCAGCAATTGCCTGAGGCCGGGAAAGTGGTAAGCAGCGGCTCCAGCATAAGGGTTAAGTTCCAGCCGGTGGGAGAATAGGGTAAGTGAGGCATGAGGGGTCAGGGATAAGGGGTTTTTATAGTTGAGAGTGCCGAGCATGGTGGGAGAATGAAAAAAAGGGGGGCCTTAAATTGAAGCTGGTGGAATTAATTAAAAATTTAACCATAGAGCTGCAAGATGGTCCTTTAGATAGGGAGATTAGTGGAATTGCTTATGATTCCAGACGGGTAAAACCAGGAGATCTTTTTATCTGCATTAGCGGCTTAAAGAGTGATGGACATCTTTTTGCCGGGCAGGCAATTGAGAATGGAGCCGTGGCGGTTTTGGCCGAAAGACAGCTGGATACGGGAGGAAAAGCGACTTTGCTTACTACCCCCGACACCCGGAGTGCCCTGGCCTTGTTGGCTGCCAATTATTATGGCCGGCCTTCTAAATCCATTAGGGTGGTTGCAGTTACCGGAACCAATGGTAAAACCACAACAACGGATCTAATCAAAGCTATTTTGGAAGAGGCGGGCAAGAAAACGGCCATAATGGGTACTCTTTATGCCCAGGTCGGCGAAATTCAAAGAGAGATGCAACACACTACCCCGGAAGCTTTGGAGATAGAGAGTTTTATGGCCTTATGCCGGGAGGAAAAGGCCGACTATATAGTAATGGAGGTCTCATCGCACGCTTTGCAGCTGCAGCGGGTGGCAGAGATAGATTTCAATGTGGCGGTATTTACCAACCTGACTCAGGACCACCTGGATTTTCATCAAAATATGGATAATTACCGGGCAGCCAAGCTTCAGCTCTTTCAAATGATAAAAGAAGAAAAGCAAAACTATGCCATTATCAATATCGATGACCCCTGGGCCGAAGAGATTTTTCAGGCTGCCACCATCCCTTGCCGTAGTTATGGAATAAAAAAGAGATCCGATTATCAAGCCGGCGAACTCAAGATTGACTTGGATGGCAGTAGTTTCCGCCTACATTACGGAGATAATAGCCTTATGATTAATATGAAACTCATTGGTCTTTTTAGTATTTACAATGCCCTGGCGGCTATTAGCTTTGCTCTGCAGGAGGGGATCGATCCAGGCTTAATTCAATCGGCTCTGGCCAGGGTGGAGGGGGTACCGGGGCGTTTTGAAAAGGTTGATTGCGGGCAGGATTTTGCGGTGATTGTAGACTATGCGCATACTCCTGATGGTTTGGAAAATATTCTCCAAACCTCCCGGGAGTTAGGGAAAAAGCGTTTGATTTGCGTATTCGGCTGTGGGGGTGACCGGGATCGGAGTAAAAGACCGCTTATGGGTGAAATTGCCGCCAAATACAGCGATTTCTGTGTGGTGACTTCCGATAACCCGCGTAGTGAGGATCCCCATGCCATTATTGCGGAGATAATTCCTGGGATGGATAAGGTGGAAAAGTCCCGTTATGCTATAATCGTCGACCGCAGAGAGGCTATAAGACATGCTATTCACCTGGCGCGAACGGGTGATTTGGTGGTTATAGCCGGGAAAGGGCATGAAAACTACCAATTGGTGAAGGATCAGGTCCTGGAATTCGATGACCGGAAAGTGGCAGCGGAATTGTTGAGAGGAAAGGTAAAATAATGCATTTGGAGCTGGGTTTTGTTGTCGATAGTATTAAAGGAAAACTACTGGCGGGGAATGAAAAGACCATAGTTAATGGGGTGGAGATTGATTCACGCCGCGTTAAACCCGGCTATTTGTTTTTTGCCTTTAAAGGAGAAAGTTCCGATGGCCATGATTTTCTGGAAGATGCATGGAAAAATGGGGCCGCGGCGGTTATTGTCTCCCGGGGGGATTGCTTGACCAAAGCCGGCCCTGGTAAATCTTTAATCCTGGTTAATGATACTCTGGATGCTTTGCAGGATCTGGCTGCTGCTTACCGGCGCAGCTTTAATATACCGGTGGTGGCGGTTACAGGCAGTGTTGGCAAAACCAGTACCAAGGATATTTTAGCTCTCTGCCTGCAATCCCGCTTTAAAACCTTAAAAACCAGTGGTAATTACAACAATGAAATTGGCCTTCCCTTGACTTTATTGCAACTGGATAAAACTCATCAGGTGGCAGTGCTGGAAATGGCCATGAGGGGCCAGGGGGAATTGTTGCAGCTGGCTACAATAGCTCAGCCAAGCTCGGCCCTTATAAGCAATGTGGAAAAAGTACACCTGGAAACCCTGGGCAGCCTGGAGAATATAGCCCGGGCAAAAGCGGAAGTAATGGCTACTCTTGGGGCCGGTGACTTTGCCCTTATTAATGGAGATTCACCGTTGCTGGAGGAAGCGGTTCGGCCTTATGCGGCCAAAAAGTACCGCTTTGGCTATAGTAAATCTTGTGATTTTCGCATAGAGGAAACTATTATAAAAAATCAAGGTATAGAAATAAGACTTATCTGCTTGGGTCAGTCGGAAAAACTGTTCTTACCATTACCTTCAAGGAGATGGGCTATGAATGCAGTGGCTGCTGCAGCCATGGCGTTTTTGCTGGGGGTTCCCCTGGAAGAAATAAAGTCCAGCCTGCTTAATTTCAATCCGGGTTCCAAGCGACTGGAGATTATTCCTCTACCTGACGGGGGAAAGATAATCAATGATACTTATAATGCTAATCCGCTTTCCATGATTAATGCCCTGGAAACCAGCCGGGAGCTGCAGGAAAAAGGCAAATTGGTAGCGGTTCTGGGAGATATGTTGGAATTGGGTGATTACGAGCAGGAGGGACACCGGGAAGTTGGCCACCATGCGGTTAAGAACCAGGTGGATCTTTTGATATGCATAGGGGAACGAGCGGCATGGATGGCGGAAGCGGCCCGAGCTGCAGGTATGGCAGGAGAGCAGGTCCGGCATTTCCTTTCCAAAGAAGAAAGTATAGGATTTCTTAAACAAAGCTTGAATAGTAGTGATACCATATTGTTTAAGGCTTCCCGGGGAATGCAGCTGGAAAGTCTGGCGGAAGAAATCTACTCGGAAGTCGGAAGACGGAAGGCGTAAGACGGAAGTCGGAAGACGGAGGGCGGAAGAAGTACCAGCCAAAAGGACCGTTCCTAAGGCTGTTCTTATGGCTGTTCGAGCCGCGAGACGAGCCGTTGGTGTTGCCCATGCGGAGCGCCCTGTCGGGCACAACTGATGCTCCCTGCGGTCGCTATTAAGGACGCTGGAGCGGAATAATTATGCAAGCTGATGCATAATTATTACTTTTTGCAATAGAGTCAAATAATAATTTTCCTTAAGCAGGAGGGTATCCTTTGCAGAATTATTTGAGTAATGCATTTTTGGCAGCAGCTATTGCCATAGTTGTATCAATAATAATGGGACCTATAATGATACCATTTCTTAAACGGCTTAAAGTAGGGCAGAGTATTAGAGAGGAAGGCCCCAAAGGCCACTATGCCAAAGCAGGCACCCCCACCATGGGGGGTATAATTATTATTACCGCGGTAATGCTGGCCAGCTTCATTATGGCAGGTACCAGTACTGAAGCCCTGGCAGCGGTGCTGCTAATGCTGGCATTCGGTTCGGTAGGCTTTTGGGATGACTATATCAAGGTGGTATTGAAACGTTCCCTGGGGCTTCGTGCCCGAGAAAAACTAGGATTGCAGCTCCTGATAGCATTTCTTTTCGGGCTTTTGCTGATTCTTTATTTTAAACGGGGAACCGCTATACTTATACCCTTTACCGGCCATGCAGTGGATCTTGGTTGGTGGTATCTTCCCTTCATTGTTTTTGTTGTGGTGAGTACTGCCAATGCGGTGAATCTTACTGATGGTCTGGATGGACTGGCTTCCGGGGTAAGCTTTTTTGTAAGCCTGGCTCTGGCGGTTATTTGCGTTATGACAGGACATTATAGCCTGAGTGTTTTTTGCGGCGCACTGGCCGGAGCTTGCCTGGGCTTTCTAGTATTTAACCGCCATCCCGCTCGGGTTTTTATGGGAGATACCGGTTCTATGGCCCTGGGAGGAGCAGTGGCTGCTGTGGCGGCCTTAACCCGCTCGGAAATAGCTTTGATTATTATTGGCGGGGTCTATGTGATTGAAACCTTAAGTGTTATCTTACAGGTTATATCCTACCAAACTACGAGAAAGAGGATATTTCGCATGGCTCCCTTGCATCACCATTATGAGTTGAAAGGCTGGCCGGAAACCAGGGTGGTAAGATATTTCTGGGGCCTTTCCTTTGTTTTTATGCTCCTGGGGATTTGGAGCTTTTGGGGAGTAGGCTAAGGGAGGAGATGGATTGGATTTTAGCGGTAAGAGGATACTGGTAGTAGGCTTGGCCCGCAGTGGAATGGCGGCGATAAAGGCCCTGGATAAACGTGGTGCCCAGCTTAGCGCTTGTGATGAAAAAGAAGCCCGAACCCTGGCTCCTATTCTGGATGAATTGGAAAAACTGGGCATAAAGTACTATGCTGGCGGATATCCGGAAGTGAAGCGGCAGGATTTTGACCTGCTGGTAGTAAGCCCGGGAGTTCCGCTGGAAACAGCACCAATCCGGCAAGCCCGGGAGCAGGGAATCCCGGTAATTGGAGAGGTGGAATTGGCTTATATCCTGAAACCAAAGGCAGTTGAGTTCCTGGCTATAAGCGGAACCAACGGCAAGACTACTACTACTTCCTTACTGCATTACATTTTAGCCCAGGCAGGGAGGAATGCACTGGCCGGTGGCAATATCGGCATTCCCTTGACTACTTTGCTGGACAGTATCTCTGCAGGGACAATTGTGGTAGAGTTGTCCAGTTTTCAACTTGAGAGCAGTTCAAGCTTCCGGCCTTATATTTGCGGCCTGCTTAATATCACCCCTGATCACCTTAACCGGCACAAGACTATGGAAAGATATATCGAGGCTAAAGCCAAGATATTTGCCCAGCAAAAGCCAGGTGATTATGCGGTGTTCAATTATGAAGACTCCATTCTTAGGGAAATGGCCCGAAGCTGCCCTGCCCAGACCTTCTTTTTTTCCAGTGAAAGGGAGTTGATGGAAGGGGCTTTTATAAATAATGGAGTCATAACTATTAAGAGAGCAGGTATTATTCAAGAAATAGCGAGAATAGATGAAGTTTCCCTGCGGGGGAAACACAATCTGGAGAATATTTTAGCTGCCACAATGATGGCCAGTCTTGCCGGGGTAAGCCCAGAGGATATTCGCCAGGCTCTGGCCAGTTTTCCCGGGGTCAGGCATCGGATGGAGGAGCTAGGTCTTTATGATGATGTCCTTTATGTTAATGATTCCAAGGCTACCAATCCCGAGGCGGTGATGAAAGCCCTGGACTCTTTTAACCAGCCTATTATACTGATAGCCGGGGGCAGGAACAAGGGCTCCAGTTTCTCCCAGCTGGCGGGATTAATAAAGCAGAAAGTGAGAGAACTGGTCCTGCTGGGGGAAGCCCGGGAAGAGATAAAGGATGCAGTAATTGATGCCGGTTTCCGGAATATACATGAGGTAGAAGACCTGCAAGCGGCTGTAATCAAGGCCCACGAGTTGGCGCGAAAGGGTGAAGTAGTACTGCTCTCTCCAGCTTGTGCCAGCTGGGATATGTTCGCAAGCTATGAACAGCGGGGGGATCTCTTTTGTGAGATGGTCAAGTCTATTTCCGGGTAGTTCTCCTATTATTGCTTCTGCTGGGGGGGAAAAGATTGAGAGCAAAAAAAGGTCCGCCTGATTTTATCTTGTTTATAACCACAATGGCCCTGTTGGGAATAGGACTGGTAATGGTATTTAGTTCCAGTGCGGTTACTTCGAATATCCGCTATGACGATGCCTACCATTTTTTTAAGCGCCAGTTATATTGGGCGATTCTGGGTATAATGGCCATGCTGGTAATAATGAAAATAAACTATTCCAAGCTTAAAGACTTGGCCCTGCCCTTAATGCTCATTTCCTTGATATGCCTTATACTGGTAATTACCCCTCTGGGGATTGAGGTAAATGAATCCAACCGCTGGCTGGGAGTGGGTTTTCTGCGTTTTTCGCCCTCGGAATTGGCTAAATTAGGAATGATAATGTTTTTGGCCCGGACTATGGATCAGAACCTTTCCTCCATACGCTCTTTCTCGAAAGGAGTACTGCCCTACTTGCTATTGGTGGCACTGGTAGGGGGATTGATTATGCTGCAGCCTGATCTGGGAACCGCTTTTGCCATCGCGGCCACGGTATTTTTTATGTTGCTGGCTGCCGGGGCCAAATGGTCTCACCTAGGGGCGGTTTTTATGGCCGGAATAGGTGCGATATTGGCGGCTATAGCGGTTGCTCCCTACCGTTTGGAAAGGCTGGTTGCCTTTTTAAACCCCTGGAAATATGCGGGTGATGAAGGCTATCAGACCATTCAGTCCCTTTATGCTCTGGGCTCGGGAGGTTTGTTTGGAATGGGTTTGGGACGGAGCCGGCAAAAATTCTTCTACCTTCCGGAACAACATACGGATTTTATTTTTGCTATTCTAGGTGAAGAATTAGGTTTTGTGGGAGCCAGCCTGGTTCTGCTCCTTTTTTTACTCTTTGCCTGGCGGGGGTTTAGAGCGGCCATCAAGGCCCCGGATACCTTTGGCAGTCTCCTGGCAGTTGGTATTACGCTAATGATAGTTTTTCAGGCTTTGGTCAATATCGCGGTAGTAGCAGGCGCCCTGCCGGTTACCGGCATAACTTTACCATTTATAAGCTATGGAGGTTCATCGTTATTGTTCACCCTCTGTGGAGTAGGCTTGCTGCTGAACATCTCTCGTTATTGTAATTAATCGTCGGATGACGGATGGCGGAAGACGGATGACGGAAGGGGAAGGGGATTACTGGCCGTCAAACGTCTGAAATCGGAAGGGCGAAGTTGTCAACAACCCCGTCCCCGTGACATTTGGGAAGGGCGAAGTTGTCAACAACCCCGTCCCCGTGACAGGGAAGGGCGAAGTTGTCAACAACCCCGTCCCCGTGACATTGTGGTTGGTTTATGTTAAGGAGGCAGGCAGTTCAAATGAAGTTTATTATTACCGGGGGAGGTACCGGAGGACATATATATCCAGCCTTGGCTATAGCCAGCGGTTTAAAGGAGAGGCTGGGGGAAGCAGAAATCCTCTATGTAGGTACAAAAAAGGGTTTGGAGGCTAATATTGTTCCCCGGGCGGGCCTGAGATTCACTACTATCGATATATCAGGAATTGACCGCTCCTCCATGCTCAAAGCTTCTCGCTCCCTGGTGAAATTTCCCCGCAGTTTTTTTCAGGCCTGGGATATAATAAAAGATTTTCAACCTGATATCGTGATAGGTACGGGCGGCTATGTTTCTTTTCCTATTGTAATGGCTGGTACTTTTTTCCCGTCTAAGACCGTGATACATGAACAGAATGCTATTCCCGGGTTGGCCAACCGGAATCTGGCCCGGAGAGTGGATTATGCTTTACTTAATTTTGCTGAAGCTGCACCCTATATGAAGGCTAAATCCATGAAAGTAACCGGTTTGCCAGTTAGGTCGGAAATATTTAATGTCCAGCGGGCGGAGAGCATAAAAAAGCTGGGGCTTGAGCCCAATCTATTTACCCTGGTGGTTTTTGGCGGTAGTCGCGGGGCCATGACTATCAACCAGGCTATGTTGGAAGCGGTGGAACGCTGGCAGGATAGCAAGATGCAAATAATATGGATTACCGGAGAATCATCCTATAATGAAATTAAACAGCAGTTGGAGGAACGCTTGTCATTAAGTAAAAGGCGGTTTCTCCAGTTGTACCCCTATATGTTTAATATTGAGGAAGCCCTGGCGGCGGCTGATCTGGCTGTATGCCGGGCGGGAGCCGGCACCCTTTCGGAGCTGGCTATTCTTGGGTTACCGGCAATTTTGGTTCCCTATCCTTATGCGGCGGAAAATCACCAGGAGAAAAATGCTCGGGCTTTACTGGCAAAAAAAGCCGTGGAAATGGTTATTGATGAGTTCCTGGATGGGGATACTCTTTATAAAAAGGTTAATGAACTAAGGGAAAACCCGGTTTACTTAAAGGAAATGGCAAGGAATATGGCAAAAGAGGGCCGGCCCAATGCCTTAAATGAGATACTGGATGTAATATTGACACTGCCAGACAATTGAGTACTTATGGCCAGGCATGGGTAAAAGATATGTCTTACTCCCGCCGTATCCGCTAATCCACCAATATGAGCTTTCCCAAGGGTTTTAACCAAAGTCACCGTTGGTTTTGCTCCTGGGACAAGCAGCTGTAATGTAACCACTTCTATTAATTATGCATACTATAAAATGTACTGGGACAGATGTTGGAGAAGGAGATGAGGGAATGGCTTTCACTCCAGGAAAATGGATTCATATGGTAGGAATTGCTGGAGCAGGAATGAGTGGTATAGCCAGGGTACTTGCCCAACAGGGTTATAAGGTCAGTGGTTCGGACCTGCAGGTCAACGATACTACCAGTAGGCTTGAAGAAATAGGTGTCGAGATATTTAAGGGTCATTCTTCATCCAATCTTAAGGAAGGGGTGGATTTGCTGGTCACATCCTCAGCCGTACCTCAAGATAATATTGAGCTAAGGCTGGCCAGGGAGAAAAAGATTCCTATATTAAAACGGGGACAGATGCTGGCCCATTTGGCCAATGCCAAAAAGGCCGTGGCAGTTGCCGGGGCTCATGGAAAGACCACCACAACATCCATGTTGTACATGGTATTGGCCAATTGCGGAACTGAACCTTCGTTTATTGTAGGGGGAGAGTTGCAGGGAAGCGAGCTGAACGCCAAACTGGGAAGAGGAGATTATTTTGTAGTGGAAGCCGATGAAAGTGATGCTTCGTTTCTTGATTTGAGACCATATATTGCCTTAATAACCAATGTTGAAGATGATCACCTGGATTATTATAAGTCAGTAGATAATATAAGAAAAGCTTTTCGCCAGTTTGTTGAGCAGATTAGACCGGAAGGCTTTGCCATGCTCTATGGAGGAGATGCTTTTAATCGTAGTTTAGTAAAAGATTTAACGCTAAACAAACGCTTGTTGTTTTATGGAGAAGACTTATCTAACGACTATTATTTTCTGAATTGGGAGTCTATTGGTTTAGGTTCGCATTTTGATGTTTATAAGCGGGAACTGGGGTTCCTGGGTCGTTTTGAACTAGCGGTTCCGGGAAAACACAATGCTTTAAATGCTTTAGCAGCCATAGCCAGTGCTCTGGAGCTGGGACTAGAAATGGAGCCAATAAAATCAGCTTTAAAAAATTTCCACGGAGCCAGGCGCAGGTTTCAAATCCAGGGACAGAAAGCTTTGGTTACGGTAGTAGATGACTATGCTCATCACCCCACTGAAATCCGGGCGACAATTGATGCGGCCAGGAACTTCCACTCTGGAAGGGTAATTGTGGTATATCAACCTCATCGCTATTCGCGAACCCAATTGTTGGGTCGTCAATTGGGTGAGGCCTTAATAAATGCTGATCTAGCGATAATCACTGAGGTTTATTCTGCTGGGGAAGAAGCTATTCCTGGGATTAGCGGGGAAGTGGTTTGCCAGGCCGCCCAAAGTATTGGCTGCCACTCAGTATATATCCCCCAGAGAGAAGAGATTATTCCTTACCTGCTTCAAATATGCCAGGAGAATGATTTGATTATTACCATGGGGGCTGGTGACATATGGAAACTGGGCCTGCAATTGCTTGAGGTTCTGCCCGAGTCTGTTCTGAAGGTTTAGTCCTGGTGGAGGTGTTTTCTTGAATAGTTTGAGGCTCAGAGGAGGACGGCGGCTAAAAGGCCAGGTCGAAATAAGTGGTTCAAAAAATGCAACTTTGCCTATTATGGCCGCCAGTTTGATGTCGATGGGTGAAGTGGTATTATCCGGGGTGCCCGATTTGGAAGATATAAATGTGATGTCTATGGCTTTGGAAATTCTAGGAGCAAAAGTGAAACGAGAAGCCGATGTATTGGTGATAGATGCCAGGACTATTAACAATTATGAGCTCCCGGAAAGCATTTCCCGGAAGATGAGAGCATCCAACCTGGTAATGGGGGCTTTACTAGGGCGTTTTAAACGGGCTCGGGTAGCTTATCCCGGAGGCTGTGCCATAGGGGTCAGGCCGATGGATCTGCATTTAAAAGGTTTAAGAAATCTGGGATATGAATTGACCGAAGAATATGGTTTTATGGAAGGAAAAGCCCAGCAGGGTATAATGGGCAAAGAAATATTGCTTGATTTCCCCAGTGTGGGGGCTACGGAAAATATTATTATGGCAGCAACCCTTACTCCTGGTATCACTACCATACGGAATGCAGCTCGCGAACCGGAGATATATGATTTGCAAAATTTTCTCAATGGTATGGGAGCAAGAATCACTGGGGCGGGTCTGGATACGGTGCAGATTGAAGGAGTAAAAAAATTGGGTGGGGTTGAGTACCGGGTAATTCCTGATCGTATTGAGGCCGGAACTTTTATGGTGGCTGCAGCCATCAGTCGTGGTGATGTATTTTTGGGAAATGTGGTACTGGAACACTTACAGCCGTTAATTGCCAAATTGAGAGAGATTGGGGTAGAGGTTATCCCTAAAAGTACTGGGGTCAGAGTAATAGGAAACCATAAATATCGCCCCACAGATATTAAGACCATGCCTTACCCAGGCTTTCCCACTGATATGCAGCCCCAGATGATGGCTTTATTTGCTTCTATTCCTGGAACTAGTATTATAGTCGAGACTATTTTCGAAAATCGTTATATGCATGTTCAAGAACTCAGGCGTATGGGAGCCGATATAAAACTGGAGGGTCGTATCGCTATTGTTAAGGGGAAAACGGCTCTGGAAGGAGCTACTGTAGAAGCGACTGATCTGAGAGCAGGAGCTGCGTTAATCCTGGCTGCTTTATTTGCCCATGAAGAGACTATAATAAGCAAGGTGGAACACATAGACCGGGGTTATGAAAAAATTCATGAAAAGCTGGAGAGATTAGGGGTGGATATACGGCGAGTGTAGAATGCAAAGAGAGAAAAGGAAGAAACATATCACAGGGATGGTTCTGCTGATATATATCAGCAGAACCATCCCTGTGATATGCCCCGGTCAAGCTGTCAGATTCCTTTTTTTTACAGGTATACAATGATTTTGTTGCGGATTTCTGCTATAATCTTCACAGTAATTATGGGGATAGGAGAAGATTATGAACAAGACTGTCTCTCGTAAATTTTTTGGTATCTCCATATTAATCTTGCTGGTATTGGTCTCACTATATCTTTTTTTACACAGCTCCTTCTTCAATATAGAGAAAATTACCATAACCGGGTTGAAGGTAGTGTCCGAGGATGAAGTTCTTCGCCTATCCGGTCTCAGCCGGGGACAAAACATATTTGAAATAAATGATGAATTTGTCAGCAAAGCCATAGAACTCCACCCGGTAATAAAAAAGGCTGTTTTGGTAAGGCACTTCCCCCGGCAAATTGAAGTTGAGGTGCAGGAACGAAAAATCTGGGCTCTGGTTCCCTACCATGATGTTTTGTTATGCATTGATGAAGATAGCATATGTATAGATAAGTTGCAGAAGTATTCCCTTATTGACTATCCGTTAATCACCATGGATGATCTTCCTCCCCGGGTAAATCTGGGACAGGCTGTAGAACCGGAGGGGGTTAAAATGATTAAAGTCATCTATGATGCGTTATCGATTAAGAGTAGAAAAGCCATTTCTGATTTTCATTATATAAACAAAAGTAAAGAAATAGTTTTTTATACCCAAAAAGGAACTGAAGTCAACTTCGGCAACCTGGAAAGATTAGAGGAAAAAACTAAATTCGTGGAACAGGTATTTGAGATTGAAGCTGAGCTGGATGAGAAAGGCACTGATGTTTTAGAGTATGTTGACCTGCGATTTAAGGGTCAACCGGTTTTGAAAACCAGGAATGTACAGGAATAGGGGGTGCTTCTTTTGCGTAGTAAAGGTGCTCAAATTTCTATAGCTATTGTCTGTATGGTATTGGGTATAATGTTGGCGATTCAGTTCAAGACGACGGAGAGTTATCAGGCCAACCTGGTTCCTGCCCGGGTCGAGGACTTGACCCAACAGGTACAGAGCGTAAGCGAAGAAAGAGATGCCCTGGTGGAGGAAGTACTATCGTTACGAGAAAAACTCAAAAATGTACGAGAAACTGACCAGGCTATGGCTGATTTGCAGGCTGATTTGCAAGATGCTAATATGAGTGCCGGACTTATGGCGGTAGAAGGACCTGGTGTCATAATAACGGTCAATGATAATCCCCGTGAAATTCAGCCGGGGGACAATCCTAATTTCTCATTGGTTCATGATTCAGATCTTTTGATGCTGGTTAATGAACTAAAGACCTCCGGTGCAGAAGCCATTTCCATCAACGGTGAACGGATTACGGCAAAATCGGAAATAAGGTGTGCGGGTACTTTGATTTTGGTCAATTGGAATAGGATTGGCCCACCTTTTGTAATTAAGGCTATAGGTAATCCAGATATGTTGGAAAGCGGGATGTTAATTAAAAATGGTTATATGGAATCCCTGAAAGTTCTGGGAATACAAGCCACTATAGAAAAGGCTGAGAAAATTACCATCCCCGCCTATAGCGGAAGTGTTAAATTTACATTTGCCCAACCGGTTAAATATGAGGAAAAGGCGGAATAATTTATGTGGCTCTTAGTACTCTTTTGTCTTATGATAGGTTTGCTGATCGGTATGCAGGTACCGGTTTTTCTGAGTGTGGTCTATGCCAAGTATATGTCCATTGCGGTTATTGCCGCCCTGGATGCGGTTTTCGGTGGGATTCGAGCTTATATGGAAGATAATTTCGATACCACCATCTTTGTTAGTGGTTTTGTGGTCAATACTCTCTTGGCAGCTGGCATGGCTTATTTGGGGGACAGGCTGGGGGTTCAGCTTTACCTGGCAGCAGTAGTGGTTTTCGGTGTACGCATATTCCAAAATTTAGGAATAATCCGTCGATATTTATTGAAAAAATATTAAATAAAAATTCCATGTAAAAAAGGGAAAAACCGTATGTTTGGCGTACTAAGAAAGAAGGAATCTTTCTAAGGGGTGCTTGGCATTAATAGAAACATAGTAGTAGCCCTGGATGTAGGAACCAGCTTTATTAAGGCAGCGATGGCCGAACTTAGCCAGGGCCAGGAGATTAATATCCTGGGGGTTTCCCATGTGCCATCACTGGGTTTGCGCAAGGGTAATATCGTAGATATTGAAAGCACAGCCCGGTCTATTGATAGTTGTCTTAATGATCTGGAAAGATTGACCGGGGTTGATATAGCCAGCACTCTCCTGGGGTTTTCCGGGAGCAGCGTATATGCTGTCAATAATCACGCGGTAGTGGCTGTAGGTAATCCCAGTTATGAGATTACCCAGGATGATAGACAAAGAGTATTGCAATCTGCCTGCAATATTGCTTTGCCGCCTGATAAGACCATTGTACAAGCGGTGGAGAGACAGTATATCGTAGATGGTTATGATGGGGTAAAAGACCCGATAGCAATGGTTGGTAGCAGGCTGGAATTGGAGACGACTATAATTGTTGCTGCTACAGCGGCTATTCAGAATATGCACCGGAGTATGCAGCGTATTAATTTACAGACGGAAAAAATAGTATATAATCCTTTGCTGGTAGCAGAAGCTGTTCTCTTGCCTACGGAAAAAGAAATGGGTGTGGTACTGCTTGATATCGGTGGAGGGACCACCGAGATTAGTTTTTTCGAGGCAGGTAGTCTTCTTTACACTTCAGTTCTGCCGGTTGGTGGTGAGTATATTACCCGGGATCTGGCCATTGTGTTAAGAACCTCTCTGGAAGAGGCGGGCAGAATCAAAGAAAGAAATGGTGTGGCCAGCCCTGATATAGCCAGGAATGATGTAATAGTAAATGTAAAAAATGTTCAAGGTAAAGAAATCCGGCAGGTGTCACAAGAGGTGGTAGCGGAGATTATATCAGCCCGGATTATGGAAATTGTGGAAATGATCTATGCGGAGCTTAAACAATTTGCTTGCCTGGATCGGATTCCGGGAGGAATCGTAGTAACAGGGGGAGAGGCTGAGCTAACCGGTCTGGTAAAGACCATAGAGGAATATACCAATATCCCTACGCGCCTGGGAATTCCCGAAAACTTAAGAGGAATTCCGGTTGATTTCAATCGCCCCCAGAATGCGGTAATTCTTGGTGGATTGATTTATTCATCCCGGTATTTAAATATAAATTGTGATAACAAACGGGGTATTGCAGCTCTTTTCGACCAACTTAGCAGGTGGTTTAAAGAATTATTCAGGTAAAGGTGGAGGAGGTTTTTAAATGCCATTGGATTTTGATGTAGAGATGCAGCAGTTTGCCAAGATTAAGGTGATAGGTGCAGGTGGTGGGGGAAACAATGCGATCAATCGCATGATAGAAGCAGGGCTCAAAGGAGTGGAATTTATTGCGGTAAACACTGATGCTCAGGCCTTGTTTCTTTCCCGGGCGGAAAAGAAAATTCAGGTGGGGGAGAAGCTTACCAAGGGACTGGGGGCCGGTGCTGATCCGGAAGTAGGTATGAAAGCCACTGAGGAAACTGCTGATGAGATAAAAAAAGCCTTACAGGGTGCGGATATGGTTTTTGTAACTGCTGGTATGGGAGGAGGAACTGGAACCGGAGGGGCTCCTATAATCGCTAAAATTGCCAAAGACCTTGGTGCTCTAACGGTTGGAGTTGTTACCAAGCCTTTTACTTTCGAAGGACGTAAAAGAAATTCACAAGCTGAGCGGGGAATTGAGGCTTTGCGGGAAGCGGTGGATAGCCTCATCACTATTCCCAATGACCGGCTACTGCAAGTAGTGGACAAACATACGGCATTTAATGATGCTTTCAGAATAGCGGATGATATACTTAGGCAGGGAGTTCAGGGAATATCGGACCTTATTGCGGTACCGGGAGTGATTAATTGTGATTTCGCCGATGTACAAACGGTGATGCAGAATACCGGTTCCGCTCTGATGGGAATTGGGAAGGCCAAGGGGGAAAACCGGGCAGCGGAGGCAGCACGCGAAGCTATTTCCAGTCCTTTGCTGGAAACCTCGATTGAAGGGGCCAAGGGTGTTTTATTTAATATCAGTGGGGGTGCTGATCTGACTCTTTTTGAAATAAATGAGGCGGCGGAAATCATTCATCAGGCAGCAGATGTTGAAGCCAATATAATTTTTGGGGCTAATATTGACGAAAAGCTTAATGACGAAGTACGAATTACCGTCATAGCAACCGGTTTCAATACTCCGCGGACCCAGAGCAGTAGCACTGAGTCAACTAGATTGAGGGGCCTGGATTCGCCTCCTAGTTTTTTAGATAAAAATGACCTGGAAATCCCACCTTTCTTAAGGCGCAAATAGCTGATATAAGTTGTCAGTTGTCAGTCGTTAGGCGTTGGGAGACGGAAGACAGAAGGCGGAAATCGGAGGACGGAATGGGGTATAAGGTAGTATAACCTTCTTCTCCAAATTAATAGAAGAATTTAAATGAAACCGGGAATATTATCCCGGTTTTTTACTATTTATAAAGTATTAAAACTATCTTACTGCCTTGAATTGCAACATAATGCCCCAGCCTGTACTGTTATAATATGGTAGGTATTTATTATTCTGGCAGGCATATAAATTAAATGGCGTATATCTCTTTATTATTGCTGGGTTCATTATTGGAGAGAATGCGGCCAAATTTCGTCTTATCCTGGAATATTATCCTGCCCCTTATCCAATGATCTGGAGGGGTAATTAATGGCTATTCCCGAGGTTTATGCAGACCTTAGTTTCGCAATAAACTTTATAATGGATTTTTGTATACTCTGGGCCACAGCTAGATTGACCGGCAGCCAAGTGGTATATAAACGTATTGTTTTTGCTTCTTTTCTTGGGGGAATATATGCTCTGGCCTATCTAATTCCTGGGATGGAATACTGGTTTTCTTTATTCTTCAAGATTCTCTTCTCCTGCCTAATGATTATTATCGCCTTATACCCACAAAACTGGGCCGAATTTAGAAAGGCCTTCCTGTATTTTTATGCTATTAACTTTATCGTGGCTGGAGCTAGCATGGCTATTTCATATCTGCTTATAGATAAGCAATCAGGGGCGAATTTGTGGTACTTATGGCTGCCAGGGGGAATATTAACCGCTCTTGCTATCGGAATATTTGGACAAAAATATTTGTTAAGGCAAGTTCTCCCCGCCTTGCTTCGCTTTGATGTTGAACTAAGGTTCAATAATTATCATTGCCAGGGTAAAGGTTTTTTGGACACTGGTAACAATCTGCGCGATCCTATTACTAATCGTCCGGTGATAGTGGCAGAATACCAGTTTCTAAAAAGCTGCCTGCCCGAGGATTTAAGAGAAGTGCTGGAAATTAAGCAGGATGAAAATACCATGTTGGATGCTCTGGGTGGTTGCAGTTGGGCCAACCGTTTGCGTTTGATACCTTTTTCCTCCATAGGCAAAAAGAACGGCATCCTGCTGGGGGTGCGTGCGGATGAGATAGTGGTTAACAATGGCAGCAAAGATGTATTCCACCAAAATATGGTGGTGGGAATATACCGGGAAAAACTTAGTTCTCAGGGAGAGTACCAGTTTTTGATACCTGCCGAAATAATTGAGAATGCTTAGGAGGATGGGAAGATGGATATTTTAGAGAGACTAAGGAACTGGCGTTTATACTTCATCAAGCTATACCTTAAGAAGAAACTGCCCCGCTTTATTCATTATATTGGGTCAACTGAAGTTCTTCCGGCACCGCTGCGTGAACAAGAAGAGATGGCCTTGATTTCCCAACTGGATCAGGGAATTATGTCGGTAAAGGCAACCCTGATCGAGCATAATCTGAGGTTGGTAGTATATATCGCCAAAAAATTTGAGAACACGGGGATAAACATTGAGGACTTAGTTTCCATTGGCACTATTGGACTGATTAAAGCGGTTAATACTTTTGAACCCAAGAAAAATATTAAACTGGCTACTTATGCCTCTCGTTGTATTGAAAATGAAATACTTATGTATCTTCGCCGGAATATAAAAAATAGGGTGGAAATATCCCTGGATGAACCTTTAAATGTGGATTGGGATGGTAACGAACTTTTGCTTTCAGATGTCTTGGGTACCGAAAATGATATGATTTATAAACAAATTGAGGGTGAAGTGGAAAAAAGCCTTTTGTGGAAAGCTATGCACAAGCTAAATAATCGGGAAAAGACTATTATTCAGCTTCGTTTTGGCTTGGCCGATGGAGATGAGAAAACGCAAAAGGAAGTAGCCGATATTTTGGGGATTTCCCAGTCCTATATTTCTCGCCTGGAAAAACGGATTTTGAAAAGGCTGCAAAGGGAGATTCGCAAAATTGAATGATTAATATTTATGCAACCCTTATGCAACTTTCCCCATCTTATTTTCTTGAATTTTATCTGCTTTAAATTCTGGAATTCGAATAATATTGCTCAAGCGGGTAAATAATTCTATTAAAGATATGATGCTAGCTAAAGCTTTTCTTCTTAATATTCAGATAGCAGAGGTAGCTTTTTCAGGCATTAAGATATAAAGAAAAAGGGGAAGGGGTGCATTTAAATCAACAAGGTTGAAATCTGTGGCGTAAATACATCCAAGCTCCCGGTTCTGAAAAACGAAGAGATGAAGATACTCTTTACAGAAATGCATCAGGGCAAGACCCAGGCCAGAGAAAAATTAATTCAGGGTAACATTAGATTGGTTTTAAGTGTTATTCAAAGGTTCACTAATAGAGGCGAGTATGTTGATGATCTTTTTCAAGTGGGCTGCATAGGTTTAATTAAATCAATAGATAATTTCGACTTAAGCCAGAATGTACGCTTCTCTACCTACGCGGTACCGATGATTATCGGAGAAATAAGACGCTATCTGCGGGACAATAACGCCGTTAGGGTATCAAGATCATTGCGCGATATTGCCTACAAGGCTTTACAGGTAAGAGAAAAACTCATCAATGATAACTCGGCTGAGCCTACGGTAAGCCAAATAGCGCAACACCTTGATGTCAGCCGGGAAGAAGTGGTTTTTGCTTTGGATGCAATCCAGGAACCGGTATCCCTATTTGAACCAATATATAATGACGGGGGCGATCCCATTTTGGTAATGGATCAGCTCAGTGATGAACGGAGTGGGGATGAGCAATGGTTGGAAGAAATATCGATAAAAGAAGCCATGAAGAAGTTGAATGATAGGGAAAAACATATAGTGTCATTGCGATTTTTTGCTGGTAAAACCCAGATGGAGGTGGCGGAAGAAATCGGTATCTCACAGGCTCAGGTTTCCCGCCTGGAAAAAGCAGCACTAAAACAATTGCGGAAATATGTTTAAGGGAGGTAATAAAGGCTATGAGAAACAAGATACTGGTGATTTTCCTGGTGGCTATGATTTTGTCACTTTTAGTTCCCATCGCAGGCTGGTATTATGATGTCGAACAAGCCTTCACTCCGAACAACCTTATCCGCATAAATGTGGTGTCGCGCTAGGCATTGTTCAAAGCTTGCTCAACCTGAGCATAGAAGCTAATACTTGGTCGGTATTAGAGTTGATTCCGCTGCAAAAAGTAATAATTATGCATTTGCTTGCATAAATATTCCGCTCCAGCGTCCTTAATAGCGACCGCAGGGAGCATCAGTTGTGCCCGGCAGGGTGCTACGCATGGGCAACACCAACGGCTCGTCTCACGGCTCAAGGGGTACCGCGCCAATCTCCCGTCCATGGGAGGCAACCTTAATAGTGACACCCGTAGGGTGGAACACTAGGCGTACCCGAAGGGTGAGGCGCTCTCGCGACATCCTGTCGCTCGCCCCCTTTCGCCTGCTCGTCTTCGCCGGTGCAACCTTAATAGTGACATCCGAAGGATGGAACATCAGGAGTACCCGCAGGGTGAAGCATCCATGCTTCGCCAACGCTCGCTTTGCATATTTATGCAACCCTATGCAACAAAAAGGGGTTTTTGCAGTAGAACCACAGTTAAATCAGATTATTTAAAGAGTCCTGCAGCTGCAGGGCTTTTTCTATGATAAAATGTAGTTGCTATGATATATTTTTACAATAGCTAAAAGGGGACAGTTGAGATGGAATCTCTTTCCGGGGTAAGGTTGGTATGGGAAGGTAAAGAGAATGAGCTAATAGAAAGACCGCTGGAATATGGCAGCAGGGTAGAAGTGGTTTATCCCCACCCTTTGTTTCAGAGCAATAATTTGTTTGGTGAAAGGCTGGATAATCCGCCACAGTTGGAACCAGCTTTATTGAATCGCATCTACCAAGGGGATAATTTGGCTGTTCTTAACCTCTTGTTGCAGCAAGGCTTTGCGGGGAAAATAGACCTCATATACATTGACCCGCCTTATCTAAGCAATAGCAACTATAATTCCCGGATAAGCGTAGAACATCAGGGTCAAAAATATTTTATAGAAAGATTGGCCTTTAAGGATCGGGATGAAGATTTAGTTTCCTACCTGCAGCAGATCTATAAGCGATTGAAGATTATGAAAATGCTGCTCTCGGAGCAGGGGAGCATATTTGTCCACCTGGATTGGCACAGCAGTCATTATGTTAAAATATTGCTGGATGAGATTTTCTCCAGCGATAATTTTATTAATGAGATTATCTGGTGTTATGGGGGAGGAAGTGGAACCAGGAGGCATTTTCATCGTAAGCATGACCAGATTCTGTGGTATGGCAAGGGAAAAGATTATACTTTTAACCCCCAGTACCGGCCTTATACTGAAGGAACCTTGCAGAGGGGACTTACCAGAGTTAAGGGCAAGAAATATACATTGCATAAAGAAGGCGCGCTTTTGCAGGATTGGTGGGTAGATATAAATAAGATACTTAGCCCTACTGCCCGAGAGAACTTGAAATTTCCTACTCAAAAACCGTTAGCTTTATTAAAAAGAATAATAGCATCTGCTTCTAATCCGGGGGATTTGGTAGCCGACTTTTATGCTGGCTCCGGAACTACGGCTGAAGCCTGTGAAGAAATGAACAGATCCTGGATATCTTGTGATTGCAGCAAATTAGCCATACAAAGCAGCCGTTATCGTTTGCTCAGAAAAAAGGCCCGTCCCTTCCAGATAACAGAATTAATCGAAGAAGACAATGAAGAGCAAAAACCAGGAATACTGGAGTTAATAGTACCAGAAGTTTGTTCTTATGATGAGAAGCAGGCTATGGTCAAGTTAGGGATTTCCCGCTATGACTCTCCTCTTTTTCCGTTTGAAAATCGAAATTTTGTCTCATGCCTTGATTTCTGGGAACTGGATTGTAATTATGATGGCTGTTTTTCTTCGCAATTACAAGTTATTAGAGAAAAGCCTGATTATAATCTTCCTTTACCGCTGCAGTTAAGTGTTCTATTACCTAAACAAGAGGAGTATTCCATGGCCATAAAAAGCTATGATATCTTTGGTGATTCGATAATAAAAAGCTTTACATTTCCGGGATGCCAATAAGGGGACGGCTTTCGCTTAACCATCCCCCTATTTCTTAGATTCTTATGCGATTCTGCTTTATTAAATGCCAAAGATCGATTTCCTTGTGATCTCCTAACGGAAGCCAAGTTTCTGCAAAGACTTCCTCATCATTTAGTTCTTCCTTCCGCATGAAGGTTTTTCCAGAGCTCTTTTCTGAATTATCATAGCCCTCTGTTTTACTCATCATAATCCTGAGCATGCCGAATGCTTTTGGCTAGATTATGGCCCAGCATATAGACTCCGGCGATAGTGACAGCATGCAATGCCCACCAACCAGGCTCCATAAAACTAAAGGTTCCCGGATCAGCTTTGTCCTGGTGCATAAGTTTCTTGGCAAATGAATTTCTTCTATCCATTAGATCAGCCAACATAATAAAACCTCCCTTAAATTATTAACCTTCATTGCTATTTTTCCCGCCTAAGAAAACTTCTAAGACAGTAAATAATCCCACAGCTGTTTGGAATAAAATAGAAAACCATTTTTTAATCATATTTGGTGTTACTGCAAAAAGTTATTAATGTTTATTGGTTTGTATAAATATACCGCTCCAGCAACCTTAATAGCGACCGAAGGGTATGTAGGGAACGACCCCCGTGTCGTTCCGAATCAGGCGCAACAACCTTAATAGCGACTGCAAAGCATTGTAAGGACGTCTTCGACCGCCCGCTTTCACCTTCGCTAGGGTTTTGTATATTTATGCAACCCTTCTGGAACAAAAAGGTTCTTGCAGGAGTCATATTTATACAGGCAAAATAATAATGATTATTTTGCGAGGAACAATGCTTTTCTGGGCATTGGAACCGGAAGCAGCCTGGATATACTCTTGCCAAGTTCCCGTTTTTATGTTATCAATGGCTTTAGGATTTTTTCCCATAGCTGTTGTCTGATGGATAACCATAAACTAGGAGCAAATTATGATAAGAACAGAAAAAGCCGCTTTGTGTTTTCTCCATGCAATTAAAGGAATAGGCAGCAAAAGCCTTTGGAAAATTAAAGACAGCTTTGGCAGTTTTGAGAACTGCCTGAAATCTGATTCATCTCGTTTGTATGCTCTGCTCAAGAGCGAAATAGCTCAGGCTATTATTTCCCAACGCCAGAATAGTAGTATATTTTTTTATTTGGAGCGGTTGGAGAATGAGGGGATCAACCCGATGGGTTTTGAGGAATCCGCCTATCCATCAAGCTTAAGAAATATTTATAATCCACCGATGCTGCTTTATTTTCAGGGTAATATGGATTGTGTTAAAAAAATCTGTCTGGCCGTTGTTGGCTCCCGAGCGGCCAGTGATTATGGCCGGACTACAGCCAGGAAACTGGGCCATCAACTGGCTACACGGGGGATAAGTGTGGTAAGTGGCATGGCTCGGGGGATTGATACGGAAGCTCATCGTGGAACTCTTGATGCCAGGGGCAAAACCATAGCAGTATTGGGGAGCGGTCTTAATATTATTTACCCCCGGAGCAATAAGCGCTTATTTCATGAAATAATTGAGCAAGGAGTGGTTATTAGCGAGTTTCCCCTGGATACTAACCCTGAACCGGGGAATTTTCCCATGCGTAACCGCATAATATCCGGTATAAGCCGTGGGGTGGTTGTGGTCGAAGCCCGGGTCAAAAGTGGGGCTTTGATTACAGCGGATTATGCTCTGGAGCAGGGAAGGGATGTATTTGCTGTTCCCGGGCCGATTAATCGGGAAAGCAGTATGGGGGCTAATAATTTAATCAAACAAGGGGCCAAATTGATTACAGGGGTTGAAGATATTATTGAGGAGTATTATGATATCACAATACCGGAAAAAGAGCTTCCGCTACAGGAACAGCTACTTTTTTTGGATGAGCAGGAAAAAGTCGTTGTAAACTGCCTGGCTGGAGATCCCCTGCTTTTTGATGATATAATAGCCAGTACCGGTTTTAACATAGGGGAACTCAGCCGCCTTTTATTGAAACTGGAATTGGCAGGCATAGTAAAGTCTTTGCCGGGTAATTACTATGTTAAAGTATGACTATATAGTATGTATTAATTTTTGCACTGGAACCCCTCATAGACAGGGGGCCATAACTAAGATGAAAAGTGAGCTCACTCCTCACTTATAAACTATGGAGAGGTGATTATTTTTGGCAGGAACTACACTGCTTATTGTAGAGTCAGCGGCCAAAGCCAGAACCTTAGGGAAATTTCTGGGCAAGGGCTATAAAATAAAAGCATCGGTGGGGCATGTTCGCGACTTGCCCAAGAGCAAATTGGGAGTCGATGTGGAGAATGATTTTGAACCCCAGTATATTACTATTCGGGGCAAAGGAGATATCCTGAAAGAGATTAAGGACGAATCCCAAAAAGCCGGTCGCGTTTTACTAGCTACCGACCCCGATCGTGAAGGAGAAGCTATAGCCTGGCATTTGCAGAATGCTATGAAAATTCCGCCGGAGGAGAATTGCCGGATTGAATTCCATGAGATTACCCGTGAGGCGGTAAAGAAGGCCATTAAAAATTCGCGCCCGGTGGATTTAAGCCGGGTGAATGCCCAGCAGGCCCGCCGGGTTTTGGACCGCCTGGTAGGCTACAACCTGAGCCCTTTGCTTTGGAATAAGATTCGCAAGGGCCTGAGTGCGGGCAGGGTGCAATCAGTGGCTTTAAAGTTAATCTGTGATCGGGAAGAGGAAATAAAGAACTTCATTCCCCAGGAATATTGGACCGTAGATGCCATTTTTAATGCTGCTAAGGGCAAGAATAGCAAATTTACTGCTCGTCTGGCCAGCTACCAGGGGAAGAAAATCGAAATCAACAGTGATAAAGAGGTGGCAGCTATAGGAGAATACCTTCAAGGCGCCAATTTTACTGTGCTCAAAGTGGAAAGAAAGGAAAAACGCAAGAACCCCAACCCCCCGTTTATTACCAGTACTTTACAGCAGGAAGCTTCCCGGAGGCTTAATTTCTTCTCCAACCGTACTATGCGGGTAGCCCAAGAATTATATGAAGGTTTGGAAATTGGTAAAGAGGGTACGGTAGGATTAATTACCTATCTCAGAACTGATTCTACCCGGGTGGCCAGCTCGGCGCAAATGGAAGCCCTGGACTTTATTAATTCTACCTTTGGAGCGGAATTTGCTCCGGACAAACCCAATGAATATAAGAGTAGGAAATCAGCTCAGGATGCCCATGAAGCTATTCGCCCAACTTCCATCCAGCGGACTCCGGAGAGTGTAAAAGCGTTTTTAAGCCGGGATCAGTATCGCTTATATCAATTAATATGGAACCGCTTTGTTTCCAGTCAAATGACCCCTGCGGTTTATGATAGTTTGACTGTGGATATCTCGGCTGGAGACTACGGTTTCAGAGCCAGTTCATCACAGCTTAAATTTATTGGCTACAAAAAAGTCTACAGCGATAATGAAGAAGAAGAGCCAAAGAATAATATTCCAGAGCTTAAAAAGGGAGAAGAACTTGCACTGCATGAGTTAAAGCCGGAGCAGCACTTTACGCAACCTCCACCCCGCTTTAGTGAGGCCAGTCTAATTAAATTGCTGGAAGAAAAAAGTGTTGGCCGTCCCAGTACTTATGCTCCTACCATAGATACCATTTTAAAGCGTAATTATGTGGAAAGGCAGAACCGGCAGTTTATTCCCACAGAATTGGGCTTTATTGTAGTGGATTTACTCAAGGAGCATTTCGCCAATATTCTGGATGTGGAATTTACCGCCCGGATGGAAGGCGAATTGGATTTGGTAGAGGAAGGCAAACTGGATTGGAAAAAGGTGGTACGCGATTTTTATGAGCCGTTTCACTCTGACCTGGAGAAGGCCCGTGAGCTGGCCCAGAAGATTGAGATCAAGGATGAAGAGGCTGGTAAAGAATGCCCGCAATGTGGAAGACCGATGCTTATAAAACACGGTCGATTTGGTAAATTCATGGCTTGCTCGGGTTTTCCCGAATGTCGCCATACTCAATCAATAAATCAGGAATTGGGACTAAAATGCCCGCTTTGCCAGGGCTCTATAGTGGCTTTGAAAAGCAAGAAAGGCCGGACTTTTTATGGCTGCAGCAATTATCCTCAGTGTAACTTCCGCTCCTGGGATAAACCAACGGGGAAAATTTGTCCCCATTGTGGAGACGCGATAGTAGAAAAGTTCAATAAAAAGAAAGAAGCTACACAGATTTGCCAGAATCCCGCTTGCAAGCAGAAGGTGGAAATGGGGGGTTGATTTGCAGCAGGTTAATGTAATCGGTGGAGGATTGGCGGGTTGTGAGGCAGCGTATTATTTGGCACAAAAGGGTATTAGAGTCCGGCTCTGGGAAATGCGGCCACAAAAAGCCACGGCTGTACATAGAACGGCAGATTTAGGGGAACTGGTTTGCAGTAATTCCCTAAAATCCGATCAGCCCAATACCGCTCAGGGTTTATTAAAAAGAGAAATGAGAATCCTGGGCTCCCTCTTGCTAAGCTGTGCGGAAAAAGCCAGGGTACCTGCAGGATCTGCTCTGGCAGTAGACCGGGAGCTTTTTGCTGGGTTGGTGAGCCAGGCGATTCTTGCCTGTCCCAGCATTGAATTATGCCGGGAGGAGGTAAACAGAGTGCCGACAGGGGAATTATCTATTGTAGCTTCCGGCCCGCTAACCTCGGAGGCTTTGGCGGCTGATTTAAGGCGGATTACCGGAGAGGAAAACCTCTTTTTCTATGACGCAGTGGCCCCGAGCATTAGTGCGGATAGTTTGGACATGAATAAGATTTTCCGGGCTTCCCGTTATGGTAAAGGGAGTGCTGATTACCTGAACTGTCCCCTGGATCGTGAAGAATATGAAAGCTTTTATGAGAATTTAATAAATGCTGATATTAAGGCCGGACACAGTATTGATAAGAGCCTTTTTTTTAATGCTTGTATGCCGGCAGAGGTTATAGCCCGCCGGGGCAAGGATGCATTAAGGTATGGTCCTATGAGGCCAGTGGGTTTAGAGATTCCGGGGAGCTCTAAGAGGGCTTATGCCGTGTTGCAACTACGGCAGGAAGATAAAGCCGGGACAATTTATGGGATGGTTGGCTTTCAAACCCGTATGCGCTGGGGGGAACAGGAGCGGATTTTTCGTTTGATACCCGGTTTGGAACAGGCGGAGTTTGTACGCTATGGGGTTATGCATCGCAATACCTACATTAATAGTCCGAAGCTTTTATGGCCCAGCCTGCAATGTAAAAAGAGGCCGGAAATCTTTTTTGCCGGCCAGATTACCGGGGTTGAAGGTTATATGGAGTCAGCTGCTACCGGAATTATTGCGGGAATTAATGCGGCCAGGTGGCTACAGGGAAAAGCGCTCTTAACCCCGCATAAAGCTACCATTATTGGAGCGCTTCTCGACTTCATCAGCAGCTCTTCCAGCCAGGATTTCCAACCGATGAATGCTAACTTTGGTCTTTTGCCGCCAATGGAACCGCCCATAAAAGATAAGGCTAAAAGGTATCTGGCCTATGTAGAGCGAGCGTTGAATAAAATGGGTGAATTTTCAGAATCTTTGTTAAACTAGTTGTAAAGTAAAAGTTATTATGCTAGCATTTTTTTAAGCATCGAAAGAAACTAAGGAGCGATTTGACACAGCTCTGCAACGAGGTGGGGAACTAGAAACCGTTGCCAGTTTTCTTAATTTCTTAATAGGAACCCAGCTGCTTAAAGAGTGGGGACATCTTTTACCTCGTTATAGCTTCTAGAAAAGAGGCGAGTATCCTGCTTTTTCAATATATCGAAGCATTTCTTAATCATATGCGAGTGGAAAAAAGTGCTTCCAACTTTACCCTCTCCAGTTATAAAACCGACTTATCGCAGTTTTTTGCTTTTCTATCCCAAAAGAAGGGGATAAATCCGGAGGAAGTTGGAGTCGAGTTAATTAGCCACAATAGTGTTAGAAAGTATCTGGCCCAAATGCAGGAAAAGGGTTTATCTCGTGCCACTATGGCCCGAAAGCTGGCAGCTCTCAGATCCTTCATCAAGTTTTTATGCCGGGAAAATATACTGGCAGACAACCCTATAGCCGCTGTTTCCACACCCAAACAGGAGAGGAAGTTACCCAGGTTTCTTTATACTAGGGAAATAGACTTGCTGATGAACGCACCCGACCTATCTATGGCAGCCGGCAAAAGAGACCGGGCTATTCTTGAAACGCTCTATGCTTCCGGGCTGCGGGTGAGCGAACTTACAAATCTTGATAAGCCTGATATTGATTTTGGCGAAGACTATATAAAGGTGCTGGGCAAGGGCGGTAAAGAAAGAATTGTACCCTTGGGAAGCAAGGCTAGAGAGGCATTACTTCTCTATCTGCAGCAGGGAAGAGTTTACCTGGAAGCCAAGGGCCAAGCATCTCCAGCTTTATTTCTCAACAAAAACGGTCAGCGCCTGAGCACGAGGAGTATCCGCAATATCATAAACAAATATGTGGAAACTATAGCCATAAATCAAAAAGTTAGCCCCCATACCCTGCGGCATTCCTTTGCCACTCATTTGCTGAACAATGGTGCTGATCTCCGCTCCGTTCAGGAATTATTGGGCCATGTTAAATTGTCAACCACCCAGATATATACTCATCTAAGCCGAGAGAAGATAAAAGATATACACCAACAAACTCATCCACGGAGGTAGAATAATGTTTCAAGCAACCACCATAATTGCGGTTAGAAAGGGCCAGCAGACCGCTATAGCTGGCGATGGGCAGGTAACCCTGGGTCAGAATACCATAATGAAACAAAATGCAACAAAGATAAGAAGGCTCTATGAGGGAAAGGTAATAGCCGGTTTCGCCGGGGCGGTAGCTGATGCCTTCACCCTTTTTGCCAAATTCGAAGAAAAGCTCAAACAGGCTGGGGGCAACCTCAGTAAAGCAGCGGTGGAAATCGCCAGGGAATGGCGCTCAGACCGAATTCTTCGCCGCCTTGAAGCCCTCTTGATCGTAGCAGATGCGGAGAAGATTTTTATTGTTTCCGGTAGCGGCGAATTAATAGAACCTGATGATGGAATAGCTGCTATTGGTTCGGGAGGAGCCTATGCTTTAGCCGCAGCCCGGGCCTTGAATGCTTTCAGCGAGCTTAATGCCCGGGAAATTGCCGTTGAATCCTTAAAAATAGCTTCTGGTATCTGTGTCTATACCAATGAGCAGATTTCAGTTGAAGTAATCGAAAAATAGCCATAAAAGGGGAGTTCATATTGTTTAAGCTCACTCCACGGGAAATCGTCGAAGAATTGGATAAATATATTATTGGTCAGCAAGAGGCCAAGAAAGCGGTGGCCATAGCTTTGCGCAACCGCTATCGCAGGAAATTGCTTCCCGATGAACTCCGGGAGGAAATCTACCCAAAGAACATTATAATGATTGGTTCGACCGGAGTAGGAAAGACCGAAATTGCCCGGCGCCTAGCCCGGCTGGTAAAGGCTCCCTTTATCAAAGTAGAAGCCAGTAAGTTTACCGAAGTGGGATATGTTGGCCGGGATGTTGATTCCATGGTTCGTGATCTGGTGGAGACTTCAATTCGCCTGGTAAAGCAGGAAAAGATGGCCGCCGTGGAGCAAAAAGGCCGGCAGATGGCCGAAGAAAGGATAGTCGATATATTACTGCCTTTCGATGGCAGGAAGAGCAAGAGTCCTAAAAACCCCTTCGAATTTCTTTTAGGGTCAATACAGGAGAGAGACGATGTAGATGATGAAAGCGAGCGGCGCCGGAGAGAAATTGGCCAAAGAAGAGAGATTCTTAGGCAAAAGATTAATCGCCTGGAGTTGGAGGACGAGACTATTGAAATCGAGGTAGAAGAGAAAAACCCCTCTTTCATGGAGATATTTTCCGGTTCAGGGGTGGAGGAGATGGGTATTAACCTGCAAGATATGCTAGGAAACCTTATGCCTCGAAACAAGAAAAAGAGAAAAGTGAGCATTGCTGAAGCCCGCAGGATTTTAACCTACGAAGAAAGCCAGCGCTTGCTGGATATGGACGAGATTCACCGCGAAGGTATAAAACGGGCGGAAGAAGATGGCATTATATTCCTGGATGAAATAGATAAAATAGCCAGCAAAGAGAGTAATTACGGCCCTGATGTGTCCCGAGGCGGAGTGCAGAGGGATATACTCCCTATTGTTGAGGGCTCAACGGTGATAACCAAATATGGACCGGCCCGGACCGATCATGTTTTGTTTATTGCAGCGGGAGCTTTTCATGTATCCAAACCCTCGGATCTGATTCCTGAATTGCAGGGTAGATTTCCCATCCGGGTCGAGTTGGAAAGCCTGAAAAAAGAGGATTTGAAGAGGATACTTACCGAGCCTAACAATTCTCTCATTAAACAATATATAGCTTTGTTGTCAACGGAAAAACTAACCATGGATTTCACCCCGGAAGCTATTGATTATATTGCGGAAAGAGCTTATGAGGTTAATTCTCGCACCGAGGACATAGGGGCCCGTCGTTTGCATACGGTGATGGAGAAGCTTTTGGAAGACCTGCTGTTTAATTCTCCTGACATGGCGGGAGAGAAGCTGGTTATTGATATTGATTATGTTGCCGAGAGACTGGACCGTATAGTTGAAGATGAGGACCTTAGCCGCTATATCTTGTAGGAGTATTTAATAGTAAGGGGGTTGTTCTATGTCAAAAAGTCTATTGGAAAAATCCAGAGCCATCAATAGGATTCTTCAAAAAATTGCGGGTCACCCGGTAAACTTTTTCGAGATAGCTGATGTACTATGCAGGAACCTGGAATGTACGGTTTTTATAGTGGGCAGGAGGGGGCAAATAGGAGGTTATGCTTTTGCCGAAGGGGCTATATGCCAGGAGATACAGCAGTTGATTAAGCATGCGGAGCGTTTTCCGGAGAGTTTTAACCAGGAATTGTTGAATATTTTAGAAACCCAAACCAACATAATACTAAAGGATGGGCGCAAATGCCTTTTTAACCCGGATAATGTCAACTGCAGTTGTTCAGCGCGAATTTGGTCCATTACCCCGGTCTTTGGTGGTGCCAGGCGGATTGGCACCCTGATTTTTATGAGAGATAAAGTTAAATTTACAGAGGAAGATATTGTTTTAATCGAATATGGAGCCATGGTGATGGCCAATGAGATAATGCGCATCAGAACAGAAAGGATCGAGGAAGAAGCACGGAAAAAAGCCTCTGTGCAAATTGCCCTGGCTACTCTCTCCTATTCCGAAAAAGAAGCCATAGACCACATCATCGCGGAGCTCAAGGGAAAAGAGGGATTGCTGGTGGCCAGCCGGATTGCGGATAAGGTGGGAATTACTCGTTCGGTGATAGTAAGTGCTCTGCGCAAATTTGAAAGCGCCGGGGTAATTGAATCACGTTCATTGGGAATGAAAGGGACTTATATCAAGGTATTAAATGATTACCTGTTCGAAGAATTAAGGAATCAGGCTTGAGACATATCGAAGATTGCCTATAAAATGAGAGAATAGTCCTGGGGCTAACCGCGAGGTTAGTCATTTTTTTTGTTAATCAGGCAAATTGTAGCAAGGGCAGGGGAGGAAATAGAATGTTGAGGTAGAAGTATAGAAGATGGGTAAATTTTGTTAGGGGTGATGCTATGCTGGAAAGGATTCTGGAAACCAAAACGCATATTTTGCTTAACAAAGCTATGGATGTTGGTACTTTGCGTAACGATGTTATCGCTGACAACATAGCCAATGCGGATACCCCCAAATTCAAAAGAAGAGAAGTCATTTTTGAGGAAAAAATGAAAAAGGCCCTGGAAGGAACCACAGATCAGCTAGGGCTAAATCTAACCAATTCCCGGCATATCCAAATGGAAGGGAATAATATGGACATAGAGCCCGAAGTCCGGGTTTTGGAGGATCTCACTTTTCGCAATGATGAAAACAATGTGGATATTGATAACGAGATGGCCAAAATGACCAAGAACAAGATTAATTATGACGCAGTCAGCCGGAGTATGAGCAACGAGATTCGTTTGTTGCGCATGGCTATTACCGGAAGGGGGTAGTTGGTATTGGGGTTTTTGAATAGTATAGACACCAGCGCGTCAGGTCTTACGGCTCAACGCTTGCGCATGGATACCATAGCCAGTAATATGGCCAATGTGGAAACTACCCGGGTGGACAATCGAACCGGTCCCTATCGCCGGCAGGTGGTGGTTTTTGAAGCCCGTAACGCTTCAGCTCCCAAGAAACGTTTTCAGAGATTTCTGGAAGAACAGAGCCAGACTTTTAATGCTGCCAATTCGGGGGTAAGAGTCAAGCAGATTCGGGAGATAAATGAAAACGAAGCACCTTACCGCCGGGTTTATGATCCATCACATCCGGAAGCGGATAATGAAGGTTATGTAAACTATCCTAATGTTAATATTGTGGAAGAGATGATAAATATGATATCTGCTACTCGGGCCTATGAAGCCAACGCCCAGGTTATAGAAGCTACCAAGAGCATAGCTATGAGAGCTCTGGATATTGGAAGATAGGGGGATGCTAAATGAAGTTGGGTGCTCTGGATAGCATCGCGCTGGCAGGTATTAACCCGGGTCAGCCCTCAGTAATGAAAGATTCGCCAGCAAATAAAGAAGGCGGTTTTTTTAATTATCTAAAAGAAGCCCTGCAGGAGGTAGATGAGCTGCAAAAAGAAGCTGCATCCAGTGCGGAAAAACTAGCGTTGGGTGACGAGACTTACTTGCATAATACCATACTGGCTTATGAGAAAGCCAATCTGGCCTTGCAATTGACGGTGGAAGTCAGGAACAAGTTAGTGGAGGCTTATCAGGAATTAATGCGCATGCAGATGTAATTGCTGTTGGGGAGTTGGATTATGGAAAGCTTTGCGGAAAAACTCAAGGAAACAGCTGGGCGAGTCGCCGGCTCATGGCAAAATATGAACTTGAACCAGAAAGTACTTGCCGGCGGAGGTATATTGCTTATTTTGGCGGCTGCTATAATCCTGGTGATTAGCAGTTCCCGGGATACAGCTTATGAAGTGCTATATACGGAATTGGACAAAAAAGATGCTTCCCAGATAACGGCCAAGTTGGATGAAGGCAAGGTGCCTTACAAGTTGGAAAATGGCGGCACTACCATACTGGTTCCTCCCGACTTAAAGGATAAAACCCGTCTTACTCTGGCCAGCGAAAACCTCCCCCGTGGGGAAACGGGCTTTGAGTTGTTTCAGGAAAGCAAATTCGGGGAAACCCAAGTCGATAAAAAAGTTAAATACCAGGTAGCTTTGCAGGGGGAATTGGCACGCAGCATACAGAGTCTGGACAAAGTGAAAGCAGCCAAAGTTAACCTGGCTTTACCCGAGTCAACGTTGTTTTCCGATAATGAAGAGCTGCCCAAAGCTTCGGTAGTTGTTAATACCAGGGAGGAAGAAAAACTCTCTCCCAAGGAGATTCAGGGGATAATTAATCTGGTAGCCAACAGTGTGGATAAGCTCACCACTGAAAACGTGGTGATTGTTGACCAGCATGGAAACCTGGTATCGGAAAATTTGCCTATGGCGAATGGAGATATCAGTGAAACAGTAAAATGGCAGATGGCCATGAAGAGGCAGTATGAAAAGGAAAAACAGGATGCTATACAGAGTATGCTGGATAAGAGCCTGGGCCAAAACAATTCGGTTGTCCGGGTTAATGCAGAATTGGATTTTGATAATAAAGAACAGAAAGATGAGCTCTATTCCCATGATGATGCTGGTCCTTTCGTAAGGAGCGAAGAGATTAAAAAGGAATCCGGAACCGATACCACCCAGCCTGTTGTAGGTGTACCCGGAACCGACACCAATATTCCTCAATACCAGGAAGTTGACGCTGCCGGTGGGGTGTCCACCTATGACAAGAGCAGCAAGATTAGGAATTATGAAATAAACAAGACCGAGAAAGTAACTAAAGTTGCCCAGGGGGATGTCAAATACGACTATTTGACAGTAGCAGTACTGGTCAACAGTAAAGCAACCGAGCCCTTGAAATTGGGTGAAACAGAAGAAGAAAAAATAGCTACCATCCGTAATATAGTAGCCACTGCTTGTGGTCTGAGGGAAAATCGGAAAGATGAGAGTGTTCGCCTGGAAGATAACATATCAGTGGCTTTTGTTGATTTTTATACCGAACCCCAGGCGGAAGCTCCCGGGGGAACAATGGATCAAATAATGCGCTCCCCTCTTACCCCGTGGTTATTAGCGTTTCTAGTCGTCCTCATAATTCTCCTGGCTTGGTGGTTGATGCAGCGCCGAGAGAGAAGGCGGGCTGAGGAAGAAGCAGAAGAGGCCGGCATTGATACACTTATACAGGAGGAAATAAGGGTGGAAGACCTGATAGAAACTGGCTTGAGTCCGGAAGAAAAAGAAAGACGCAAGATCAGAGAAGAGATTGACCGGATTATTAATGAAAATCCGGAAATCGCGGCCCAGGTGCTCAAGACCTGGCTGGCAGAAGAATAGGGGTGGTCACAACTGGCAACCAAGACTAGTCTAAGTGGTAAGCAAAAAGCAGCGAACTTTTTAATATTTCTGGGTCCAGAGAAGTCAGCGAAGCTATTCCAGCATATGAATGAAGAAGATATTGAACAGTTAACCCTGGAAATAGCCAATGTTCGTAAAGTGCCCACGGAGAAAATGGACGAAATATTCCGTGAATTCTATGAAATGTGCCTGGCCAGCCAGTTCATCGGTCAGGGAGGAATAGACTATGCCAAGGAAGTGCTGGAAAAGGCTTACGGCATGGAAAAGACCATGGAGATTATCGGGAGGATATCATCTTCCTTGCAGGTTCGTCCTTTTGATTTTATTCGCAAGACCGAACCTTCCCATTTATTGAACTTTATTCAGTCCGAACACCCGCAGACCATAGCCTTGATATTGGCTTATCTGGATGCGGAAAAGGCCGCCTCATTTTAGGAGCTCTGGCTCCGGAAAGACAAGCGGAAGTAGCCAAGAGGATAGCCATAATGGATACCACTTCACCCGAAATAATCAAAGAAGTGGAAAGGATTCTGGAACGCAAGCTGTCTTCCATAGCGCCGCAGGAATTGACTGCCGCCGGTGGCGTCAAGGCAGTGGTGGAGATTATAAATCGAGTAGATCGAAGTACGGAAAAGACTATTATGGAAACCCTGGAGGTGCAGGATCCCGAGTTGGCAGAAGAAATCAAGAAACTGATGTTTGTATTCGAGGATATTGTCATGATAGACGATCGTTCGGTGCAAAGAGTCTTGCGCGAAGTGGAATCTCAGGATTTGGCCCTGGCCTTGAAAGGTGCCAGCAACGAGGTATCCCAGAAGATTTACCACAATATGTCCACCCGGGCCTCAGATATGCTGCGTGAAGATATTGAATTCATGGGACCGGTAAGATTGCGGGATGTGGAGGAAGCTCAGCAGCGTATAGTTAATATTATTCGCCGTTTGGAGGACTCTGGTGAGATAGTAGTTGCCCGAGGCGGAGGAGATGAGGTAATTGTCTAAAGTAATCAAGGGTTCTGATATGCTCTTATTTCAGCCCAAGGTAATAGATCTTACTGCCATCTATGAATTAAAAAAGCAGGCAGAGGCGGAAAAATTGGAGGCAACGGAAGAAATCACTGAGGAAGATTTACTGAGCAATGACATAGCCTTAAAACAACTGGAATTAAAAGAACTGCAGTTGGAGGCTGAAAGGATAGTTGACGAAAATGAAAAGATAGTCAGGGAGTTGCTGGAAAAAGTCCGGGAGGAAGCCAGAACCATAATAGCCGAAGCCCAGGAAGAGGCTGAAGTAATCCGGCAACAGGCCCTGGAAAAGGCTGAAGAACTGTTGGTTAGCAAGCAGAAAGAAGGATATGAAAACGGTCTCAAAAAAGCCCAGGAGGAAATTGAAGCCGATCGCTTATCAGCAATGCAAGAAAGCCAGAGGATACTGGAGGAAGCCCGGCAAAGCAAGATTCAGATAATGAATTCCAGCGAAGCCGACATGGTGCGCCTGGTTATGGCGGTAAGCAGGAAGGTAATTGGAGGCGAACTGGAAACCAACCCTCGGGTGATTATCAATATTATCCGGGAAGGCCTGAACTACCTGGACAACCCCCAAAACGTAACCGTCTATGTCAATCCCCTGGAAGTAGATAAGATATTAGAGGTAATGCAAAGCGAATCTTTTAACGATATTGGAAGTAATGAAATCCCGTTAAAGATCACGCCTGATAAACGTATACAAGCGGGTGGATGTACCCTGGAGAGCGATGCCGGATCAGTCGATGCCCGCCTGGAAACCAGGATTGCCAGCGTGGAAAAAGCCATTCAGGAAGTGGCTCCCGATGAATAAAGCGCCGGCTCTTCCGTTGGAAAAATACTTGGATGCACTGGACAAAACCACCACCTGCCAGCTTAAAGGCCGGATATCGCAGGCTATCGGCCTGACCATTGAAGCTACCGGCCCCCGGGTAAGAATGGGGGAACTCTGCTTTTTACAAACCAATTATTCCGATCGCCAGCTGGTTCCAGCGGAAGTAGTTGGTTTCAAAGATAAGAAGATACTGCTCATGCCTCTGGGCAATTTGGAAGGCATTGGCCCGGGTAGCGAATTGCTGGCCAGCGGAACTACTCTGAGGGTTCAAGTGGGAATGGAACTGGTGGGCCGGGTTCTTAATGGATTGGGTGAACCGATTGACGACAGAGGCAGGATAAAGTCCGAGACTACTTATCCGGTGACCAACCAACCCCCCAGTCCCCTGAAAAGAAAACGCATCACTGAAGTTTTGCAGGTAGGGGTAAAAGCCATCGATGGTCTGGTTAGCATAGGCAAAGGCCAGAGAATGGGAATACTGGCGGGCAGTGGAGTGGGTAAGAGTACCTTGATTGGGATGATTGCCCGCAATACGGAAGCTGATATCAATGTTATTGCTCTTATCGGGGAGCGGGGGCGTGAAGTCCGGGAGTTTTTGGAGCGCGACCTGGGGGAAGAAGGCCTGGGAAAATCTGTAGTAGTAGTAGCAACATCGGATCAGCCTGCCCTGGTTAGATTGAAAGGTGCCTTTGTCGCTACCAGTATTGCCGAATACTTCCGTGACCAGGGTAAAGATGTACTATTCTTGATGGATTCCGTAACCCGTTTTGCCTTGGCCCAGCGTGAAGTTGGCCTGGCCATTGGTGAGCCGCCGGCTACCAGGGGCTATACTCCTTCAGTGTTTGCCATGCTGCCTAAACTCTTGGAGAGAGCAGGTACTTCGGAAAAGGGAACCATTACCGGACTGTATTCCGTGCTGGTGGAGGGTGATGACCTGAATGAACCAATAACTGATGCGGTACGGGGAATATTGGATGGACATATTGCCTTAAGTCGAAGCCTGGCGGCCATGAATCTCTACCCGGCTATTGATGTGGGGCAGAGCATAAGTCGTGTTATGATTGATATAGCATCTCCAAAACATATCAAAAACGCCAACCGCTTCAGGAGCATACTGGCCACCTATGAAGAAGCTCGGGACCTCATTGATATTGGGGCCTATAAGAAGGGCTCCAACCCTCGCATAGATGAATCTATTGCCTTGATTGATAAATGCCAAAACTTTATTAGACAGGATATCTACGATGAAGCCAATATAACTACCACTTTGGAAAACCTGGAAGAAGCTGTTCGTCTATAGAGGTGAGCCGTAATGAAAGCATTTCGTTTTAGATTGCAGACCAAACTGGAGATTTGCACCCGCCAGGAACAAATAGCCTGGGAAGAAATGCAGAGCCGCCTTAAGGAACGCGAGCTCTTGCTGGAGGAATTACAGTACCGGGAGCGAAGGTTGCTGGCAGTGGAAGAAGAAATAAGGCAGGATAGCTGCAAAGCTCAAGGGTTTCAAGCCCTGTTGCTTAAGAGAGAATTCGTTCCTGTACTCGTAATGCAGATAGTACAGGCAGAACAAAACCTGTCCCAGGCCGAAGCCAGAGTGGAAGAAGCCCGGGTACTGCTGTTAGAAAGAAAGCGAGAAACCAGTACCCTGGAAAAATTAAAAGAACGGGCCTGGCAGGAATACCTTTTAGAACTCCAACAGGAGGAACAAAAGATTATTGATGAAATAGCTATCAACAATCATTTTCGCAGGGATCTGGCTTAAGGTCTGTTTGAAAAGTATGAGGAGTGAAGGGTAAGGGGTGAGGGGCTTATTTATTTTCTAACCCATAATCCTACTGTTCAACAACCGCTAAATCATACTTAATCTGCGTAAATCTGTGTCAAAAATATTGGAGTCCCCTGGCCCATTTTCATCATTATTTATGGCTCCTGGCCACGGGGGTTAATTAAGAATTGGAGAGTTTTTAGAACTATGATATTGAAAAAAATTAAAATTTTGCTGGTTTTTTTATCACTTCTGGTTTTGCTGGGCGGAGGCTATTACCTTCTGCTCTATGTAAACCTGCTTTCAGCCCCGGCTTTTCTGAAAAATGCGCCTCTCTTGGGTAACTTTGTCTCTCGGAGCTCGGAACAGGTCTCCCGGCTTCAGTATGAAGAAGCCTTCAAGCAAAAGGAAAAGGCTATGACGGAGAACCAGAAATTACGCCAGACCCTGCAGAATAAAGCAGAGGAGATGGAAAATACCAGAAAGAGCTTGGCTGATTTAAAGAAAAAGCTCAAACTTAGCGAGCAGGAAGACGATAATCTTAAAGAGGAGATTGCTCAGCTCAATAGTGAAATACTGGACTTGAAAAGCAAGCAGGAAAGCAAAACCGCCGCCTACAAGGATATGGCTGCCTATTTCAGCGAAATGAAGGCCAAAACAGCCGCCGATATTCTATCCCGCTTGGATGATGAGGATGTAATAGGGATTTTCAGCCAGATGGAAAATGATACGGTGGCCGAGTTGATGCAGAATATGGATGCTGCCAGAGCGGCTCGGATAAGCAAGAAAATGCTGGTGGCAGCACCCTGAGAATCCTGGGGGGGGTAAGGTCTGGGCAAGAGAAAGTATAGATTTCTTGCTCAGACCTGGCCCCGCCGGGAGAATAAAACTGGATAAAAGTGAGAGTGGGGATTGAGGGGAGATTTCTCAAAAAGGTTCATCTCACCATAGCTCTGCGGCACTTTTAGCCGTTGTTTGTGATATCCGTTCCCTTCTTGGTATCTAGCAAAACTCTCCTCGGGGTACAACAGAATAAAGGAGGTGATAAATTGACAGGATTGGACATGGTAGCAGTTGCTCCTAAAGCTGAAGGCGCTACCAATACCTCTCCGCTTAGGAATCCTGTTGCCAAAGGAAAAAATGAAAATGATTTTCCAAGACAATTGAAAAAAGCTTCATCAAAGCAAAGTGTGCGACAGGAAAGTAAGGGAGCAGGCAGCTTAAGGGAAGCAACTACTGCGAAGCTCAAATTTCTAAAAAATAGCGGAGAGCAAGAAAGAGCTGGACCGGGAGCCGAAGTAATATCGGAGAGTTGCCATATTTCGGAAAAACAAGAAGCAACTCCTCCCCCAAATGCAGCCGAAAAAGAGAGGGAGCTTGCCGGGCTGCCCTACCCCTTATTGCTGGCAGGAGCGGATGTTAATCCAAAGCCAATAGGTGAGGAATTAAATCTAAAAGCGGGAGCGGAATCTAATCCAGAGATGGAAAACATGACACTGCCCAGGGAAGATGGCAAGTCGCTTCCGGATGATAATGCGGTCAAAAACGCTACTGGTCAGTTTTCCAATCTGGGAGATGGTAAACTGTTTCTTATTGAGAATTCGGCATTGTTTCCAACTACTTCTTCTCAGGAGGAAGCTACAATTGCTTCGGTAGTAAAATTGGCTGCCGCTTTGAGTGGAGATTTAACTCCAGGAACAGAAATAATAAAACATTCACTAGATGGAAAAACCATCTCTTTGCTGGAAGAAGCCGCTAAGAGAAAGCCTGAGCCAGCTTTTAATGCTGCCCGAGAGCTAGCCATCAAAGTCGCCAGCGAGGGGGAATCCGGTATTTCAGCAGCTGGGGAAGAACTGCTCGCAAGTGGAAAGAAATCCTATGCACAGGTACCAGCAGTGATAGTGAAGAATGAAACCGGCACAAGCCCGCAGGAGCAAGAATCCCTGGTTTTAGCAGGTAAGCTTCAAGCTAATGAAAGCCAGCCGGGGAATGAACCGAGGTTAAACCCGGCAACGCCAGAGAAGGAAGCAGCGAGAACTCCCCAGCCAGGCAGCTTCCAGTCCCAGCCGGAAAAAGCCGGGCAAGAAATAGCTGAGCAGTTTCCCTTTAATGAGCGCATGCAGCAGGGGGAACAGGGCCAGGAAACCAAAAAACCGGGTTTTAAGGCGGAAATAGCTGAAGAGGAACTGCCTTTTAATGAACGACTGCAGCTGGGGGAACAGGGTCAGGAAACCAAAAAACTGGGTATGAAAGTGGAAGTGCAGCTTAATAGCGGGAAGGAAAACAATATGCCCTTGCTTAGTAAAGCGGCAGGAGAACCGGTAAAAGCCGGATATGACCCGGCAGCACTGGCGGTATTGTTGGCCAAAGCCCAGGGCAAAGGAGAAAAGCTGAGTGGCAAGGACCAGGCAGAGCATACCAAAGAGAATCTTTTAGATGGAAAAGGGACAACTGGGGATAAGCCTGACAATAAAGGTAGTCTCGTTAAAGGAGAAGTAGTGTCCTTCAGGTTGCCTGAAGCAGCAGCCAAACCTCAGTCTGAAAATAATGCAGCAGAAGAGCTCAAGCTGGCAGAGAATGACAAGAACCAGCCCCTGAAAGCAAATATGCCGGAAAAAGAGCCAGCAGAACTTCCCGAGAACAGGGAAAGCGGGAAAAACTTGCCCGGGTTTAAGATGGAGCATACGCTACAGGATAACAATTTTCGCAATGTAGGCAAGCCCATACAGGAAAGAAGCTGGGTAGATCCGGAAAAGTTTATGGAACAAGTGGTTAGAAAAGCTGAAGTGATGATAAAACAGAACTCTTCGGAGATGAGGATTCAGCTTCACCCGGAGTTTCTGGGAAAAATGACCATCAAGCTGGTGCTGGAGGATGGGTTGCTAACCGCCAGGTTTATTACGGAAAACCATCAGGTCAAGCATCTGTTGGACAGCAATCTCAACAGCCTTAGACAAAGCCTGGAGAGTCAGGGAATCAGGGTGGAGAAGACCGAAGTGAATGTGCAATTGAACAACGGAGGTTTGTTCGATGGTTCCGAAGGCAGCCGACAGGATTTGTGGGAGCAGCCGCGCTTTTCTTCGCAGTATAACTCGAGCGAAGCGGGCAGCGATGCTTACCAGGCAAGCAGCATCGGGGATGAACTGCTGGAAGACGGCTTGATAGAATCAGGCGAAACCAATGGGATAAGCGCAGACGGCAGCATGAATTTCCTTATTTAGGAGGTGAAATTATGGACAGCAGCCAGGTTAAGTGGGAAACAGTTCCCTGGCTGAGCAACGAACCCCAGAGCAGCAAAAGCAGCAAAGAAATAAATAAGGGTCTGGATAAAGAGGCTTTTTTAAAACTACTCTTAACCGAGCTCAAATACCAGGATCCGATAGAGCCGGTCAAAGACAAGGAATTTATTTCTCAGATGGCTAATTTCAGTTCCCTGGAGCAGATGACCAATCTGAACAGCAGTTTTAACAAGCTTTCCGCCACCCTCAACAGCGGAATCTTGCCGGGTCTGGTAATGCAGCAGAGCAGTACCATGGTGGGAAGGGAAGTTTTTTATACTGATCCCGATTCGGGTGCATCCAGTAACGGTATAATTTCATCGGTAGTTTTTCGCGAGGGAATACCGTATTATGTCATAGACGACAAAGAGATTACCATGAACAATATTAGCAGACTGGGAGCAATAAATGTGGGGTACAGTGATGCCCTTTTGGAGCAGATTCTGGCCACTCTGCTCAACATGCAGAATTCCATGTCTTCCGGAGAGGATGATTAAATTGACGGGAAAGATTTATTTTCCTCCATCAACACTAATACAACCAGCACCAAGCAAACAGGATAAAGCGGTAAAGCCACCGGTGGGAGGTAGCTTTAACCAGGTTTTGACTCAGAAACTGGCTGGTGATTTGAAGTTTTCCCAGCATGCGCGAGAAAGGTTAAAGTCCCGTAACATAGAACTCAGCAGTACGGATATGAACAATATCCAGAATGCGGTAAACAAGGCCAGGGAAAAAGGCGCCCGTGATTCCCTTATTCTGATGCCGGATCTGGCTTTGGTAGTAAGCATCAAGAACAATACCGTAATTACCGCTGTGGACGGGCAGCATCTAAAAGAAAATATATTTACCAATATTGACAGTGCCGTAATAGTTTAAGGCCGGACCTCTTTAGAGGAAGCCGTGGGGGATGCGGAATGAGAGAAGCGTTCCTGGATAATTTATTCTATTCCGGTCTGGCTAAATAATTAGCAAGGAGGTCATGTAGAAGATGATGCGTTCCATGTATTCTGGGGTTTCGGGATTAAGAAACCATCAAACCAGAATGGATGTAATCGGCAATAATATTGCCAATATAAATACAGCTGGCTACAAAAAGAGCCGGGTGGTTTTTCAGGATACCCTCTACCAGACGATGAGAGGTGCTACTCGCCCTGATAGTTCCGGTAGTCGAGGAGGTACCAATCCTATGGGTATTGGCCTGGGGATGTCGGTAAGCAGTATTGACCAGATTCATACCGGGGCACCAACCACAGCTACCAATAAACTTTTGGATATGGGAATCGATGGCGACGGTTATTTTATGATTCGCCATGGTCAACAGAAATATTTCACCCGAGCAGGAAATTTTGAACTTGATACCAAGGGCAATCTGGTCCACACTGCCAATGGATACTATGTGCAGGGCTGGGTTACCAAAATCGACCCTGTAACGGGGCAATGGAATCTGGATTGTTCCCGAGAAGTAGAGACAGTCGACATAAGTGGTTTACTGGCCTGTGATCCTCAAGCTACCAAAGAAATGAGCTTTAGTGGTAATTTAGATGCGGAAATTCCCTTTAAGCAAGTAGACCCGGAAGATGAGAGCATTTACCCGGGCACCCAGGAGTCGATTATTACCTCCATGGATGTCTGGGATTCGCTGGGGAAAAAGGAAACGGTTTATTTCCGCTTTTTTAAGTACGAGGTTGATGCAGGCCCCCCCAGACTTTCCAACTGGGCTGTTGACATATCGCTAAATAATCCTTTGTTTGAAAATGCTAAAGACTACGATTCTACATCAGATTTCGCTACTGTAGACTTATCTGTAGATCCACCAACAGAAGAAACCTTGACCACTGGCGAAACGGAGATTGTCCGCTTGTTCAATCTACAATTTGATGATAACGGGAAGGTGGTTTTAGCGGGGACTCCTGATGATCCCGAACCCAAAACCGTTGATTTAATAATTGATCGTGCTTCCGAGGCAGCTGAGGATATTGAGTTTAAAATCGATTTTTCTGCCATGACCCAATTCGCGGGCAATTCGGTTACCGAGATCGCTCAGAATGGTTACGGTATGGGTAGCCTGAGCAGTTATACCGTAGGTATTGACGGTGTCATCAGAGGTTCCTATGATAATGGTGAAACCAGAGATCTGGCCCGGGTGGCTCTGGCTCGTTTCCAGAACCCCGCGGGTTTAACGCAATTAGGAGGAACCATGTTTCAGAAATCAGTTAACTCGGGAGAAGCAGTGGTTAGTCCCCCCACCGAGTCGGGTATGGGAAAGATAGTTCCCAGCAGTCTGGAAATGTCCAATGTTGACTTATCGGAAGAGTTTACCGACATGATTGTTACCCAGCGGGGCTTCCAGGCTAATTCCCGCATTATTACCACCTCCGACGAGATGATTCAGGAACTGGTTAATCTCAAACGTTAATAAACACTCTCTCCAGGAGGATAAATCCTCCTGGAGAGAGAATATAATGTATTAAAATGTCTTTCTAGAAATAATTTCATTCGGTTTTAGTGTTTAGCGAAAGGAACCTTATAATTATGATTTACCTGACCCGTTTAAACGGTGAGAAAATTGTGGTAAATATCGACATGATTGAACTCATGGAAGAGACCCCGGACACAGTGGTTACTCTCAATACTGGGAAAAAATTTGTTGTAAGAGAGAGGATATGGCAAATCCGGGAAGAAATAATTAGATTCAGGAAACAATCGTTTACCAACTTGAAAAAGTAGACCGGACAGGGGGGAGAGTTTTGGCTGACGAAAAAGATAGCGAAGTGAAGCCCAGGTTGGATATCAATATCGACATGAAGCTGATTATTATCGGTTTACTGGTATTCGTGGTAGCAGTGGGAGGTTCATATTTTCTTATGAAGAGCCTCATGGCACCGTTGATGCCCAAGCAAGAAGGCGCGGGAAAACTGATGACTGGGAATCTGGTAGAGGTAGGGGAATTTACCACCAATATCAATGATGTTAATGGACAAAGGTTTTTAAAGGTGAAGGTCACAGTGGAAGTCAGCACGGATGACAAAAAAGCCCAGGAGAAGATTACCCAGTATATGCCGGTGATAAAAGACAGTATCCTTACTATTATATCTTCCAAAACGGTGGCTGACCTAGATGTTAGGAATAGAAACAACCTGAAGGCGGAGATAAAAAACGATTTGAATGCCAAGATTGGTGCTAACACGGTTTTGAATGTATATTTTACCGACTTTATTATGCAATAATTCTTGAACAATTGTTGAGCAATAGTTAAACAATAGTTGAGCGATAGTTGAACAATAGTTAAACAATAGTTGAGCGATAGTTAAGCGATAGTTGAGCGATTGATAAAACTATAGCTAAACAACTGCTAAACAACCGTTCAAAATAATGGTAGAGTTATAGCCTGGGGGGGTTATAATGAGTGAGGTCTTATCTCAATCGGAAATAGATGCCTTGTTATCGGCTTTGAGCGATGGTTCGGTTGATGCTGACCTGCTTAAAGAAGAAGAGCTGAAGAGCAAGGTTAAGGTTTATGATTTTCGCAGGCCCAACAAGTTCTCCAAGGATCAGATACATACCCTGCAAGTTATATATGAAAACTATGCTCGCACTTTAGGGACTTATCTTTCCGGGCAGTTGCGCGTTCCCTTGCAGGTGGAATTATTGTCGGTGGAACAACTGACCTATGAGGAGTTTATTCGTTCCATACCTAACCCAACCATACTCAATATTTTCTCTCTTTATCCCCTGCATGGCAGTGCTATAATGGAAATTAATCCTAACCTGGGATTTGCTTTTTTAGACCGGCTCCTGGGAGGACCGGGCTATGCTCCCAGCAAGGCTCGAGCTCTTACGGAAATTGAACAGACGGTGATTGAGCGCTTATCTCAGCGGATGCTGGATTACCTGGAAGAGCCCTGGGGGAGCATTATTCAGATTGAGCCTTCCCTGGAACGGGTGGAGACCAACCCCCAGTTTACTCAGCTGGTTCAACCTACGGAAATTATGATAATTGTTTCCCTGGAGACCCGAATGGGTGATGTGATGGGGATGATAAATATCTGTATACCTTTCCTGGTTTTGGAGCCTATCCTGGATAAATTAAATGTACACTATTATTATTCGACCGCCGCCCAGGAGAGGTCGCCGGCCAATATTGCGGCTATAAGAACCAAGTTGGAAAATACCACTATTCCCATCAAGGTAGTTATGGGTAAAACAGTGATAACGGTGAGAGATTTGCTGGCTTTGTCGGTGGGAGATGTCATACCCCTGAATCGGAATATCAGTCAGGAGTTAGATATTGTTATAGGCAATAGAGCCAAATTTCTTGGGAAGCCTGGAGTTTTTGCCAACCGGATGGCAATACAGGTTACCGGGATTGTAGAGGAGGAAAGCGAATGAATGATGGAATCCTATCTCAGGAAGAAATAGATGCCCTGTTGACGGGAAGTTCTCCAGTTACTGATACTATCGGCAGCAGTAGCGACCCTGTCTCCACTTCTTCCATAAATCTAAGTGATTTTGAAAAGGATACCCTGGGAGAAGTAGGCAATATCAGTATGGGAACTGCTGCTACCACACTGTCTACCCTGCTGCGCAAGAAAGTATCCATTACAACCCCTGATGTATCAGTTACCAATCCGGAAGAATTACAATTGCTTTATCCTTTGCCTTTTCTGGTAGTAGAGGTCAGTTATACGCAGGGAGTGACGGGAACCAATGTCCTGGTCATCAAGGAGGAAGATGCTGCCATAATAGCCGATCTGATGATGGGAGGAGATGGTCTATCTGCCGAAGGAAAAAACTTGGGAGACCTGGAATTGAGTGCAGTGGGGGAAGCCATGAATCAGATGATGGGTTCGGCCACCACCAGCCTATCTTCTATGTTTAACCAGAGGATTGATATTGCGCCACCGCAATTGACCGTCATAGATATGGGAAAAGAGTTCCTACAGTTGTCGACCAGTTTTGATGATGTGGTTAAAATAAAATTCAAAATGGAGATTGAGAATCTGATCAACAGTGAAATCATGCAGATCATTCCCATGGAGGCAGTGGAGAACATAATGTCCATACTTTTGGGGAGTACGGCTGAGGAATCCAGCGCCGAAGCGGTAATGGAAGAACCTCTTGTCGGTATGCCTCTACCGGAAACAAAAGCAGCGGCAGTTGCTGCCCCCCGCCAGGCGGAAACCGCAATTTCGCCGCCACCACAAGAACCGATTTATGGCCAGGCTTTTGTACAAAGTCCCCGGGAAATGAGTAATCGGCCACAATTTGCTGTTCAGCCGGTTCAATTTGCTCCCCTGCAGGAGAGCAATATGCTCCATAGCCCTCAGAATCTCGATCTCATTATGGATGTTCCTCTGGACGTATCGGTAGAATTGGGAAAGACCAAAAAAACTATAGGAGAGATATTGGAGTTGAATCAGGGTGCCATAATTCAGTTGGATAAATTAGCTGGAGAACCGGTTGATTTACTGGTTAACGGCAAGCTCATTGCCAAGGGAGAGGTTGTCGTAATCGATGAAAACTACGGTATTCGCATTACCACCATAATAAGTCCGATAGACCGTATGAATAAGTTACAATAATTGCTGGGGAGGTTTACCATGGGGAAAAGAGTATTGATTGTTGATGATGCTGCTTTTATGAGGATGATGATAAAAGATATATTAAGTAAAAACGGCTATACTGTTGTGGGGGAGGCGGAAAACGGTAATGTAGCTATAGAAAAATACAAAGAACTGAAACCGGATCTGGTAACAATGGATATAACCATGCCGGAGATGGATGGTATAGCTGCGGTTAAAGAGATAAAAGCAGTAGACCCCGCAGCTCGTATCATAATGTGCAGTGCCATGGGCCAGCAAGCTATGGTAATCGATGCCATACAGGCCGGGGCCAAAGATTTTATTGTAAAACCTTTTCAACCGGAAAGAGTGATTGAAGCAGTAAGCAAGGCACTGGTCTAACTAGCTGGTTTGGAAGTGAAGAGTATGATTGCCTGGCGTAAAAGGATTTTCCCTCTGGCAATCCTGGCCTTGCTTGTAATGGCTATGCTGGCTGGGAATGTTGGGGCCATTGATAATATGAGTGATTTGAACCAGGAACTGGACAAAGAACCCCCCAGTAACGATCGCTCCTCCAGCCTGTGGTTGGATTTCCTTAAACTTATTGTGGTGTTGGGACTGATTATTGCTGCTGCCTGGTCGGTGATCCGCATATTCGGAAAACAGGTTAATCAAAAAATGCAAGGAAGCTGGTTACACGTGGTTGACGAGGTGATTATGGGTCAAAACCGGGGCATAGTCTTATGTGAAATTGGTGAAAAGCTGTATGCTATTGGAGTTACTGATCATAGCATTTCTTTTCTTTTCGAGGTAGACAACCCTAAACTCCGTGAAGAGATTAGTCAGATAGATATTTCGCCCGGAGAAAAGCCGACCGGGGCTGGTTTATCGGAGCTCAAAAAGAAACTAAGTGCTTTTGGATTCAAGAAATCCAAACCGGATCGGAAAGATTTCAGCCTGCTTATGGGTGAACAGGTCAGGCGATTAGAACAGCTTTCATATAAGAGTATGGAGGAAAAAAGGCTTGGCAGCAAAAGAAGTGATGAAAACAAAGACTAATATATGGGGCTTATCCTATGCCAAAATACTATTTCTGCTTTTCTTGCTTCTGCTGGTTTTTCCCGGCACAGTGGCCGCAGAACCATTGCAGTTACCTAATCTGAACCTGCAAATTGGTGGAGGGGCAGGTGAGCCCCAAGACTTGTCCGTAGCCTTGCAGCTAATAATACTTATTACCGTCCTTACCCTGGCTCCTGCCATATTGATTATGCTAACCTCTTTTACCCGGATCATGGTAGTACTGGCCTTTATTCGAACTTCACTGGCCACCCAGCAGATGCCCCCCAACCAACTCTTGATTGGTATGGCTCTTTTTCTTACTTTTTTTGTCATGGCCCCAACATTTCAAGAAGTAAATTCACAGGCTTTGCAGCCTTATTTTAAGGGAAAAATCACCCAGGAGCAAGCCTTTGAAAAAGGGATGAATCCCTTGCGAAGTTTTATGTTTAAACAAACCCGGGAAAAAGATCTGGCTCTTTTTGTGAAAATGTCCAAGATGGAAAGGCCGCATAATTTTAAAGACATTCCCAACTATGTTTTGATTCCTTCTTTCGTAATCAGCGAATTGAAGACGGCTTTCCAGATAGGCTTTATTATCTTTATTCCTTTTCTGATAATTGATATGGTGGTGGCCAGCGCCTTGATGTCCATGGGCATGATGATGCTGCCTCCGATGATGATTTCACTGCCCTTTAAGATACTGCTCTTTGTTCTGGTTGATGGCTGGAACCTGGTTATACAATCCTTGATACTGAGTTTTAAATAATTTTGAGGGTATGAAGCAAAGTCCTGGCAAGTGGCAGGAGAGGAGAAATCTGCATTGTACGAGAATATAATTCTGGGAATAGCCAATGAAGCTTTAATAGTGGTTTTGCTGCTTTCCGCTCCGGTTCTGGGGGCTGCTTTGATTACCGGTTTGCTTATAAGTATTCTACAGGCCACTACTCAACTGCAGGAGATGACCTTGACCTTTGTGCCCAAAATAATTGTAGTTTTTTTGGTGATAATTATTTTCGGACCCTGGATGCTCAATGTAATTACTGCTTTTACTCATGACCTTTTTCTGGCTATCCCTAGTTTTGTTACGATATAACTGTGTTGAGATTGCTCCGCAGTTTCTTCCGATGCTTAAAAAAAGGACGGTAAAGCTATATGCCCTATGCTTTGGAAAGCTTTTTCTTTTTGCTGGCCCGCCTGTCCGGACTTTTTATCACTGCTCCCATATTCAGCAGCAGGATGATGCCGGGGCGGGTTAGAGCTTTAATTGTTATAATGTTGGCGGCTACCCTGGCCTATTTTGTACCGGTGGAATATAGCCGGAATATCAATACGCCCGGTTTGTTCATAGCGGCTCTGGCGGTGGAGATCTTTATCGGTTATACCATTGGCTTTGTTATTTATGCGGTTTTAGCCACCATACAACTGTCCGGGCAGCTAATGGATATGCTGATGGGGTTTTCCATTGTAAATGTGGTTGACCCGCAGTCAGGGACCCAAATCCCCTTAATGGGCAACTTTACCCAAGCCCTGGCTTTATTGACTTACCTGGCTATTGATGGTCATCATTATCTTCTGCAGGCATTAGCCCAGAGCTATGCCATAGTTCCGGTTATGAGTGCCCATTTGCCGGGCGGTTTTTTGGAACTGCTGGTGGAAGTAGGGACTTATATCTTTGTGGTTGCGGTAAAGATTGCGGCGCCCATGCTGGTCGCCATTTTGACCAGTGATGTGGCTATGGGTTTTATAGCCAGAACCGTACCGCAGATGAATGTATTTCTGGTGGGGCTGCCCCTAAAAATATTTTTGGGCTTGATCACCCTGCTTCTTCTTTTACCCATTTATCTCTGGGTATACAATGTTCTTTTTGCCGAGTTTTTCGGCTATCTGGATCGAATTATTCTTTTTATGGGGTAAAGAATTATGGAGGAACAATACCGGTATTTCCTCATGGACCTGCAGCTTTTTGCGGATGATGGCATGGGGGAGAAAACAGAAAAGGCTACACCACGTCGGCGGGAAGAAGCCCGGAAAAAAGGCCAGGTATTCAAGAGTACCGACCTTAACTCAGCCATTATTCTTATCGCTGGCTCCGTGGCCAGTTTTATGGCCTTTCCCTATATGGTTAATAATCTAAAGTCCTTCACAACTTTATACCTGTTGCAGAGAACCCAGCAGGATTTTTCCAATGATTATATATATTTCATGTTGCTCGAGGTCTTAATTATAATGGGAAAAATGATTTTTCCCATATTTTTGACTACTTTCATAGTAGCCCTGCTGATTACCTATTTGCAGGTGGGATTCGTCTTTAGCGGGGAAAGCCTGACCCCCAAGCTGGAAAGGCTTAACCCGGTGGAAGGATTTAAAAGGATCTTTTCCAAGCGAGCTCTGGTGGAGTTGGGCAAATCCTTGCTCAAGGTAATAGTGACCGGATATATAGTATATTCGGTAATGAGAAAACATTATATCCTTTTCCCTCGTTTTATTGACATGGAGCTCATTGCCGGCTTGCAGGTCTTAAGCAGTATTGTTTTCGAGATGGCGATGAAAGTGGGATTGGTCTTTATCATTATAGGGATAGCAGATTATATATTTCAATGGTATGAGCATGAAAAGTCGCTAAAGATGAGCAAATATGAGATTAAGCAGGAATACAAACAGACAGAAGGAGACCCGCAGCTGAAATCACGGCAGAGACGAATTCAAAGGGATATAGCCATGCAGAGGATGATGGCTGAAGTTCCTAAGGCTGATGTAGTTATAACTAATCCGACTCATTTTGCAGTAGTATTAAAGTATGAGGCTTCAAAGATGGAAGCTCCGGTGGTGGTAGCCCGGGGTAAGGATTTCATGGCTCTAAAAATAAAAGAGATTGCCCGAATGCATGGGGTAGTAATAGTTGAGAATCCTGTTCTGGCCAGGACGCTTTATTACAACACGGAAATCGGCGACCTGGTGCCAGAGGAACTCTACCAGGCCGTGGCCGAAGTCCTGGCTTTCGTCTACAAGCAGAAGAAAAGAGTAGTGTAAGGCTGCTCTGCATCCCTGGGGATAGGGGTGGGAGGATAGGTTTATGGAGTCGAGGGTTTGGATGAATAGCTTGTTTAAGCACAGTGATCTGATGATTGCTATACTGGTAGTCAGCATCGTTATGATGATGATTATTCCTATGAAACCAGTATTGCTGGACATCTTGCTGAGCTTTAATATCAGCTTTGCCTTGATAATATTGATGGTCTCCATGTTCAATACCGAACCGCTGGAGTTTTCAGTATTTCCATCGTTGCTACTGGTCATGACCCTTTTTCGTTTATCTCTGAATGTATCTTCCACCCGGCTGGTACTCTTATATGCCTATGCTGGAGAAGTAATCCAGTCTTTTGGCAATTTTGTGGTAGGGGGCAACCCGGTAGTAGGTATGGTTATTTTTCTCATTTTAGTGGTAATTCAGTTTATAGTTATTACCAAAGGAGCAGAAAGGGTATCTGAAGTTGCCGCCCGCTTTACCCTGGATGCCATGCCCGGAAAACAGATGGCTATTGATGCAGATTTAAATGCCGGGCTTATTGATGAGGATACCGCCAGAAGCCGACGAGAAAACATCCAGCGGGAAGCTGATTTTTACGGGGCCATGGATGGTGCCAGCAAGTTCGTCAAGGGTGATGCTATTGCTGGCATAATTATTATAATAATCAATATCGTTGGTGGTTTTATCATAGGTATGGCCCAGAAAGGCATGAGCTGGGATGAGGCCTTGCAGGTTTATACTCTTCTGACGGTTGGAGATGGGCTGGTTACGCAGATTCCCGCCTTGCTCATTTCAACCGCAACCGGAATTGTGGTAACCCGGAGCGCCTCCAAGCTAAGCCTGGGACAGGAAATGACCACCCAGTTGTTTGCCTATCCCAAAGCCATGGGTTTGGCCGCAGTTATTCTGCTGGTCCTGGGTAGCATAGGGTTACCCCGGTTGCCCATGTATTCGCTGGCGGCCTTTTTCGGCATACTTTATATGCTTTTCCGTAATTCTACCGGCGACTTGGTAGATGAAGAGCGTTTGGAGGAAGTGGAAGAAGCAGAGGCCATCAAGAAGCCGGAAAATGTGGTAGAGCTGTTGCAGGTGGAGAAAATGGAGATGGAACTGGGCTATGGTCTGATACCCCTGGTTGATGCCGAACAGGGAGGGGATCTCCTGGAGCGGATTGTTATGATTCGGCGCCAATGTGCGGTAGAGCTGGGTTTTGTAGTGCCACCCATTCGTATCCGGGATAATATGCAATTAAAGCCCAACAACTACGTAATAAAAATAAAAGGATCGCAAATTGCCGCTGGAGAATTATTTTTAGATCATTACCTGGCCATGGGACCAGGAATAGAAAATGATCAGGAACTCCTGGGTATTGATACTATTGAGCCGGCTTTTAACCTGCCGGCACGCTGGATCGACACAACGGCAAAAGACCCGGCCGAACTAAAAGGTTATACGGTGGTGGATCCACCATCGGTATTGGCTACTCACCTGACCTCCATTATTAAAACCCATGCTTTTGAGTTACTGGGAAGACAGGAAATACAAAATACCATAAGCTTTATCCGAGAGCAAAATTCTGCAGTAGTGGAGGAATTAATACCTGATTTGATGAATATTGGTGATGTACAAAAAGTCCTGGCCAATCTGCTCAAAGAACAGGTAGCTATCAGAGATATGGTGAGTATCCTGGAAACTCTGGCTGATTACGCTAAAATCACCAAGGACACCGATGTATTAACTGAATATGTGCGGCAAGCCTTGAAGAGACAGATCAGTTTGCAATATGCCGGCGAAGAGGGCAGGTTGACCGTGCTTACGCTTGACCCCTCTCTGGAGGGAATACTAAGGGATTCGGTGCAGCAGAGTGACTTTGGTTCCTATTTGGCAGTTGATCCAGATATTGCACAAAAGATGGTGGATAAGTTATCTTTGTATTATGAGGATTTAAGC